>JBMOPF010000018.1:0-74261 GCA_049325075.1 Bacillota bacterium | reverse complement strand
GAGCCCAAGGACTGACAATTTGGCGGCTGGACGCCGCCAAAAGCCTGAGAGGAGCTGGACGCGACTTTCGAAGGCGGTTGGCAGTCCTTTGGCGACCGAGTTTAGAGACTGTTGCAGCCGGAGATGATGCAGCCGGGGTTTAACACTCCACCTGCCCGCAAGCGACCCCAAACCATCTTGCTTTTTCATCCTTTATGGTGCCACTTATAAAATTGGCATGGGGGTCTGGATTCCGACCCCACAAGATGTCAGTATTAGTTATTTTCAGGGTAGTTATCCATGCCGCAAAAATGCGGCACCAGCAGATAACGAAAATACAAGGAATGCCCGGAATTCTGGATTCTGAATTCTGAATTCTGGCTTCCGACCCGTAATTCACTCAGTATAAGTATTTTCAGGGTAGAATCCCATGCTGAAAATTCGGCACAATTGGGGATAAAAATTAGAGTTTTTTATACCGAAGATGCCACAGAGATCTCGGAAAAATATCTGCAAGGAATGCTCACACTTCTGGATTCTTGATTCTCTACCGAATAAGAATATCAGTTAAAAAGCATGATTTCAAAATATAAAAGGCTGCCTGACATTGTCGGCAGCCTGCGTCATCTTCGGTTCATTATAAACTGATTATACCTGAACCACTTCTTTTACCTCGGGAATTTCCTGCTTGATTGTCCTTTCAATGGCCATTTTAAGGGTGTATGTTGACATGGGGCAGCTTCCGCACGCACCCACCAGCTTTACCATAACCTTGCCATCATTGGTGACATCCACCAGCTCAACATTCCCCCCGTCTCTGACCAGCGCGGGGCGGACTTTATTTAAAACCGCTTCCACCTTTTCCTTCATCACTTCAGCCAACCTCCTTTCCCGGTTTAAGATATTATGACCCGCCAGGGATCATAACATTCCCAATCATTTTACATTGTTTGCTCACCAATGACAATACCAACATTTGATAAATATAATATGATTTACGGTTGCTCCTTCATCCTTATCCTGATTACGGACATGGAATCACCCGACCCCTCACCGGGCACAACCCCGCCGCCCTCATATGTTACCGTCCCGGCGCTCCCGGGGGCGGATAGCGTATTGGGCGCGGCCTTCGGGGACGGCACGGCCAGGCTCTTTCGTTCTCCACTGACCATTTTGCCGGCATTTACCACCTCACCGGCAGCCGCCTCATAACTCCCGGACGGAACCTTCATTTCCATCTCCATCCCCCCGGAACCGGGCAAAACAGCCGCCGTCCCCCCGTATTTCCCGGCTATTTCCGCAATTTTCCGGGCGGCCTCATCCCTGTTGACCACCACAATTTCAATAACCCCCGTCTCCGGCCGGGCCGCCGGGGTCATCATCATGGTCACCCCGTTATCCCGGGCGCTGAAAGAGGCTTGCGGCTGTACCGGCCGGGCCGCCGATTCAGCCGGCGTCTTTTCCCCGGCCCCCTCCTGCGGGGGCGTCACCTTTCCTGCAGTCTCACCCCCGGCAGACTTACGGGAAGTATCGGCATTACCGCCCTTAACCACCGTCTCCGGCCGGGGCGCCTGTGCAATGGAATACTGCGTATCAGCAGCGCCACCGGGTAATTTCAATTTCAGGCTCTCGCCCGCCCCCTCAGGATCTCCTGCCGCAGGAGCCTGATCATACATAACAGTACTTTCCGGCTGTTCACTGACACCCAGGGGCAAAAACCTTCCCTCCCAACCCTGCCACACAGCGGCCAGCCCTATCACCAACACCAGGGTGGCGGCGGCCGCCACCCTGCCGGACCACCTGCCGACGGCAAGCCTTTGCAGCAATCCCCGCCCGGCCGGGGAGGTTTTCCCCAGCCCGTCTATCTTTCTCCACATCTCCTGCCTGAATTCCCGGGGAGGCTCCACCCCGGGCAGGCTGCGCACAGCCTCCACCACCATTTTAAGGGCGTCATACTCCTCCCTGCAGGCCCGGCAGTGCTCAAGATGAAAATCAACCTTTATCCTCAACGGGGGATCAAGCATGCCGTCAATGTATGCCGATAGCAATTCCTGTATTTTTTGGCACTGCATATTCATCCCCCCTTCACTTAACTGGTAGACGATATCCGAGGCCTTTAAGTTCCCCGTGGCGGATTACCAACTCTTTCAAGGCCTGCCTGGCCCGGTTCAACCTCGACTTCACCGTTCCCATATTACACTTCAGAGACAGTGCAATCTCCTCATAAGACATCCCCTGAATATCCCTCAGCACCAGTATCAGCCTGTGATCATCAGGCAGCAGGCCCAGGTAGCCCTGAACCATCTCCCTCATCTCCACCATCTCCAGAGACTCTTCCGGAGACGGGTCCCGCGCCGCCAGGACCGGACCGCCCCCGGTCCGGTCCATTATCTCATCAAGGGAAACCTTCTTTCGCCTGCCCTGCTTTCTTATCTCATCACGGCAGACATTGGAAGCTATCCGGTAAAGCCAGGTGGCAAAGCTGCACTCCCCCCTGAAGGATGAAAGCGCCTGATAGGCCCTGATAAAGGCCTCCTGGGCAAGGTCCCCGGCATCCGCATGATTCCCCATGAACCTGTAGGCCACGGTATATACCTTGCCCTGATAGCGCCTCACCAACTCGTCAAAGGCCTCCCTATCCCCATTCCTGCTCCGCTCAACCAGCAAATCATCCTCAGGGTGCACCGCCTCACCACCTCTCCAACACAAAACAACCACCTTCACATATTCGACAGGGACATGAACACTCCTTCACAATTTGCCACCATTCAGCACCCGATCCTGACATTGCCTCCCGCCCCTGAAACACCCGCCAAGGGCCATATTGACAAAAAAAATAGCTCTTGCTATACTGAAGATCACTCTGGTAAAAAAACATGCCGAAGTGGCGGAACTGGCAGACGCAGCGGACTCAAAATCCGCCGGTGGCAACACCGTAAGGGTTCGACTCCCTTCTTCGGCACCAAAACCGCTAAAATAAAGGGTTACAGGATTTTTGAATCTAGCCTTGTCACTAGACGGAAATCCTGTAACCCTATTTGTTTTTCACTACCCTGAAAAGACTTATACTGATATGCTTATTCTGTCGGAGTGACCAGAGATGTATTTCCGTCCGGTCGGAAAGACCAAGACGCATTTCCGGTTGGTCGGAGTCGGAATGTCCGGGCATTCCTTGTATAAGAACTCAGAACTCAGAATTCCAGGCATTCCTTTTCCCACAATGACCCATCAGCCTATTGGTTTCACAGGTTGTAGCCATAATCCACTTTTTGCCCCGCTATTTGCCTGCCCGTGTGTCAGCGAACCGTCCCCTGTCACTTCTCCCCTGTCACTTCTCACTGTCAAGGTTTGCCCGGTTTCTAAGTAATTATGAACTGTGATGTGATATGATATAATGATATCAGGTAGATATACCATTTTCTCACCGAAAATAAAGGGGGATACCACGCTATGAGCGTACAAAAAGAAGAACTTTACCGCTTGATTGATGCCTTGCCGGAAAAGGAAATAGCAGCAGCCAAGCGTTTTCTTGAATTTTTAGTAATTCAACCTGATGAAGAATCCTGGGATGAATTTTTAAAAAATCCTCCGATAGATGATGAGCCGATATCTGAAGATGACTTGCGGGATATTGAAGAAGGGAAAAAGGCTATAGCTGAAGGCAGGGTTAAGTCTTGGGAACAGGTTAAGAGTGAATATGGCCTATGAAACTTGTTATAACTGAACCGGCTGAAAAAGATATTGCCCGAATGGACGAAATAACCAGGAAGCGAATTTTTTTAGCCTTAGAAAAAATGGTTATCAATAAGAGAATGGTGGATCTTAAAAAACTAAAAGGAAATGTTGATCTTTGGCGCTTGAGAGCGGGTGACTGGCGGGTAATATTACAGATAACCGAACAGGAAACTGCCTATGTCTTACGAATCAAGCATCGGCGGGAGGCCATATAAAAGGTAACATAAAGAAAAAGCGCCCTGACTGTTCATGTATCCGAGGCGCTATTTGTGACACATATCAAACGCCCTGTACCGCAAATCAACATGATGAATGATAGCAATGAATGAACGGGCGGGTTTGATCCGGTTAATTGGCATGAAAAAAATTTCCAACAAAAATAGGGCCACTTATGGGTCCGCTTTTGAAAATAACCATGGGGTCAAAATGCTTCAATAACAATCCCCCTCCGGACCACACACGAAGGGGGATGTTTTTGGACCGGCGGATGTTCCGGAGGTTTTTATCCGGCTCTTGACGACGGAGCCATACGGACTGTCGAGTCGTCATCAGGACGATGACGGCAGCCTGAACGGCGCAGGACGCGACGTTGAGGGCGGTCGACAGGCCGTATGGCGACGAGTCTGGAGCCAGTTAAACCGGAGGGCAAGCAGCCGGTACAAAAACATCCCCCGGCCCCGGCAACGACCCCCAAAGCCGACATGCATCCAACCCCGATATCCCCCCGCCCCCAATTCCTCCTAAAGCTCCCACCGTGTCACGGAACCGTCCCCTGTCACGCTCATAGGTCACTATTATGCCCCGGCATCCTTACCGACAGTTTTCCTGGTCATCAAAGAAGTGAGTCCCTTGATTGAAAGCAGTATGCACCCGGAAAGAAATGCCCCGCCCAGCAACATTGTTATAATCCACATGACAGGATTTTGATCGGCAGCATAAATAAGTGCGATGGTAAAATATATAAATGCGTAATTATTGAAAAAGATGTTGGCAACTCCGCCCAGAGCCACAATAAGGAAAATTGCCACCGCCACCAGGATCAGGGTGGCGGCTGTCATGCCGATACCCATGGGCACCAAAATACCTATACCCGTTACCAGTCCAAAAGCCAGCAGGATTCCTACCGCGCCACCTGCAAAAATGTTTTTGAAGCTTTTGGTGTCCTGTCCGCTCAGGAAGAAAAGCACTAATACCATAAACGCAGGCCATGTGTCATGAACCTTGAATATGCCCAGCAACACGACAGTAACACATACCCAAAAAGCGACAATAACGCCGATTATGGCTAATACGCCATTACTTGGATGGTGTTGTTGTTCCAAACTCATAACCCCTTTCTTTATTTAAAACTGATAATTGCGGAGTACGTGCTGACACCCGCCCCCTTCCTGTATAATTATTCGGAAACAGCATAATATTCTGAATTTATAAACCCCACTAATTTTGCCGAAATATTGCACCTTATGTTGCTATTGTATCAAAAGGTGTCGAATCAATCAATAACAATTTAATAACAAGACCCGTCGCCGTTTAGCAAATTTTGAAATTTTATTACTCTATGACAGGATATATCAAATTTTGCGTTGAAAATAATTATGGGGTACTCGGAAAGAGATACCGGTAAGTCGGTGCCGGCCAAGGAGCAAATGACTATGAAACTTACAGAAAACGGGCAGAAAGTATTTGATTCGCGCTATGCGCAACGGGATGAAAACGGCAATGTGGTGGAGACCTTTGAGGAGGCCGTTGACCGCCTCGCCCGCACTGCCGCGGGAGCAGAAAAGGAAGATCAAAAACTGTGGGAAGAAAAATTTGCCTCTGCAATAGGGGATCTTTTATTTGTCCCGTCAACGCCAATCTGGGCCAACATGGGCAAACATGACCGTCCCTGGCAGCCCGGCGCCTGCTTTGTCCTGGCGGTGGAGGACAGTTTGGAGTCCATGTATCAAACTTTGAGGGATACCGCCATGGTTTTCAAATCAGGGGGTGGTGTGGGCTATAACTTCAGCAATATAAGGCCGCGGGGGTCACTGGTACTGTCCACCAAGGGAAAGGCCTCCGGCGTGGTGGAACTGATCAAGCTTTATGACGCATCCTCCAACATGGTAATGCAAGGGGGGGTGCGCAGGGGCGCTTCCATGGGTATTCTGAACGTAGATCACCCGGAAATAACCGACTTTATCAACGCCAAGCTGGAGGGCGGGCTTACCAACTTCAACCTGTCGGTGGGAATAACCGGCCGCTTCATGGAGGCACTGGAAAATGATGACATCTGGCCGTTGGTTTTTAACGGGCAAGTTTTTGATACCGTCCGGGCAAGGGAACTGTGGCACAAAATAGCAGCGGCGGCCCATGCCTGCGGCGACCCGGGAATTATATTTATCGACCGCCTGCAGCAGCACAACCCTGTTCCGGAAAAACCGCTGAATTGCACCAACCCCTGCGGCGAACAACCTCTCTATGCCGGTGAGTCCTGCCTTTTGGGCAGCATCAACCTGGCCCGGATGATGACGGCGGAAGGCCGCCTTAACCGGGAGTTGCTGGAAGACACTGTGCGCCTTGCCATTCGCTTTCTGGACAACCTTATCGATGTGGCGGAATACCCGCTGCCGCTCATTGAAAAGGCCACCAGGGCGACCAGAAAAGTTGGGCTCGGTTTCACCGGGCTGCACGACGCCCTGATCATGGCCCGGGTGCCATATGACTCAAAAGAGGGCAGGGAGTTGGCCGGACAAATAACCCGTTACATACAGCAGGCGGCACATGAGGCCTCAAGGGATCTGGCCGGTGAAAAGGGCTGTTTCCCGGAATGGGAGAAAAGTATTTATTATCCGGACGAAAAGCGCCGCAATGCGGCCTGCATCACCATCGCCCCGACGGGAAGCGTAACGGCGATGGCCGGTTGTGAAGGGTACGGGGTGGAGCCCATTTTTGCGGTGGCATACACCAAGAAAACCAATGTGGCCGGTGAATTTGAAGTATTTTCCCCGCTGTTTCTGGAGGCCTGCAGTAAATATAACGTGCCCCGGGAAGTACTGTCTGAGGTGGCCAGGAAAGGCACCTGCCAAAATGTCCGGGGAATTCCGGAAGAAATTGCCGTGATTTTTAAAGGTGCGCAGGATATCAGCTATGAAGACCACATACTGATGCAGGCGGAAGTCCAGAAATACGTGGAAAATGCCGTGAGCAAGACAATCAACCTGCCTTCCACGGCAACACCGGAGGACATCGACAAGTGCTACCGCCTGGCGTACGACCTTAATTTAAAGGGTATCACAGTTTTCCGGGATGGTTGCAAAAAAGGCACTGTAACTGTGGGTAAAAGGAAAGAGCAAAAACATGCAGGCGCATTAAAGCGCGGCGAAATACTGCCGCGGCCCACCAGCGCCCACGGGATTACCCAGCGGCTCGACACCGGCTGCGGGAAGATCTACCTCACTGTCAATTACCATACCGATACCGGTAAAATTATGGAGACATTCATCACCACCGGGTCCGACGGCGGCTGCCTGGTATACACCGAGGCCACATCAAGGCTAATCAGCCTGGCAATACGCGGTGGCATAGGTATTGATGAAATAATCGAACAGTTAACGGGAACTCACTCCTGCCCTGCGTATATGCTGGCCAGGGGTAAAGGAAAAGCCATATCACCGGGGAAATCCTGCGCTTCGGCAATTGCCAGGAAGCTTGCTGAAATCAAGTCGGAACTGGATCTACAATGCAACGGCCATTCCCCCGATTCAGCCGACGAGCCGGAAGGATCCCCCAGGTGCGAAGTTTGCGGCCAGGAACTGAACAGGGCCGAGGGGTGTTACGTATGCATAAACTGTGGTTTCTCCAAATGCTAAAAAGTTTTTACATATAAGTGAAGCCTCTCCCGCCTACGCTAACGCACAGAGGCGGGAGCTTCCCGATTCATCGACCGCAGCCTCAAGGGTCTTACGCGATCTCCGCAGGCGTGAGTTCGGGCGCTTCCGGCCCTACTTATACTGCAAATTTTAGCATGCTCTTTGCAAGATGACCATTGCCGAAACCACGTCCCGGTCTGCGACAGCCTGCATTCAGGGCACTTATGCACCCTGACGCTCAGGTCTTTGGGTACGTGAGCGCCGCAGATACAGGTCTGGGAAGTACCGCCGGGAGGGACTTTTACGAACGCCTTGCCGTATTTTAGGCATTTATATTCCAGGTAGTCAACAAACTTTCCCCACCCGGCGTCGGCAATGCTTTTGCTTAAGTGATGGTTTCTAATCATATTCTTGACCGACAAGTCCTCCACAGCTATGAAGTCATACTTTTAACTATGCCGTAGGAAGCTTTATGCAGGAAGTCCCTGCGCTGGTTGGCTATTTTATCGTGCAGCCTGGTCACTTTGGCTTTAGCTTTCCTCCGGTTGTTTGAACCTTTTTTCTTGCGGGAAAGCCGCCTCTGCATCCGCGCTAATTTCTTTCCGGACTTGCGGAAGTATTGCGGGTTGTCGATTTTTGTGCCGTCAGAAAGCGCGGCAAAGGTCAAAAGGCCAACGTCAATACCAACCTTGTTAATAATTTCAACAACTCCGATTTCCTGTATTTCCGAAGTCAAGTTGACGTACCACTTGCCGTTGTACCACCCGCCTAAGAGGCGGGAGTCCTCTGGGCGAATTTCGATAGATTGTATCGCCATTTTATTGAAGGGATTAAATTATTTGATATCGGGCGATGCGTATTTCAGAAAAGCCGTTTTTCATAAAAATGGTAAAAGGCCGTAAATGAAGGCGTTATTAGTTCCCCAGCTTGGCCTTGATCTCCTGCATCTTGGCACCCCAGTCGGCCACCTCCCCGGTGGTGAGGATGTCGATAGAGCCGCCCTGAAACTCGCTTTTTACCTCGCCCATCCTTTCTTCCAGCCAGCCTTCGATTTCCAGGTAGTGTTCTTTCAGGCCTTCCAGAACTTCCGGATCGGCGTTCCAAAGTCCTCTCTGGTGGGCCTCCAAAAGCCGGCGGGCGATTTCTTCCAGCGCCCAGGGGTTGTACTCTTCAAAAAACCGGCGGTTTTCCTCGTCCATGATAAAGGTCCTGGTGATGTCGTCAAAGACCCAGTCGTCCACTTCCTGTGTGGTGGCCTCCCAGCCGTAAACCCGGCCGACACGTTTGGAAATATCTCCGGCGCCCTTGTAGCCGTGCCTTTTCTGCCCTTCGATCCACCTGGGGTTCAAGAGTTTCGTCCGCACCACCCGCCGGACTTCGTCGGCCAGGGTGCGCACTTCAACATGATCCGGTTCCCTGGTGTCACCGTAGTATGTCTTTACTTCCTTGCCGGAAGCCGCCCGGGCAGCAGCGGTCAAACCTCCGTGGGTACCGAAGTAGCAGCAGCAGCCGAAAAGGTCGTGCTCGTCGGCAACCACCTTGTTGTAGGTGATGTCCACCGTTTTAAGGCTGGCCTGTAGCTGGCGGAAGGCTTCCTTGCCGAAAATGTCCTTGCCGTATGCGTAGCCGTTCCAGTAGACGAAGATGTCGGCGAGGTCCTTTTCTTCCTTCCAGGCAGATGCGTATACCGCCAGGTTCACGCCTGCCTGGTAGGTGCCGGGCCTGGAGGCGAATATGCGCAGAGTGGCATCCCGCCAGGCCTGAGAATCGCTTTGCCCGCCCAGTTGAGCAAGAGTGTGTTTGCGGACGTAGTTTTGTTCGATTGGCTCGTCCAGGGCGGCTACTGTCTGAACGGCTTCGTCCAGGAGTTCCACGCAGTTGGGAAAGTTGTCCCTGGTAATACCGGAAACCCGGACAGTCAGGTCAATACGGGGCCGTCCCAGTTCTTTCAACGGGATCACTTCAACACCGGCCACCCGCCCGTTGTGCAACCACTTCGGTTTTACGCCCAAAAGGTAAAACATCTGGCCCAGCCCTTCCCCGTCCGCCCACATGATGTCGTTGCACATCCAGTACAGGGCCATGTTTTCAGGGTAGCGCCCCTCTTCAGCCAGGTACTTGGCCAGGACTTTTTCCGCCAGGCGCTTGCCCACCTCCCAGGCCGCCCTGGTGGGCACCCGGTAGGGGTCCAGGGAGTAGAAGTTGCGGCCGGTGGGCAGCACGTCGTCCCGCCCGCGGGTGATCAGGCCGGAGGGCCCGGCGGGGATATATTCTCCGGCAAAGCCGGAAAGGAGGGACTCGATTTCCCGGGAAGCCTCGATGCGGGCATCGAGGTCCAGCACCCGGGGAAGGACGGCGTTCAACGCGGGTAAGGCTTCGGCGCAAAGAAACTTGTCTCCCAAAACTTCCCGGGCCAGACCGGCGTCCACCTCCTGCCCTTTCAGGAACCGGGCGATGAAGGCTTTGGCCGCTGTATCGACGTCCTCCAAAAGCGCGCCGTAAGATTTACCGTGGCGCAGGGAAACCCGCGCCTGGTCGGCCAGAAGTTCGGCCAGGTCCAGGTCCATGAGGCCGGCCACGGCGCGGCGCAGGGAGATTTCCTGCCCGGCGTCAAAACGCAGGATGGAGTTGATGAATTCCACCCGGCGCCCGTCTTTCGGCAAATCCCCGAAGATGTGCTGGCCGTCCTGAATCTGGGTGTTGCGGATGACGGAAAGCACGTCGTGGGCTTTTTCGGCTATGGCGGCAAAGGAGTCGTGGCCGCCGTCTACACTGATCTGTTTATCCAGGTTGGTCTTCCGGATTTCCTCGATGATCAGGTGCTCCAGCATATGTGCCCGGGCCGGGTCGGCCACTTTTGCCTTTTCATACTCCTCCAGGTAACAGTCCAGTTCGGCCAACCCGTCGTATAGCCCGCCCCCGGTCATTACCGTCTGCATGTGGTCCACCAGGGTTGCATAACTCCTTCTCTTGGCAATAGTTCCTTCCGGCGGGTTGTCGGCGTTGTAGATATACAGGTGCGGCATGGTACCAATGGCCATGTCCGGGCAGCAGTCGCCGGACAGGCCCACGCCCTTGCCGGGCAAGAACTCAAGGTTGCCGTGGGTACCCACATGCACAACAGCGTCCACCCCAAAGTCCCGCTCCAGGTAACGGTAAGTGGCCAGGTACTGGTGGGGCGGCGGGATGTCCGGGTCGTGGAGTATCTTGCAGACCTGACCGTCACACCGCGCCCCGGCGCAGCCCCTTTTAGGCTGTACGCAGACCACGGCGTTCCCGTACTGTACTCCGGTTATAACTATCCTGCCGTCGTGGACCATGGCGGCGGGCACGCCGTTTTTGGCTTCTCCGGGCGGGGCGCCCCAGGCGCCGGTGAGGCGTTCTTTTACCTGCGGCGACAAAGTGTCGAACCACTCCCGGTACTCCTCCACCGGCATGAGTTTTAAAGCCCCTCCCTTGCCGACGATCTCATCCGTCGTAGTCCAGCGGAATTCGGAGATGGCCTTGCGCTCCATAATAGTGTCGATTAATTCTTTACCGGAGGAAGGCGGCTCTATCCGGTAGCCCGCTTCCTG
Source organism: Bacillota bacterium (assembly GCA_049325075.1). GTDB lineage: Bacteria > Bacillota > Desulfotomaculia > Desulfotomaculales > Desulfocucumaceae > BRHc4a. The sequence goes on along the minus strand of JBMOPF010000018.1, from coordinate 63,121 downwards.
CATCCGCTGCAGTATCCTGGCCACGCTTTCCAGGGTGTCCAGGTTGGCCCCGCCGCCCACGGTGGCCTCCACCGAAGCGCAGGGGTTGTTGTGCAAAATAAAGGCGATCTTTCTTTCGGACGCCGTCTTTTGGGCAAGTCTTAACCAGTTTGCCACCCGCTCCACCAGGCGCCGGCAGCGTTCTTCCGCCGGCACACGCACTTCCAGTTCCCCTTCCCGCTTTGCACCGGCAATGAAGATGGGCTCGATGACCCCTTCAAATTCGGGCAGTGACACGCACCAGGCGATATCCCGGTTTAAGCCCCGGGGATCCTCCTCCCAATCCTCCACCGTTCGATAAAAAGAAATTACCGGCTGGAACACAGGGACGTTAAGCTTTTTCAAAAGGGTTACGCCGGAAGAGGCCACGCTCTCCCGCAGGAAATCATCGGTCCTGGTCCGTGCTTCCAGGAAGAAGGAAACAAGCTTGACAAAGGCGTTGATGCGCGGGTGTCCATCCTGATCAATGAAATACTGCCGCACCACATCTCCGGAACCCTTGGTGCCCAATCCGGCATCCTTTAAAGAGTAGCAGAAGGCGGGAATGACATTGAGTCCCTTTTCTTCAAGCAGGCGGATCAATAAATTTTCCACCGCCAGGTTGCCGTTGACCCAGTTGTTGCGGGCAAAGAGCAGGCCCACGGTAGGCGCCTCTTCCGGGCGGTACCAGGACAGGTAGTCTTCCACCGTATTGAAGCATTCCGGGCAATCCGGGTGGTAAATTCCCTCCCAGGGAAAAGAAACCGGTTCTTCGTACTCCAGTTGCTCACCCAGCATCTCTGCGGCCAGGTAGCGGAGCATCCGGGCGAAATTTTCCTCGCCGCCCTGCACGATGTAGCTGTAGCAGCGGGAGATCATTTCCGGGCCGACGGTGGAAAACGTCCACAGGGCCGGATCGTGGGCCACGCAGACCACAGGTTTATCCAATTTTTTGACCGTCTGTTCCAGTTCATCCCAGACGGTCTCGGCGGCGGACCGGTAAAAGAAAATCAAGTCGGCCTTTTCCATGTCGGCCAGCGCCGATGCCAGGTCCTCCTTTCCTTCCTCCAGGAGGCGGGCCGAGTAGACCTGTACCTCAAGGATATCTTTGACAAGTTCCTTCGCCCGCCGCATGGTGGTGGTGTGACTGTGCCACAGTATGGCTGTAATCTTTTTCATGTTTTCCCCCCTAACAATTTGTGAAAGTGTATAAAATATACAAGCCCGGACATTATTGCCCGGCCTTCCGCACCGTAATTACGCCCGCCGCAAAGAAAACCACGGTATAGCCAAGTAGCGTCGCCAGGGAAACCGGTGGGAAATCACCGCCCGTAGCAACAGCCCGCAAAAAATGGCTGGTGTGCGTTAACGGCAATAGGTCAATAACATAACCGACAACCTTCGGCAACCTGTCCGAAGAAAAGAAAGTACCGCACAAAAAAGACATGGGCAGAATAACAAAAGTGGAGAAGTTGGCCATATCCTCATGGGAATTGATGGTCATGGCGATTACCACGCCTAAAGCGCCGAAGAGAAAACAGGTCAAAAAAATCACCAGAAAAAACCAGCCGTTAACCATAATGTGCGCACCGAACAAAAAGGCCAGGCCCAGTATAATCAGTGAGGCAATAACTCCCCTGAAGCATCCGGCCAGCACCTTGCCCATCACAAAGGAAGATGCACTGATGGGAGCGATTAAATACTCCTCCAGTGTCTTATGGTAAAGCCTGCTCATGTTGAGGGAGGTTCCTACATAGTTAAAGCTGGTGGTCATGGCGCTTAAAGCGATAATCCCGGGCACTACAAATTCCAGATAGCTACCGCCGTCCACCTGAACACTCCGCCCCAACCCCCACCCGAAAGCAACCAGGTACAGGAGGGGACTGACCAGGCGGGAAGCAAAGAATTTAAAAAGAGTCCTTTTTAAGACCAGCATCTCCCGCCAGAATACCGTGAAAAAATCCATTTCAACCACCCACCTTGCGACCGGTCAGTTCAACAAAAACGTCTTCCAGGTCGGCTTCACGAATTAATACATTTTCCGCCAGGCCCCCGGCGTATTCCAAAGCCTGATCCCGGCCGGCGAAAAACCTGTACTCTGTTCTCCCATGGTTCAATACCTCAACAACCATTTCTCCTACCTTGCTCTTTAATTCCCCCGGCGTGCCCAAGGCAATCAACCGGCCGCGGTCCATGATACCCACCCGGTGGCAGAGCATTTCCGCCTCTTCAATGTAATGGGTGGTCAGCAGTACGGTCATGCCCCCACTGTTCATTCTCCTGATCAAATCCCAGATCTTGCGCCGGGTTTGGGGATCGAGCCCTACCGTCGGCTCGTCCAGAAACAATACACCGGGATAGTGCATTAAAGCCCTGGCAATCATCAGCCGGCGCTTCATCCCCCCGGAAAACTTTCCCGCCAGGTCATTGGCCCGGTCAGCCAGTTCTACAAAATCCAGAAGTTCTTGAATTCTCTGCCGCCGGTCCGGTCCGGGCATTTTGTGCAGGCGTCCGTGCAGTTCCAGATTTTCCCGGGCCGTTAGTTCCAGGTCCAGATTCATGTGCTGGGGAACAACGCCTATCTCCTTTTTCACTATACTTAATTCCCGGGTTACCTCGTACCCGTTGATCAGTGCCTTCCCGCCGGAAGGCCTGGTCAGCATGGTCAGCATCCTGATGGTGGTGGTTTTTCCGGCGCCATTCGGCCCCAATAAGCCAAAGATCTCCCCCTTGTCTATTTTCAGGTCCAGGCCGGCAACAGCATTAATATTCCCATATTGCTTGACCAACTGCTGAAGTTCGATCATATGTCCAACTCCTCTTAATCTGAAGAAGCTATTCCTGAATAAAGCTACTGTCGGATACAGAATTCAGACTCTCATGCCACTTTTTAGTGGCGCCACAGGTAATGAAAATATGGGTCATTTTTAAACCACAGAGACCACAGAGATCACAGAGGAATGGCTGTAAAGAAAGCCCGGAACATTCTGAGTCCTGAGTTCTCATAAAAGGAATGCCCATAATTCTGGCTTCTGAATTCTGGATTCTGGCTTCCGACAGCATAAGCATCTCAGTATAAGCTATTTTCAAGGTAGAATTGTTAGGGCATTCCTTATTTATTAGATTGATTGATTAGCTGTGATGGCTATGGTCATGGCTGTGAGTATGAGTATGGCTGTGAGTATGAGCATGGCTGTGCTGCCCCCCGATCACTCCCCGTAGCTTTTCCCGGTCGATGGCCAGATCCTGGAAAGGGTTGCGGCGCATGCGGTGGATCAAGGCCACATCTACGGACAAGCGCACATCCTCTTCACCAACTTCATCACGGCCATTTAACGCCGCCATGGTCTTGGCTGTCTTCATCATCACCAGGTCGGCCCGGTGGCCATCCACCCCCATTTCGACAGCAATCCTGGCAATTAAAAAGAGCATTTCGTCAGATACCCGAACCTCTGGCAAGAGAGTCTTGGCAGCGCCGATCTGCCGGCGGAGTTTCTCTTCTTCTGCTTCCCACTGCCGGGCAAACCTTTCCGGGTCTTCTTCAAAGGCAGCCCGCCGCTTGACTACTTCCACCCGCAGCGCGGGATCAAGGATGCCGGTAATGTTCACGCAAAGCCCGAAGCGGTCCAGGAGTTGGGGCCTTAGCTCGCCTTCCTCGGGGTTCATGGTGCCCACTAAAATGAAGTTGGCCGGGTGGGTGAAAGACACCCCTTCCCGCTCGACAGTATTGACCCCCATGGCCGCCGAATCCAAAAGCACGTCGACAATATGGTCGTCCAGCAGGTTAACCTCATCCACATAGAGAATGCCCCGGTTAGCCTGTGCCAACACCCCCGGTTCGAAGTGTTTTTCCCCTTTTTTGATGGCCTGTTCAATATCGAGGGTACCCACTACCCGGTCCTCTGTGGCCGATACAGGCAAGTCCACCACCCGCATCTTCCGCCGTGCCCGGGGCAGTTCTTCGCCGGCGGCCAGCCGGTTCCGGCACTCTAAGCACATGGTGGTTACGTCCTCCGGATTGCACCCGTATACGCAATCGGCCACCACCTCGATCTCCGGCAGAAGTGCCGCCAGCGCCCGTACGGCGGTTGATTTGGCGGTACCTTTCTCCCCGCGGATGAGAATCCCGGATAGTTTTGGATTTATAGCGTTGAGCAGCAGCCCTTTTTTCATTTCTTCCTGTCCGACAATGGCGGCGAAGGGGTAGATTTTGTTAAAATCACTCATTTAATAACCACCTTTCTTAACGATATAAGAGAGTAGAATTCAGGAGTCAAAATTTATAATAATTTAATGCCCGCTAAGTATTTACCCACTCTCCAACCACGGCCTCCGACATTCTTTTTACCGCCTGCACCAAAGTATCTGCCTTTAAGTCATCAATTTTATAATAATCGGCACCAAGTATTTGGGCTAATTCTTTGGCCAGACCAAAAGTGAGGAAACCGTTTTTCTCCACGTCGACCACCAATGTCTTGATCCTATCCTCGGCCCTGATCATTTCAGCAGCCCGGCGCGCCTCAACCAGAGGCTTGTCAGCACCCAGGCTGACATTGCCCTTACCGTCGGAAATGATGATTAAAAGTGGCGAAATGTTCGGGTCTTTATAGAGGTGGGCTTTGGCCACCTCGTAGGCTTTGGCAAGACCTGCGGACAGGGGTGTCTTGCCTCCCGTCGGCAGTTCTTCCAGGAGTTTATGGGCCATTTCCACACTGCTGGTAGGCGGCAGAAGCGTTTCTGCCGTGTTTCCCTTGAAAGCCACCATCCCTATACGGTCCCGTTTCTGGTAGGCGTCCAGCAGCAGGGAGAGAATGGCCCCCTTGGTTTCCACCATCCGTTGCTGAGCCCCCATCGACCCGCTGGCATCCACCACAAAGAGCAAGAAGTTGCCGATGCGCTTTTCCCGCACTTTTTCCCGGATGTCGCCGGATTCTATGGCAATGGCCACCCCATACCGCCGCCGGCGCACCTGGTACGGCGCAGCCGCCCGCATGGTGGCGTCAAAGGCAAGGTCATCGTTTTTGCGCTGCATGGTGCTGCGCACATAGCGGCCCGCCTTGGACGCGGTACTGGTGCGTGAGCGCCTTCCGGAACCTTTCCGCAATATGCGGTCCCTTTCAAGGCTTATACGTTTTACCGGAAATGGTTGCCCGACGGCAAACACCATTTCCCGGGGCGCTGCCGGCGGAGGAGTATTATTTTCCTGTTCGCCGTCTTGTTGCTGATCTTCTTGCTGTTCCTGATCCCCGTGCTCCATATTTTCCTGCTCCGGCAGCTGTGGTGTCTCTTCGGGCTGTTCGGGCAGTTCCTGCTCCCGGCTGTCGTTTTCTTCCTCTTGTTCCGGTGTCTCTTCCTGTTCTTCCCGGGGAGGATCGGGCTGTTCAGGGGGTGGCGGAGGTGCTTCCCGCGCCCGGTGGAACAATACCAGTTCGGCCGCTTCGTAAACGTCCCCTTCGATAACCTCTGCCCTCCCGTTCCAGGCCGCAATGGTACGGGCCGCAGCAGCCATAATGATGTCGGCCCGGTGCCCGGCCACCAAGGCTTCCATGCTTAACCCGGCAACCAGGTCCAGCGATTCCGGTGCAATGGTTACTGCCGGCAACAAGCGGCGAGCTGTGACAATCCTTTCTCTTAAACTCTGTTCTTCTTCCGACCATTCGGCGATAAAGCCAATGGGGTCGGCGTCGAAGGCTTCGCGCCGCCTGGCGATTTCCACCCGCCGGCCGGGGTCCGTTACTCCCTCCACCTGGACGCAAAGGCCGAACCGATCGAGCAGCTGCGGACGCAGGTCTCCTTCTTCGGGGTTCATGGTGCCGACCAGGATGAATTCTGCCGGATGGCTGAAGGAAATACCCTCCCGTTCAACCACATTTACCCCCATGGCGGCGGCGTCCAAAAGAACGTCTACGATGTGGTCGTCCAGGAGGTTTATCTCGTCAATATAAATGATCCCCCGGTTGGCGCGGGCCAGAAGGCCCGGCTCAAAACGGGGACAGCCGTGCCTGATGGTATGTTCGAAGTCCAAACTGCCCACAACCCTGTCCTCAGTGGCCGACACCGGCAAGTCAACAACCTGTACCAGGCGTCGCTTTTTTTCCAGCTTACGGCCGGCCGACAGGCGGTCCCGGCAGAGGTGGCACAGTCGCGCGGGCTCATCTGGATTGCAGTTAAACGGGCAGCCCTCTATCACCTCGATCTCCGGCAACAGGGCGGCCAGGGCCCGTACCGCCGTAGACTTGGCCGTCCCTTTTTCACCCCGCACCAGCACACCACCGATACGATGGTTGACCGCGTTTAACAAGAGAGCTTTTTTCATCTTCTCCTGGCAGGTTATAGCCGAAAAAGGAAAAATAAAACGCTGATAATTTCCCATGGATGATCTCCTTTACAATGACAGGTTCGAACAGTTGCATTGTTATTGATTCTGCAAAGTAGTTTGCTCAGCAGTAAGCATGAACAGCTTTCCCGTCTCGGGATCCCTGTAGACAGTGCCCAGCTTTTCATAAAGCTTGCCCCTGCCCTGGGTTTCGATCAGATTGTGTCTTATATCCGGAAGCTGCGATACATCCCGGCCAAGTTTCATGTCCACAGGCTCCCCTTTCTGGTGAAGGTCTACATTCCAGTACATGGCCAGGGAGAGCATCAGCCCGCAGGCAAACACCAGCATGGCGTCTACAATGTTAATGGAGCCTTCAAGAGGGTTAACCTCTTCAGGCATTCTGCGTGTCTTTCTCCTTAATCCCCCGTTCACGGGCAAACACCTCCAGTAAGCTTTCCATCAGGGCTTCAAGAGAACACAAATAATCCTCATACCACCGTTTCCGTAGCCGTGAAACGGCAAAGGCGACACCGGCGGCTGCCAGGCCGGACACCGTGGCGTCAAAGGCAGTGAGCAGGGAATCCGCCAGTGTCTTGGTGTCACCCTGGCCAAGGGCAATCAGACCCGGGCCCAGTGGAATCAGAGTAGCCATCAGCCCCAGCATCGGCCCAAGGCGCGCCACCAGGTCCGTTCTGGAAGTGATTTTAGAGAAATGCAGCTCTTCACCGGAAAGCAATTGTCGCGCCAGTGCCTGCAGAGTTGTCGCAGGCAAATTGCTGTGTTTAATCAGCTCACCCAGGACAATTTTCTGACGCCTGATCAAACGGCTTTTCATGATCACTTCCCTGATCTCCCAGGGATCTTTATCCTGAAAGGTATCAAGCAACTCCGGCACATTGATCTTCGCCCTGCGCCGCTCTGTAAAAGATTCGATCAACAGCCTGCCCAGTTCGAATACAGCAATAACTATAAACAGCAGCAGAACAACAATTGTAGGAGCCAGCAAGCCGTATGAGATGGCGTGCATCATTTCCTTAAGCGTTGTCAAAATTGAAACTATCACCTTGCTACCTCCCTGGCATATTCCATGTATTTTCCGGTTGCGCCGGAAAGAAAAATCCCCAGCAATATTGCTGCCATATAAATATCCATCCTTTTTCGTCCCTGCTGAATGGGCATGGCGCCTGCCGACACCTCGAAAACGCCATTCGACCGGGCGCCTTGCCGGTTGGCGGCACTTTTGTCCGCTGAAGCTGTATCCGGTTCTTCTTTTTCTGCCAGGTGGCACAGTTGCACACCTTGCGCCTGCGATTTTGCCCGGCTGATTTGCGCCTCAACCTCTCTTTGGGCTGCCGCCGCTACGGCAGTCTGACCGCCGCTGCCAATGTCCGGCGGGCCACCCAAATCGGGCAACTGCCCGGACAGTTGCTCCCGGTCACCGCTCCAACCGCCCAGGAGCAGCTGCGGCTTGCCGCGGCCATACTTTTCCAATGATGCGGACAAAGCCGTAAGATAAGTATATTCCAGGGGAAAACCATCCTGGTCGAGGACACCATCCGGGCTATTGCTGCGGCAGCTAAAAAGGGTATCGCTGTCAGCCAGTTGCCCCTTAAGAAGTTCGGAGGAGTTTTCACCCCAGTTTTTTTCGGTATAGCTGTAACCTACCTGACCGATAAACTGCTCGGCCAGTTTACCGGTGTCAGGCACAGGGTTGGTGAAATCAACCCCGGTTCCGTAATTGCCCTCAGCCGGGGCAAAAATCCTGGTAATAGCCAGCTCACCGGCCTCGCCGGCACCCTTGCCCATAGCAAGATAACCCCTGGCTGACTGTACCCAGTTACGGGCAACGTAGTTTTGCTCAATGGGGTCGTTTCCTCTTAAGGTCGCTCCGGCGCCTGTCAGTGGTGACAGTGCGGCATCCAAAGCGGTCTGCAGTCCCGGAGCTGAAGCTATAATACTGTTATATGAAGCTGCCAGTGCGGTCCGGAAAGCATGGTCCATCAGCACCACATCCCCTTTGAACAGATCCCGGAACTGGCCGGTAGTCACGACTGTGACGTCTATTCTCGGCCGGCCCAGTTCCGACAGGGACAGCGCTTCGACTCCAACCACGTTTTCCTGGTTATCCCATTGCGGCCGTGTTCCAAGCAAAGCCAGGACGAAAGAAATCATCGGACCCTCCCGGCCGGCGGAATCTTTACCCCAAACCAGGGCACAGACCCGCTTCGGATAACCCCCCTCCGCATTGAACTGGCTGATGGTTGCTGTTGCCAACTTTTGCCCCACTTCCCAGGCATCCTTGCCGGGTAATTTTTGTATCCCCTGGAGAGTTTGTCCGTCTCCGGCCGCATGAGACGAGCCGGGAACCAAAAGGAAAGCCGCAATCAACCAGGCGGTAAACGACAGTGTCCACAGCAAGCCGGGCCGGATACTGCTTTTGAATGGATAGCGGCGACAAAACTGTAATGCTGCCCCCGGCATTACGGTTTGATGTGTTTTCCCCTTCTGAGCTTTATTTACCGCATTATGGCTATTCATTTTGCAACCTCTTCCATTGTAAAGATATTGCTTTTTCATGCCTTCCAACAGCTGTTGGATTTTTAACCCCGTTCAGGAACATCTCTTTTTGTCGATATCAGCCGCAACAGCCGCTTCCCGCCATTTTTCTTCGTTCCGGACAATATGGCAGCCCGGCTCCAGCACTACTATTTGAGGTCCGACAGTAGTCATCACCGCCAGAGAATCCACTTCATAGACAGCTTTGATATTTTCCCGGGTCAACACCGACCAGGGGCTTCCAGCCGCAAAAACCTGGCCGCCTTTCAACATCAGCATCTGGTCGGAAAAACGCCCGGCCACGTTTATATCATGCATCACCATCAGGACGCATTTGCCCTGCCTGTGAGCGGCATCACGCACCAACTCCAGCACCTCCAGCTGGTGACGTACATCCAGGTTGCTTGTGGGCTCGTCGAGCAGAAGCACCTCAGGCTCCTGGGCCAGGGCCCGGGCAATCAGCACCTTTTGCATCTCGCCGCCGCTCAAATCAGACATCATACGCCCGGCCATGCCCGACAGGCCCAACTGCCGAAGCACCTCTTCCACCACCGCCAGATCCTGGCGGGACACGCTCCAGTTAAGGTATGGCCGGCGGCCCATCAATACCGTTTCATAAACGGTGCAGGAAAAGGGCTGGGTAACCGCCTGGGGCACATAACCGAGCTTTTTGGCGCGTTCGCGCTCCGGCAGGAGGGAAATCTCATCGCCGTCCAGATAAATCGTTCCGAGCCGCGGCTTCAGTATCCTGTTTATACAGCGAAGAAGCGTGCTTTTGCCCGCGCCGTTGGGGCCGATGATCGACAGGACCTCCCCCGCCCTGGCCTCCAATTTGACATCCCGGATCGCCTCCCAACTACCGTAGTTGAAACAGACATTTTTAACCTGCAATCTCATTTCACATTTGCTCCTTCCTTGGAATCAGCCGGGTTTCTTACGGGTACGTCCAGGCGCCATCCGACTCCAGGCCGTAGAATCTGGTCGTATGTTCCCGCATTATCGCCGCCGGATCAATGTCCTGAAACAGGTCCGGGTGCAGCCATTTGGCAAAATAGGCTATGCCGACTTCGATCATGGGTCCGGTATATATTTCGCTGGAGAGGAAATAAACCCGGCCCGATTTAACCGCGTCTATCTTGTTCCACCCGGGCCGGCCCATCAGGTCTTGCCGCGCGGTTGCCATCGGGTTTACCGACTCGCCGTACCCCGAAGGCACAGACGACCCCACCGCTTTTATTATGAACCGGGGGTTTTTGGCGAGCACCCACTCGGCGCTGACCTTGGGGTATGGAATACGATAATCAATAGCCAGGTTTCTGCCGCCTGCCGCCTCGATCATCTGCAACCCGCCGGAACCCGGCCCTACGGTGGAATAATCGGTGTACCCTTCAAGATAAACCAGCGGTTTCTGACTGGCCGGGAGGCCGGCTGTGCGGGACTTGATCAGATTAACATACTTTAAAATGAAACTGCTGTATTCAGCCGCCGCCTGCTCCCGCCCAAGGATCCGGCCGAGAGTGGTTATGTCCTGCTCCAAAGTATCCAATTTGTAGCAATCCAGCATGACCACGGGTATGCCCGCCCGCTTTACCTTGTAGACGATATCCTGCTTGATAAAACCGCCGTAGCCAAAGAAGATGTCAGGCTTCAAACTTATGATCTTTTCGGCGCTTGGCGTGAAAGCGGCGCCGACTTTTTCCTTGTTCTGCAAAGCCGGTGGAAAAACTGTTGTATTAGAGACTCCCACAATGCTGTCCGCGGCCCCCAGGGCATAGATCGCCTCGGCGACATCGGCAGCGCATACAACGATGCGCTTGGGTGGAGAAGGCACCACCACGTAGTTCCCATGCGAGTCCTTGATGGTGATCGCTTTGGAGACGGTGACCGCAGATGAGGCTGCGCCCAAGGAAACTTTTACTGTCTGGCTGGCTTCGTCCCAGCTAACCTCCGCCCCCAGCGATTCGCCCACGAAGCGCAGGGGTACGAAGGTGCGCCCGTTGCTGATGGTGGCCGGAACGTCCAGTTCCACTGCTTTACCATCCACATAGGCGGTCTTGCTGTCGATGGTCAGCTTGATCTCTTTTCCGTTTCTGGTGCCGGTCACAACCTGATTGACGTTGTCCCATCCGACCGTTGCACCCAAGGCCTCAAACAGGGCGCGAAAGGGCACCAGCACCCTGTTGTCCTTGATATAGGGAGCAACATCGGTCGTCAACCGGTTGCCGTTAATGATAACGCTGATGGCCGCAGCCTGTGACGCCGGGGCAAAGGCCGCCTGACCCGCCAGCAGGCAAAACATGGCCAATATGAACCAGCGCATGAACTTCTTCTTCATCATCAACCCTCCTGAGCTGTTATTAATAAATTGAGATTGGGCAAGAAACCCTGCCGCCCGGTTTATTCACCGGAACAGACCCAGGCTCCCTTGTAGTCAAGGCCGTAAAACTCTTTCAACATTGATTCGTGTATAACTGACGGATCGATATCCTGGAAGAGGTCCGGATGCAGCCATTTGGCCGTATACAGGAGGCCTATCACCGCCTGGGGACCTCCTATGGCGCGCCTTGACAGCACGTAAACCTTCCCGTTTTTAACCGCGTCTGTTTTCTTCCATCCCGGCCTGGTCATGATATCCTGCCACTGCTTCTTCATGGCATCGTCAGTCTGACCGTATCCGGAAGAAACAGTGGAAGTACCGGGGCACTTGATAATTATTTCCGGATTTTTGGCCAGCACCCATTCCGGACTCACCTTGGGCCAGGGAATCCTGAAATCCGCAGCAACATTCCTGGCCGCGGCCAGTTCAAGGAGCATTCCGTCTGAAGAATCCGCGCTGCCGGTGCTGTAGTCCGACATACCCTCCCAGTATACCAATGGCTTTTCCCCGGCTGACAGGCCGCCCACCCGGGACGCCACCAGCGACAAGTTACTGTTGATAAAGTCAACCAGGTTGTTGGCACGTTCCTCCCGCTGCAGAATTTGACCGATCACCATGATATCTTTGGCCAGTCTGTTTATCTTGGAGCAGTCAAGAAGCACCACGGGTATCCCGCTACGCTGGATTTTCGCGGTTACATTGCTGTCCTGGGAGGTCCACCCGAATACAATATCCGGTTTCAGCGCTATGATCTTCTCTGCGCTGGGAGCAAAAATAGCGCCCACATCATCAACGCCTGCCAGTTTCTGATTGAGCAGCGGCATGGTGTACACATCACGCGGGGCGCCGACAACCCTGCCCTCTTCTCCCAGGGCGCAAATGACTTCAGCTACGTAGCTGTTGCAGACAACGATGCGTTTGGGCGGAGAGGGCACAACGACATAATGCCCCAGGGAATCCTTCACCGAAATGCTTTTGGAAACATTAACCGCGGGTAGAGCGGGTGAAGCTTCACCCGGGGAGATTTTGACGATCTGGCCGGCCTCATCCCAGCTCACCTCCGCCTCCAGCGATTCACCCACAAAGCGCAGGGGTACGAAAGTACGCCCGCTGCTGATGGTGGCCGGAACGTCCAACTCCACAGCTTTACCGTCCACATAGGCGGTCTTGCTGTCGATGGTCAGCTTGATCTCTTTTCCGTTTCTGGTGCCGGTCACAACCTGATTGACATTGTCCCAACCGACCGTTGCACCCAGAGCCTCAAACAGGGCGCGAAAGGGCACCAGCACCCTGTTGTCCCGGATATAGGGGGCAGCATCGGTCGTCAACCGGTTGCCGTTGATGATAACGCTGATGGCCGCCGCCTGTGACGCCTGTGCGAAGGCCGCCTGACCCAGCGACAGGCAAAATATGGCCAGTATCAGCAATAAAAAAAATGGCCTGTTTTTTTTCACAACAGAATCCTCCCAACTTTGCACGCATTGGTGAATCAGTCCAAGCATAATGGGTGGCTGCTGAGCCGGTTTATCGCCACCAGCCGCGCCTGCGGTTTAATAACAGATAGATGAAAAAGGGCACTCCCACCAGCGACATTATGATTCCCACCGGTATCTCCACAGGGGCCAGGACGATGCGGGCCAGAGTATCCGACAGCAATAGCAAAACCGCACCCATCAAGCAAGCACCGGGAATAAGAAACCTGTGGTCACTGCCGATAAGTATGCGGCAGATATGCGGGGCAATCAGTCCGACAAAACCGATTACGCCGGTAAAGGCAATAGTGCTGGAGGTGATCACAGTCGCCAGAGCCAGAATGATCAGCATCAACCTGCTAACGTTGACACCCAGGCTTACGGCCACATCCTCACCGGCACTGAAAATGTTCAAATCCCAGGCATAACGGAGCAAAAAAACCGTACCGGCCAACACCACAGGAATGAGCATCATGTCGGTACTCCAACCGGCCCCCCACAGTCCGCCCATCAGCCAAACCGCAATTTCTCTCAGGGCTTCGTTGTTGGAAATATACTTGAGTATGGAAACTCCTGCCGAGAACAGGTAACCAAAGGCCACACCGGCAAGTAGCAGGGTTTCCGGGGCAGTTCCTTTTATTCTTGCTATCCCGTATACAAAAACCATGGTCAGGGAGCCAAACACGAAGGCACTGAAGACAATGAAATACCTGCCGCTAAAATTGGCCTCACCAATACCCGCCCCCAGCACAATGGCCAACGCCGCCCCAAAAGCCGCTCCGTTGGATACACCAAGGGTCATCGGGCTCACCAGCGGGTTGCGCAGCACTGCCTGCATGACCACTCCGGCCCCTCCCAGACTGATCCCGCTAAGAACAGCCAATAAAATGCGCGGCAATCTGATATCCATAACCACGGCCTTGGCGATGTCGCTTTCGGGTTGCAGATGGATACCCGGGATCACCTTTTGCAAAATAACCCGGCCCGCATCGGAAACACTAATTCCCGCCGCACCGGTAGCAGTGGCAACCAGACTTACTGCCGCCAGTAAAAGTAACAACCCTCCCAGAAAAAAAATTTTCCGTCTGACGCTTTGTGCATATAATTCTCCAGCCTTTTTGCCGGCAGAAACACCCATGTAAACACCTGCCTCAATAACCTGTTGACGGATTAGCCCGGCTCCCGGACAAGGAGCCGGGCATTACCAGGTTTATTCAACTAATCAACATTGACAGTCACGGTCTGATCCGATTCATTCCACTGTACCTTGGCCCCGAGTACCGTGCTAAGGGCGCGGATCGGCACCATTGTCCGCCCGTCTTTAATCTCCGGGGCAACATCGGTGGCAACGGAAATGCCGTTGATTCTTATATTTTTGTTTCCGATTTCCGCCTGGGCAACGCAGTTCCCCTTGACCAGGGTCACCATATTGGCCCCAGCGTCCCAAATTATGTTGTCATTGGCGACACCAACCGCATTTGCAGCAAAACGCAGCGGGATCATGGTCCTTCCGTCTTTGATGTAAGGCGCCACGTCCATCGGCACATCCCGGCCGTTGACAATATAGCTGGACTTGTCAATTTTAAAAACTGCAGTGCTGGAAACGGTTTTGGACGCAGGGGTGTTGCAGGAGGCAACTACCAGATCAATCTTATTGTTGCTGTCGGCGAAAATGGCATTAGTTTCAGTGATGGCGGTTCCTTCCACCTCCATTTTAATGTCGCCCTCGGGAACAGTCCGGTCCACATTAAGTTTGATACCCGTAATTTTAATGGTGCTTGGGGCGGTGCCTGACTTTTGCACCGGAATCACCAGCTTATTGCCGGACTCAACCCTGATGGCGGTTTTGTCCAGACTCAGGTCTCCATCAACAACTGTTACCTCAGGCGTTCCGGCAAACCTGACCCCGGACGGCAGTTTCATTGTCAACTGCGCCTGGTTGCCGGAAATGTCCAGCGCCCTCAATGCCCCGACCCTTTGCTCACTGACGGATATATCACCAATGGCCTGGCCAAGCATCCCTGCCCCGAACGCCCCCTTGCCGGCCTGCAAGGTGACCGGCTGCATAACGTTGCCGATGTCTATAGATCCTGTTATTCCCAACGTACCCGAAACTGTGACGGAAAGCGTATCCGGGGTTGCCAGGGCAAGGTCAACGCTGCCGTTTTTAAATATAAAAACCGACCTGACCGTACTTGCCTTTTTTACTTTGTAACGTATCGTATCCTTATCGGAATTAAGACTGAGGAATTCCAGTTCACCGTCCCCCTGCTCCCTGACCACGTAAGGAACAGTGTGCCATTTGGCGCAAGACGGCAGTGTAAAAGCAACGGTGCGTCCCTCTGTAAGGTCTCCCGGTGTTTCTTCCTGGACGGAAAACTGGCCTATGCGTTGATCATAGCGACCGGCGGTCACATCAGAGATGGTTTTTTGCTCTGCTGTTTTTGCACTGGTGGCATATTGGGCCACAGTCAGCACAGCCATGTCGACACCGGGATTGGTTCCCTCGTAACTCACCTGAACGTCCCCGGGTTGGGCCACTGCCGTGTCAACATCAATCATGCCTGTAACAATGATGCGACCGGCTTTGCTGCTGGTGACTTTGTTGATTATTAGTTTGACAACACTACGCCCGCTGGTGTCGGATCTATTTTCGATGCTGTAGCTCACGTCTCCTGAATTATAACCCCAATCCGCCGCAATATTGACGTTATTCCAGGTGAAGCCGGGACTCAAAGCCAGTTTCACATCGCTGCCGTCCGCTCTCAGGGAACCGGGGGCACTTTCCTTTATAATTATTGATGCCACTTTCCCCCCATCTTCTCCCAACACAGGTACCAGTGGCCTCTGGTCCTGTCCGGTGGACAAAGGCGCATCGACCACGGCCGTTGTACCCCCCAATGCAATATTGGCTACTGTATAGGTACCGGTGCTGAACCCGCTGCCAAACGGAGCATCCACAGTGGCGGTAATTGTTGTGGGGTCGTCGGGGCCCAGTGGCTTAACATAAACCTTATCGAAGACAAAATAAAATTTGTATCCACTGCTGTAAGATCCCTTTTCAATTTTAATGTTGAACCTGTTGTTATCCGTAACCTGTATAGAAAAACCGTACTTGCCGTCAGTACTCATGATTGGTTGCGTGAAATCACCATAGCCATATACGCTGCCATCTACCGTAAACTTCCTGTTTGTTTTATCCAATGAGACAGTAGGATATTTTTTAACTAAAGACTCCTCTCTAATTATAAATTCCTGTAATTCAATGCACGGCGGCAGGTTGATACTGACGCTGTCACCTTCCTTCAGGGACATAGGATAACTTGCTTCACTGATATACAACGTTCCCAACTGCCCCACGCTGTCCGACTGCAAGGTGGGAACCTGCAGGACATAGGTAGATGTCTGCGCCATCGCTTCTTTTACAAAAATAAGGGGGAATACAAAAACCAAAAAAATACTTGCAACAACCGCAATTTTAAGCCTTGAGCTTATCACCGGTTACACCTCCGAATATTTTTACTGTTTGTTTTAAAAAAGTCCCTTGCGACAAAACAACTTGCACTCCCATCCCCCTTTCGAATAGATAATCAAAGCAACAAGCATTTCCCTTCGTGGAAAAAATGCCTTCATGGCACAATTATTAAAAATCCATGGATTTCTAAACTTTGCACCGGCACCCATCCCGGTTTACTTATCACAAAAAAAACCACGAAGACTTCCCCGTTGTTCAGGGTAAGAAACCTTCGTGGTCCGGTTTTACAAATATTTTTTTACTTGATATATTCCATATAAGGCGGATTCTACCGCCCGGTTTTTCAGGAATCAATGAACATCGCGTATTTTAGTTCTACACCGCAAATGAAAATCCTGCCCGGTTTGACACTTTTTTCTCCATCCCTTCCGCCCCGGGTTGGACAAGACTTACAGGGTGGTAACGGTGAAACTAAGTTTGATGTTTTGTCCATTAATTATTTTTTAAATGGGCCGGACTGTCCGGATAGCCGCCGAACCGACTTCTAGAGCCCAGTTTATATTATAGGCCCAGTGGCAATGTGAGAACCGATCCCAGCATACAGTGGTCAGGACCGGGAATACTGATTTATCCCGGTCTGTATCCCAGGGCGATTGATACTTCCTCCGCAGTCTTGAGCAAAACCCCTTTCAGGTCATTCTCAATAACCTCCATGGTCACCCTGGAAGCGGGTCCCGAAATACTGATAGCCGCTACCAGTTTACCTTCATAATCCTTGACCGGGGCGGCCACACAGCGAACTCCCTCCTCATTCTCCATGTCATCCACCGCATAGCCTTTTTCCCTGACAGTCTCCAGTTGATTGAGCAGAGTCTTTTTATCAGTTATAGTCCTGTCTGTCAAGGCCGGCATTCCATGCATGGTTAGAATCCGCTCTACATTGTCCTCGGAAAGTGCGCTCATGAGGCACTTGCCCAGGGCAGTGCTGTGCAGATAGTTCAGGGAACCCACCTGTGAAACCAGCCGCACGGAATAATGGCTGTCTATTCTGTCCACGTACAGGCTGCGCCCCTTGTGCATTATTCCCAGGAAGACGGTTTCCTTTGTTATACTGTTCAATTCCTTTATGAACGGGCGGGCCACATTTCTTATATCCAGTCTCTCCTGAACCTGTGCCCCCAGCTGTAAAAACTTGACCCCCAATTTGTACCCCTTGTTTTCGTTGAACTCAACATACCCCCAGGATTCCAGGCACGTTAACAACCTGTAAACCGTGGTTTTGGGGAGACCGGCCAGTTTTGTAATAGTGTTTAGCGTGAGGCTGTCCGGAGAATCGGCAATCAAATCTATCAACGAAAAGGCCTTGTCCAGCGAAAGTACTTTACTCTGAGGGCTTTTCATGCAAATTCCTTCCTTCAGTGATGCTACACCTGATTTACTTGTTTATTAGAATAAGTTTCCCTTATCATTAAAGTTTAGATGGTACGGTTCTGTCAATACTTCTATTTTTTTATTAATAAGTGCCTCTTCCAGCATTGGCTCAGAGATTTCTATCTCGCTCAGGTGAAGAGTGTCTTTTATCCTTACCAAGCGGCACTTATTATAGTCCATTATATTGCATGTCTTAATGGCCGCTTTAAAAACATGCAGGTCGCTTTCCAAAGTAGTGGGTATTTTAGTGGGCGAACATACCGTGGAGGTCAGCCCGTTGGCATAGGTGGCCTCCACATTCATCTGGTCCAGCAAACGCCGGGTGGTAAAATCAGCCGTACCTACCCCGTTTGCATTTCCCTCGGACTGGGGGGTCAGGGCCAGAACCGCCATTTTGCCGACCTCCGGGCCTCCGCTGGCGTAGGGGGTGGGATAACGCCCGGTAACATTGGGGTCCATTCCATCCCCGCTTATGTTTTTACCTATATAGTCAATAACCAATACATCAATCCGGTCAAACAGTATTTGGGGAAGCCGGGTCCTGGCAAGCTTAAGCAGCTCGGCCTCCCTCTCTTCAATTCTTTCAGCCGGCAGCAGCTCAACGACACAGGTCTCGTCATAAGGATTTTCCACCAGGGCAATGCCGAATACTATGGGCAGTCTTTGCAGCATCAGCCTGGCGGTGTTTACCACGTTTTCCGCCATGTGCTTAAATCCAGCCCGGTGGCAGGCCTCCGCCCCCTTTTGCTTGCCCAGCCCTATGCTGATCATTTTCATAATGCCGCTTTCCACCGGGCCGCGAAAAGCGGTGTGCGGCTTCACACGGTTGACCACAATTATTGCGTCGGCCTCAGCCGCCAGCCTGTCGCAGTATACCGGAAGATGATCATTGATCTTCCCCATCAAAACAACTTCCATGGAAGAGCGGACAGGGGCGCCCACGGCTTCTTCGGTGACACCCAACCGGTACAGCACCTCCTTTTGCCCCTCTGCAGTTGCCCCGCCATGACTGCCCATGCAGGGGACTATAAAGGGAAAGGCCCCGGCTTCCCGCACCTTGCCGACAATTGTCCGGACAAATGCCGCTATATTGGCTATTCCACGGCTTCCCACACAGATGGCCACCTTCTGCCCCGGCTTGATGCGCTCCATTCCCCCGGGCCTGTTCAATTCCCCGACAAGCTTGAGCACAGGATCCTCCAGAGCGCCGGCGTCAAATATCTGCCTTATTCTGACCATCCTGGGCACAGGAATATCCTTTAACAACTCAGTAATTATGTCCATTTTATACCCCACCGGCCTGCCAATTATCTTTGTACCCTTCCCGACCCGTCTCCGGACATCAGGTTTTCCACCTCGGGCACCGAAACCAGGTTAAAGTCTCCCGGTATGGAGTGCTTGAGGCAGGAGGCGGCAACTGCGAAATCAAGGGCCCTCTGGTTGTCCATACCGGACAAAAGACCGTATAACAGGCCGCCGCAGAAGGAATCCCCCCCTCCTACCCTGTCCACCACATGAATATCGTATTTCCCGGACTTGTAGAATTCCCTTCCGTCATAGAGCATGGCCGACCAGCCGTTGTCAAAGGCGGAATAACTCTCTCTAAGTGTAATGGCGACTTTTTGCAGGCTGAACCTCTCCTGCAGCGTGCGGGCCACCTGGCGGTAGGCCGAGTCATCCAGCCGCCCCGCGTGGATATCGGTATTTTCCGCCTTAATGCCAAAAACCTTTTCAGCATCTTCCTCGTTGCCCACGGCAATATCCACATACTCCATCAGTCCGGTCATCACTTTATTGGCCTTATCCGGAGTCCAGAGCTTTTTGCGGTAATTTAGATCGCAGCTGACCAGCACCCCGGCATTTTTGGCCGCCCTGACAGCCTCTAAGGTCACCTCCGCCGCTGAGTCACTCAGAGCCGGGGTAATACCTGTGAAGTGGAATAATTCCGCCCCCGAAAAAATTTCCTCCCAGTCAAAATCACCGGTTTTCACACCGGATATGGCTGAGTTGGCCCGGTCATATACCACCTTTGAAGGTCTCTGGGATGCTCCGGTTTCCAGGAAGTATATACCAAGGCGGCCCTCCCCCATTTTTATGTAACTGGTATTGACCCCGAAGCGCCTGACATAGTTGCGGCAGGCCTCACCTATCTCATTTTGGGGCAGCTTGGTGACAAAAAATGCCTCAAAACCGTAATTGGCCAGGGAAACAGCCACATTGGCCTCGCCCCCGCCATAGGTGACTTCAAAGGTTTCGGCCTGGGTAAACCTCTTGTATCCCGGGGTGGCCAACCTCAGCATTATTTCACCAAAGGTCACAACTTTCTTGCTCATTACTGTCGCCTCCTGAAAATACACTCGCTTTTACTTTGCTTTAGTCTGCATGAAGCCACCGGACATGGCCGAGGTGGCCAGGCTTTTGTAAACCCCCAAAATCCCGCTGTCCGGAGGGTTGTCCGGGACGTCCCCCTGTCTTTTTTCCCGGCGCCCGGCCAGTATCCGCTCCACTTCCCCTGGATCCTTCAAACGGCCCTCTGTTCCCACCACGTCAATGCGCCGGTTGGGGATATCAATTTTTATCAGGTCATTCTCCTCCACCAGGGCTATGGGCCCCCCCCGGGCGGCTTCCGGTGAAATGTGGCCCACCGCCGGCCCCCTGGTGGCCCCCGAAAACCTGCCGTCGGTTATTATAGCCGTTGTTGCTATTAACCCGGGATCCGAGGCAATGGCCTCGGTGGTATAAAACATTTCTGGCATGCCGCTGCCCTTTGGTCCCGCATAGCGGATCACCACCACATCACCGGGCCTGATCAGCCCCGAAAGAATTGCCCTGCGGGCCTCCAGCTCATTCTCGTATACCCTGGCGGGGCCGGTGTGAACCTGCATCTCCGGGCTGACCGCAGAATGTTTGACCACAGATCCCTCCGGCGCCAGGTTGCCTTTGAGAATGGCAATGGATCCCTCCGGCCTGATAGGCTTGTCCGGGGTAAAAATAATATCTTCTTTTTTGAGGCCATAATTTTTTAAAAAGCCGCTGTTCCCGGCCAGCCACCCGGAGGCCCTGATCATGTCCAGGTTCTCCCCCAGTGTCTGTCCGGTGCAGGTCAGCACATCCAGGCGCAGCAGTTCCCCAAGTTCCTGCATAAGGGCCGGCACGCCGCCGGCATACCAGAAGTGCTCGGCTGAATATTTTCCCGCCGGTCTGACATTGACCAGGAAGGGGACTTTTTTGTTGATATCGTCAAAAAGATCGGCCGATAATTGCACTCCGGCTTCCCGGGCTATGGCGGTCAGGTGCAGCAGGGCATTGGTGGAGCCTGAAATGGCCGCATGCACCACTATGGCGTTGTAAAAGGCGTCGTATGTCAGGATGTCCCGGGCTTTTATTCCCCTGGAGACCAACTGCATTACCCGGTGTCCCGCTTCCCTGGCCATCTCTTTGACCGGCCGGAGGGCTGCAGGCATCACCGCCGACCCCGGCAGGGCCAGGCCCAGAGCCTCCGACATCACCTGCATGGTGCCTGCGGTGCCCATGAACTGGCAGGCCCCGCAGGAGGGACAGGCCGAAGCCTTCAGGCCGGAAAGGTATTTCCCGGAAATCTCTCCCCTCTGAAACATCATGCCATAAGATCCTACCTGCTCCAGGGTCAGCCCGTCCGGCCCCGTGACCATGGTGCCCCCGGGAACGTGAATGGTGGGCAGGTTGAGGCGTCCGGCCGCCATCAGATGCGCGGGCACAGCCTTGTCGCAGGAGGATACCAGCACCATACCGTCGGCGGCGTTGGCCCTGGCGTGTATTTCCACCATGGCCGCCATTATTTCCCTGGACGCCAGGGAATAGTTCATCCCCTCATGCCCTTGGGCTATGCCATCACAGATATCGGTGACGGTGAACCTGGCCGGCTTGCCCTGGCTGTACACAATACCGGTTTCCACCTGGTTAACCAGTGTATTCAAATGGTAGCTGCCCGGGTGGCTGGACCCCTGGGTGCTCTCAATAATAATCAAGGGCCTGTCCAAATCACTTTGATGCCAGTCCATACCCAGTCTCAGGGCATCAATTTCCGGTGCTATTTTCCTCAGTTCCGCCGATCCGGCCATTTCACCACATCCTTTTTTAATATTCAGCCCGGCAGTCTTTTCCCCGGCGTCCTCCGACAACGTCCGGTCAAAGCGTTACCCCGCTTTTGAAAATGGCCATTTCCCGGCAGTTGTTGATCTCATTCCTGGCCAGAAGGCGCCCGCTGGCCAGGTTTAAAACAAAATGAAACAAATCCCCGGACAGTTCCTTTATTCCCGCACCGCTAACAATGGGGCCGGCATCAAAGTCAATCCAGTTTTTCTTTTTCTCAAAAAGCCTGCTGTTGGTAGATATTTTCACGGTGGGAACAATGCTCCCAAAGGGGGTGCCCCTCCCGGTGGTAAAAAGAATCACCTGTGCTCCCGCAGCTGCCAGGGCGGTGGAGGAAACCATGTCGTTGCCCGGCGCGGCCAGTATATTCAGCCCCTTATCACTTACCCTGTCACCATAGTCCAGCACCCCGGCTATCTCTCCGGAGCCCCCTTTTTGAACACAACCCAGGGACTTTTCCTCCAAGGTGGTTATTCCACCCTCTTTGTTGCCAGGTGAGGGGTTTTCATAGATGGGCAGGCTGTGACTGATATAATAATTCTTAAATCCGTTGATCATGGAGACCATTTTTCTGAACACTTCCTCCGATGCCGCCCTCTCCAGGAGAAGGTCCTCGGCCCCGAACATTTCAGGCACCTCGGTCAGAATGACCGTCCCCCCGTGCTGAATCAGCCTGTCTGAAAAGCACCCCAGCAGGGGGTTGGCGGTGATTCCGGAAAAGGAGTCCGATCCCCCGCACTTGAGCCCCACCGTCAGCATACTCAGGGGCAGCCGGCGGCGCTTTGCCCCGGCCGCATGCTCTACAAGCTCCCGGACCAGCCTCACACCGTCCTCTATTTCGTCGCCGCAGTCCTGGCAGCTTAGATATTTAACCCTTTTGGGATCGCTGCCCCCCGTAAGGCACTGAAAGGCAGGCAAATTGTTATTTTCACAGCCCAGGCCCAAAACCAGCACCCCCCCGGCATTGGGGTGTTCCACCAGCCCGGCCAGTACCTTTTGGGTGTTTTTCAGGTCCTCCCCCAACTGCGAGCATCCGTAAGGGTGCTCAAAGTGATAAATCCCGCCGGTGCCCTCCATGCACAGTTCCTGCCGGGCCCTGGAGGCTATGGCCCGGGCGACGCCGTTGACACACCCCACCGTGGTTATTATCCATACTTCATTCCTTATACCGGCCCTGCCGTCATCCCTCAGGTAGCCTTCAAAATATCCTGCTTGCTCCCCGTCCGCCCAAGACCGGTCTGCTTCCCGGGGGTTGTAGGCATAGTCCCCTATTCCCTCCAGGCCGGATCTCAGATTGTGAACGTGCACCCACTGACCGGGACTTATGGCCTTTAAGGCACTTCCTATGCGGTGGCCGTATTTTATAACCGGCCCGCCTTCTTCTATCCCGGCCAGAGCCACCTTATGTCCCACGGGCACAGCCTCCAGCACCCTGATACAGCATCCCCCTGCGGTGACTGCCTCACCCGGCGACAGGTCCCTTAAGGCAACGGCCACATTATCCTTTTCATGCACTCTTAAAGCTGTCTGCATTTTTTTGCGCTCCGGATTTTATACCTTCATGTACTGTATGGTGGTCCCGTCAAGGACCAGCACACCGTCCTGGTTTTTACAACTGGTTCTTATTTTCACCTTTTTCTTTTCCCTGTCTATTTCAATTACCTCGGCCACCGCTGTTATGGTGTCACCTATGAAAACGGGCTTTAAAAATTTGAATTCATGCCCCATGGAAACAGCCCCGGGGGACACAATCCTGGAGGTACAGGCCGAGGGCAGTGAGGCGGTCAGCATCCCGTGCACCAACCTCCTGCCGAAAACCGTGGTCCCGGCAAACTGCTCGTCTATGTGGTGAGGGGCAAAGTCTGCCGTAATCCCGGCAAACAGGTATACATCGCTTTCACTGATGGTTTTGGAAAACTCCTCTTTCTGGCCCAGATAAATATCATCAATGGTTTTTACCTTCACTCCCGTCACTCCTTATCAATACAAGCCACAAATTTGATCATGTTTTCAGGCTTTTTACCGCTTAATACTTCCTTTACCTCCTCCAGACCCCCCTCATGGGTAATCAGCCCCTCAACATCCAGCACGTTGTTTTGCAGCATGGTTATAGCCTGCGCGAATTTATCCTGCTGCGAAAAGGTGCCTATTACCTGCAACTCCTTACGGTAAACTTCAAAATAATTCAGCTTTAGCTGCCCCTGGCTCACGCCAAAGACAACCAGCTTCCCTCCCTTTTTCAAAAGAGGAATGAATCTTTCCGCCAACCGGGGATCCCCTATGGCATCTATCAAAACATTTACTTTTTCAGAAAGCGGCCTTAACTCTTCTTCAGCCAGCCCACCCGAAGTGTTCAGGACTTTAATCCCCTTCTCTTCAGCAACTCTCAGCTTATGAGGATTCCTTCCCAGCATGTACACATCACAACCCATACCGTTGAGAACCCTGGCAAACAGGTGCCCGGTGGTGCCGGTGCCCAGTACCAGCACCCTTTCACCCAGCCTGGCCCCGGACCTCTCCACCGCCCTGACTACACAGGCCAGGGGCTCCGCAAAGGTGGCCCTTCTGAAAGACAGGCTGCCTATGGGAAATATGTTGGTGGCAGGGACCTTTACATACTCAGCAAAGGCGCCGTGATTCAAAACGCCGGTGGCCGACCTGTTTTCACACTGGCTGTATTGCCCTCCCAGGCAGTAGGCGCAGCAGCCGCATTGAACCGAGGGAACAGCGGTTACCCTGTCCCCCAAAGCCACCCCCTTGACGGCACTGCCCACCTTTTCCACAGTGCCGGCAAATTCATGGCCGGGAATCAGCGGGTACCCGTCACCGTACTCCCCCCTGTATAGCTTGAAGTCGGTGCCGCATATCCCCACGGCCTTTACCCTGATTAAGACCTCCCGGTCGCTTATGGCAGGCGACGGGAAATTATCCTCCAGAACAATGTCATATTTGTTCCTAATCACCAATGCTTTCATTGTTTAAATCAGTCCCTGGTTTTAATCAATGTTCAGCTGCATGGGTTCGTCCCTGAAAATACGCTCATCCATAATCTTCAGGCCGGGTGCAATACCGGGCCTGAAGGCCAGCCTGTCCAAAATATCCCTTTCCAGGTTGACACCGGGGGCAATTTCTATTAATTCAATGCCTTCGGCGGTCAGCTGAAATACCGCCCTTTCGGTGACATACAGCACCTTCTGTCCGCTGGAAACGGCATATTCCCCGGAAAAGGTTATCTGATCCACCCTGTCCACAAACTTGACATATTTACCTTCCTGCAAAATATTGAGTTTACCGTCCCTAACACCGATTTTCAGGCCGCCGCCGGTAAAGGTGCCGCAAAACACCACTTTTTTGGCGTTTTGCGATATATTGACAAACCCTCCTGTGCCGATAATCCTTTTACCTATTTTACTGACATTGACATTTCCCTGACGGTCGGCCTGAGCCATTCCCAGGAAGGCCTGGCCAAGGCCTCCCCCGTCAAAGAAATCAAACTGGTAAGGAGCATCGATGATAAGCTCGGGATTATAGGTTGTCCCAAAGATGACTCCCCCGGCGGGAACCCCGCCATATATGCCCTGCTCTATACAAAAGGTTATGCGCTCATAGAACCCTTCTTCGGCTGCCACGTTGGCTATGCCGTCGGGCATGCCCATGCCTATATTGATAATGCCCGGCTTTACTTCCATGGCCGCCCTTCTGGCAATAATTTTCCTTTCCGACATGTCCAGAGGCCGGATGGCGCTCATAGGCAGCCTTATTTCCCCCGAAAGCCCGGGGTTGTACTGCCTGTCCACCGTCTGCCACTGGTCCGGGTCCACCACCACAATGTCCACCAGGTTTCCCGGTATCTTCACCAGTCTGGGGTCAATGCTTCCGGCCCGGGCCAGCCTCTGCACCTGCACTATAACCTTGCCACCCTTGTTCCTGGTGGCCTGGGCCACCGATAGGGCCTCCAGGTAGGCGGGCTCCCTCTCAAAGCTTATATTCCCGCGCTCATCAGCCGTGGAACCCTTTATAAAGGCCACATTGGGAGAAAACACCGGGTAAAACAACCTCTCCCGGCCGTTTATATTGATTACCTGAACAACATCTCTCCCTGAGTCCTTTGCCCGGCCATTCAGCTTGCCCCCCTCCACCCGGGGGTCCACAAAGGTTCTTAATCCCACATGGGTGATCAGCCCCAGCCTCCCGCCGGCTATCTCCCGCATCAGCTGGGACATAACACCCTGGGGCAGGTTGAAGGCCTCCACCTCCTCCTTGGCCGCCAGGTCACACATTTTGGGGGCCATTCCCCAGTGCCCGCCGATAACGGTCCTGGCCAGGCCGGGCAGGGCCAGCCGGTTTAAGCCCGACTCATGGTTGTCCCCCAGCCCGGATACGTGAACCAGGGTCAGGTTCTTTGGCTCTCCGTCCGCCGTATATCTCCGGGCCAGGGCGTCAATAAGGGCGCTGGGCTCCAGCAGCCCTCCCCCCGCCCCCTCTATAATAACCAGGTCATTATCCCTGACGATTTTTACGGCCTCCGGGGCACTCAAAAATTGAGGCGCCATTTTTCTCACTCTCCTGCTGCACACCGATATATTTCAATTATCACATCTACCAGTCGCCTACTTGTTTAAAAGGTTCCGGGCTATAACCATTCTCTGTATTTCGTTGGTGCCCTCATATATCTGGGTAATCTTAACATCCCTGTACAGCCTTTCCACCGTGTATTCCTTGGTGAAGCCATAGCCCCCATGTATCTGGACAGCCTCGGTGGCAGCCCTGGCGGCGATGTCGGAAGCGAACAGCTTGGCCATGGCCGCCTGCCTGGTATAGTTTTTACCCTTGTCCTTAAGGCTGGCGGCCTGATAAACAAGGAGCCTGGCCGCCTCTATCCCGGTGGCCATGTCGGCCAGCTTCCACTGTATGGCCTGGAACTTGGCAATGGGCCGCCCGAACTGCACTCTTTCCCGGGCATACTTCAGCGACTCGTCCAGGGCGGCCTGGGCTATGCCCAGCGCCAGGGCGGCAATCTCTATCCTGCCGCTGTCCAGGACGCTCATGGCCATTTTAAAACCCTGGCCTATTTCCCCCAATATATTCTCCCGGGGCACCCTGACATCTTCCAGAAACAGTTGGCCCACCTGCAGCGACCTCTGCCCCATCAAATCCTCGGCCTTGCCTCTGGAAAAGCCGGGCATGCCGTTTTCCACCAGGAAGGCGGTCACCCCTCCCCGGCTCCCCTTCTCCTTGTCGGTAACGGCAAAAACTATGGCCATGTCGGCAATGGGAGCATTGTTAATGAACATTTTGGTCCCGTTGAGCACCCAGTGGTCGCCGTCACGGACGGCTGACGTCTTCATCCCGGCCAGATCGCTGCCGGCGTTGGGCTCGGTCACCGCAAAGCACCCCATCATCTTCCCCGTAATTAGGGGCTTAATAAATTTGTCTTGCTGCTGGCTGGTGCCATACCTGTACAGCAGCGTCGCCAGCATGTCCACCAGCATGCAGCTGTCGGCCAGGGAGGCGCTGGCCCGGGAAAGCTCCTCAATAGCCACCACGTAGCTGACCATGTCCGCTCCCGTACCACCCAGCTCTTCGGGCAGTGTCATGCCCAGAATGCCCAATTCGGCGGCCTTATAGTAATTGTCCCAGGGAAATTCACCGCTTTTGTCCAGCGCGGCTGTTAATGGCGCCACCTCATTGGTGGCAAAATCGCGCACCATTTCTTTAATCATTAACTGGACTTCATTTAAAGAAAAATCCATTTGGCTCACCCCGTCCCATCTAAAATTGTTGAATAGGTCAGATCATCAAAATTCCACCGTTTACCTGTATTGTTTCCCCGGTAATGTAGCTCCCGTACCCGGTTGCCAGGAGCACCGCCGCCCCGGCCACTTCCTCCGGCAGCCCCTCCCTTTTTAGAGGTATTTTTTCACACACCCAGGCCCTGTTTTCAGGCGTATTGTACTGGTCGTGAAAGCGAGTCGTGATCAGCCCCGGCGAAAGGCAGTTCACCAGTATATTGTAAGGAGCCAGTTCCTTGGCCAGTCCCTTGGTAAAGGCCTGTATGGCGGCCTTTGAGGAGGCATAGGGGATGGCCCCCGGGCCCCCGCCGTCATGGGCGGCCTGGGAGGCCAGGTTTATTATCCTGCCGGAATTCTGCCTCTTCATCACTGGTATTACATGCTTACTCACCAGGAATGCGGAGGTAAGGTTGACATCCATAATCTTTTGCCACAGGCTCAGGTCCATATTCTCAATCTCACAGCGCTGGACCAGGGTTCCGGCGTTGTTCACCAGTATGTCTATCCTGCCGCCGCCAAAGGAAACCGTCTGTTCAACCAGCCTTTTTACCTGGTCCTCGGCGGTAACATCGGCCTGAACCGCAACGGCGCCGGCTCCCAGGGATTTTATTTTATTTACCGTCTCTGTGGCAGCCTCACCGCTCCGGTTGTAGTTGACCACCACACCAGCCCCCAGTCTCGCCAACTCTATGGCTATGGCCCTTCCTATCCCGGTTCCCCCGCCTGTTATCAGTGCAGTTTTTCCCTTTAAGTCATATTTGTTCATACTGTTATCCCCCTGACTAAAACCCCTTGAAATTTGGCGACCGTTTTTCCAAAAAAGCATTAACACCTTCCTTCTCGTCTCCCTTTATCCCCACTCAAAAGCCTCCAAACTCCAGGATCATACGGCTATTCTCGCAGTTTATAAAAAGGGGCCGGGAAAAATCCTCTTTCATTTCAGGACAGTCTTCCCTGTAATGGCTCCCCCTGCTTTCCTTCCTCAATAGCGCTGCGCTGCACATCATCATGGCAGTAACAATCATATTTTTCATTTCCAGGCACAGCCTCAAGTCTGAAATAGTCTTAATCCGGGTGTAGGCCAGACTTTTTTCCACCTCTTTCAGGCCTTCAAGGCACTTGTTTAAGGTGGCTTCATTTTTTACTATCAGATAATTGCCCCACATCAGAGTCTGAAGCTTTTTTTTCAAATCCTCCGGGGTAATTTCCCCCTTCGGGCTGTATAGAGACCGAAGCTCCTTCTCCTCGCTGTCCAGTGTTCTGCCACTGATAAACGTTGGTGAACATTTGCTGATATAACGGGCCGCCGCCCGTCCACCCCTGGCACCAAACACCTGGCAGGTCAAGAGCATGTTGCCGCCAAGGCGGTCAGCCCCGTGAGGTCCGCCGGCCACCTCTCCGGCAGCAAAAAGCCCTTCAATTGTCGACATTCCGTCAGTGTCTATAACCAACCCGCCGTTAATGGCATGGCCAAAGGTGGATATTTCAATGCTGTCCTTTATAAAGTCAACCCCTCTGCCTTCCAGGTACTCCCTGGTCATGGGCCACATTTTCTTGATAACGGAGCTTTCCGGCAGGCTGTCGGTATTTATTTGCAATAGTGGAGCGAAGTCCACCGGCACACTGTTCCGGTCAGTTCCCCTGCCGGCCTGAATCTCTTTATGAATGGCAATCTCTATATATTTTGAGACATCCCGGGCAGAAAAGGGATAGTGGGCTGACTTGGCGTCCATAACCTCATTAATGTTCACATTTTCAGGCAGATACCTTTCTATAAAGCTTTCTCCAAAGATATTGGCAACCGTGGGATATCCCGACCATATCCAGTTATTGAAGTTACTGTGCACAGGCCTGGTAAACCCAAGGCCGGCCTGCATAAATTCCATGTTGACCAATCTTGCCCCCGCCCGGTAGGCCAGAGCATAGCCATCCCCGGTTATGTCCGGAGGGTTGTGATTAAACAGGAACAGTTGGCCGGCCCCCCCGGCACCCAGGAAAATCGCCCGGCAATCAACGGCAAAGGGCTCACCATTATTCAGATTGAGGCAAACAGCCCCAACAACCCTGTTGTTGTCCACTATTATCCTGGTAACCATCACCTTGTTTATAACAGGAATGTTCAATTCTTTTACCCTGCTTTTCAATGCCTTGACAATAGGCTCGCCGTGGCCCTTGATGATATGCATCCTGGGCCTGGAGGCAAAACAGCCAACCACTTCAAGAAACCTGTCCCCGTCATATACGAAGGGAACCCCTGCCTCTACCAAAAATTTCAGCGTATCTCCGGCATCCTCCACCAGTACTTCAGCCAGCCGGGGATCGGCCATGCCCAGGGCGGCGCCCATAATATCTTTGTAAAACTCATCGGGATTATCCAGTGAGTCCACCTGCCCGTCCGGAACATTGAAACCGGCTGTTTCAGCAACCTTGAAGGCTGTGGACCCAACACCCTTCCGGGCAATCAGCACATCTATTCCTGCTGTCCGCGCCTCCACGGCGGCCCTGAGGGACGCTCCGCCCCCTCCTATGACCAGCAGGCCGGTTTTATATCTGTCCATAAAGCATCACCTTGCATTAAAACCACTGAGGTTTTATCATTTTGGGAATCCACAAGGCCACATCAGGGAAAAATGTGATAAACAGCAGGACTGCTAAAATGACGCACATATAGGGAAAGGTAGCCCTAAATGCCTTTATCACAGGCACATCCGCTATAGCCGAGGCCAGCAGCAGGCAAAGCCCGTAAGGGGGTGTTATCAGGCCCACAGCCAGACAGACAACGGTCACCAGCGCCAGGTGAATCTGGTTGATGCCAAGGTTTTGCGCCGCCGGCATCAGTACGGGAACGAACAGTATCATGGCCGGTATGGCATCCATAAAGGTCCCCAGGAAAAGGTACAGTATTATTACCGCCAGCAGGAATACCGGGGCGTAGGGAAGGTTTTTGGTAAAGAAGTCGGAAACTATCTGGGAAACCCCGTAATAACTTAAAAGCTCTCCCAGGGCACTGGCCGTGGCCAGGGCAAAAAGGGCAATGCAACTTATTTTCAGGGTGTCGATAAAAATTTCAGGGATTTCACGCCACTTTAGTGTTCTGTATACGAATTTCCCCAGAATAAAAGCATAAATACAGGCCAGAACCGCTGCTTCCGTGGGCGTTACCACTCCCCCCACAATTCCGCCTATGATTATGGCCGGGGTAGCCAGGGGAGGAACACTGACAAAAAATTTCTTTATCAGGTCAACCAGCTTTACTCTTTCCCGCCTCTGGTAATTATGCTTCAGGGATTGCAGGTAAATCAAAAACATCAGTCCCAGGCCGATCAATATGCCCGGCACAAAGCCGGCCATGAAAAGAGCTCCAATGGACACACCGGCCAGGCTTCCGTATACAACCATGGGAATACTGGGCGGAATAATTATGCCTATGGTGGCCGCAGACGCCGTCACCGCCAGGGCTGTCTCCTTGCTGTATTTTTCCTTTATCATGCTGGGTATCATTATCTTGCCCAGAGCCGCTGTTTCAGCCTGGGAAGAACCGGAGATGCCGGCGAAAAACATGGACACAATCACATCGGCGTGGGCCAGCCCCCCCCGGACATGGCCCACCAGAGCCAGGGAAAAGTCAATCAGTTTGTCAGTTATTTTTCCGTGATTCATAAGATTGGCGGCCAGAATAAACAGGGGAACAGCCAGCAATACAAAAGAATTTAAGCCGCTTAACATTTTTTGAGCCACGGTAATCATTGATACACCCGGAAGCATGCCTATCCCGAAAAAGGCCACAATGCCTATCACAAACGAAATGGGCACACCCAGCAATAATAATCCCAGAAAGATTATTATAGACAGCACCGCTACCATTGTTTTCACCTCATTTTTCTGGGTTTGCGATTTCTCCCCATATATTGCCAATGGAGTATAAGCACATAGTAAAGCCGGTAACCGGAAGAACCATCCAGACGTATCTTTGGCTCAATATGGGCAGAGAATTGACGCTCCAGTTCCAAAACTGCCCCGTCAGTTCAACGCCGTAGTATGCCACAACCGCACCAAAGACCGCCACCAGAGCATGAACAAATATCTTGTTGGCCGTTCCCACCCTGCCTGTCAACTTCTCCGATATAATCTCCATATTGTAATGGGCCTTCTCTTTGACCATTACCGCAGCTCCCAGCAGCATTGACCAGATAAACGAATAATTGGCTATCTCCTCGGTCCAGGGCAGTGAAAACCCTGGCACATACCTGGTCAGAACCTGTAAAATAATACAAACGATGAACACAAATAGGAACAGGGCAGCTATTCTCAGCTGTATATATTCACATATATCCAATATTTTTTTCATACTGCCCACCTTTTCATTTATTATTATTTGTAGCAGATGGCCCTCTTTTCGAATGCCATCTGCTACCTTGACAGACTTTCTATTTGGTATTTTCGATTTCCTTGAGCATATCTTCCAGTCCCAGCTGCTTGGCCACTTTCTCACGGATGGGCTTTGTTTTTTCTATAAATGCCGCCTTGTCCACAGTGTTTATTTTTGCTCCATTGGCCTTCAACTGATCCAGCGCCTTTTGGGCCAGCTGGTTGTCAAAATCCCTCTGGTATTTCGTGGCTTCTACGGCCGCTTTATCCACAGCAGCTTTCTGTTCCGCTGTCAAACTGTTATATTTTTTCTTGCTGATCAGGAACAGCCTGGTGGCAATATCATGATCGGTCAGGGAAATATAGGGGCAAACCTCATAAAATTTCATCTGCAAAATATTGGCGAAGTCATTCTCACCCGCGTCTACCACTTTATTCTGCAGTGCCTGGTAGAGCTCATTAAAGGCAACTCTGGCAGGCTGTGCCCCCGTCGCCGACCACGTTTCATTTATGGCAGGGCTGCCTTGCACACGGATTTTGATACCATTCAGGTCGTCAGGCTCGGTGACCGGCTTTGTTCCAAAATAGTCACGAATGCCGCACTTCCACCAGCCCAGTGCCTTGAAGTCGGTATTGTCGTCCACCAGCTTGGCCATTTTCTGGCCGACATCTCCGTCCATAACCTTTTGCCAGTGGTCATAGTCCCTGAACAGGTATAACAGAGTAAACAAATCTATCTGCTTGACAGTCTGCGTCATAAATCCCGGTGATGCCACTGCAATGTCCACAGTTCCGGTGGCCACTTTCTGGACCAGTTCGTCCTCATTGCCGCCCAGTTCACCATTGGGGTGGATCTCCACTGTAACCGAGCCGTTGGTTTCCTTTTCCACAATTTCCTTGAACTTTTCCATCCCCGCATAATATGACCCGTCCTTGGGAGTCACGATGGCTGCTATCAGTTTTACCGGCTGTGCATTTGCAGTATTACCGGCGCCGGTATCTTTCTTTGCGCAGCCGGTCAGAGACAGTACCAGGCTTAGCACCAATATCAAGAAAGCAACCCCGTATTTTTTCATTTTTAATGTCCTCCTTCATAAAAATTCATAAAATTACTACCAACCCCTATGCTGTTTAATTCATTACACCACCATCCTCTGTATTGAATTTCAAGGCTATGTCAGGCACATACCCGTTTTAAAAAAGTCCACAATATTTCGAGCAGCCAGCACATCCATTTTTATAAAAGTCTCCCGGGTAAAGGTGGCCACGTGGGGCGTCAGTATTGCGTTCTCCACTTCCATCAGCGGTGAGGAATCTGCAGGCTCCTCATCAAATACATCAATGGCCGCCCCGGCTATAACCCCTTCCTTTAATGCTCTGGCCAGGTCTTTTTCATTAACGATTGATCCCCTGGCCGTATTAATCAAAAAGGCGGTTTTTTTCATCCTGCCTATTACCTTTTCAGAAAAGAGATTTCTGGTTACTTCATTTAAGGGCACGTGTATGGTTATAAAATCTGAGCCGGCCAAAAGCTCATAAAAGCTGCAGAACTCTGCTCCCAGCTCTTTTTCTTCACTCTTTTTCAGGGGATGGGTATTGAAATATATGATTTTCATGTCAAAAGCCCGGGCCCTCTTTAAAACCTCTCTGCCAATGTTCCCCAGCCCCACTATGCCCAGCACTTTTCCCTCCAGGCTGATGCCCAACTCTTTTTGCCACGCATGACGCTTCATAGACCGGTCATGCTCTCTGATCCTTCTGGCAAACGCCAATATATACGACATGACCAGGTCGGCAACAGGCTTTTCCACCACCCCCTGAGTGCGGGCCACCACAATGCCCTTTTCTTTGGCGGCCTTCACATCAACTGAGTCAACCCCCACTCCTCTGCGCGAAATGATCTTAAGACGGGGGGCATTGTCAATCACTTTTGCCGTAATTGGCTCCAGGTCACAGATAATCCCTTCTGCCTCTCCTATAAGCGGAATAATATCCTCTTCCGTCAGTAGCCTCCGGTATGGGTTGTCCATCACATCAAAACCGGCACAAACAAGAATTTCCTTGCCGGCATCCGAATAACGCTGAAAATATTCCGATGTAATTAAAACCTTATGGTTCATATATTTCCTCTTCTTATTCTTTGCTCCCCACTGGGTTCAGACAAACGGGCAGGCTCACAGTCCGGCCCTGGCCTCATTCACTTTTTCAACAAACTTTTTGGCTGTTTCAGTAACCAGATTGTAGTCTCCGGTTTTAGCCCCCTTTGTTAACGAACCACCCACACCCAGGGCAACCGCTCCAGCCAAAAACCAGTCCCTGACATTTTCCAGGGAAACTCCGCCCGTGGGCATCATATTGGCCTGGGGAAGCGGGCCCTTCACAGCCTTTATAAAAGAGGGACCCACCACCTCACCGGGAAACACCTTGACTATCTCAGCGCCCAGTTCCATCGCCTCTACCACTTCTTTCACCGACATCGCCCCGGGCATGCAGGGTACCTGGTACCTGTTGCACAGCTTAATGACTCCTGGATTGAGATGCGGGCTGACAACATATTGCGCCCCGGCCAGAATGGCAGACCTGGCGGTTTCGGAGTCCAGTACCGATCCCACACCAATAATGATGTCCTCATTTATGAACTTTCTGGCAACCTCTTTTATCACTTCGATGGCACCGGGTACAGTCATGGTTATCTCAATGGCGGAAATGCCCCCCGCCCTGACTGCCTCCACTATGCTGCAGGCCTTTTCAGACGTTTCGGCCCTTATAACAGCCACTATACCCAAACCTACAACTTTTTGTAATATCTCTGACTTTTTCAATACAACCCTCCCCTTGTATTTCACATTGTGGAACGCTATTTCATTTTTGCATGTTTTATCTTCGTTACCTTTTAACAAAATCCTTCAATATTTTTTAAAAATATAAAAAATTAAATTCTGGAGTCCGGTCACCCGGAGTTTCGTTTCAAAAGAATAAAACCACCCCCGGCCTTCAACCGGAACGAGTGGTTTTAATATTGCATTTATTTAACTCTTCTCAGCACTTTTATTATTATGTCGGGTAAGATAGAGGATGAATGTAGCCGTGATCCTTTATGAATACTACTGTTTCTGCCAAGGTTAAATGCCGTGTATTTGCTCACAATTATTGACCGAATACAACCCGGATACTGTTGTACTCTTTGTATCAGGCTCAATAATACTGATTTTCAGCTTTCTCCGGAAGCGCTTTAATATCTTGGTGAAACTTGCCCCAAAAAGAAGGTAAAAGGCGGCATTCCCCGCGGCGTGGAAAGTGTCCCACCAGAAGCTGGCGGCATAGGTGGCCACAAAAGACTGCCAGTTAAGGGGCTGAATGAAGGCTGTCCAGAACCACAGGTTCATGATCCAGCCAAAAAGATAGCCCCAGATAAAACAAAAGGCCGCCATACCTTTGCTCCCGGGTAAAACCGGTTTGATCAAGCCGGCTGAAACGCCGGCCAGCCCCCAACTGAACATCTGCCAAGGCGTCCAGGGGCCCTGCCCCAGGAAAAAGTTGGAAACCAGAGCCGCCGTGGACCCCACCATGAACCCCGCCCGGGGACCGAACACAAAACCGGAAACAATCACCATAAACGTGGTGGGCTGCACGTTGGGCAGGGCGGCGAAGGGGACACGCCCCACGGCGGCCACGGCGCCCAGCACAGCAATGAGTGCTATTTCCCGGGATGAGGCCCTGCCCTGCTCAAATCCCCAATAAAATAAAACTAAGGCTATCAGCATTATTTCTGCCGAAAGCAGCCCCCAGCCCTGCCTGGCCACGAAATTGTCCCGTTCTATGCCGGCCAGCAGCAGCCCCGGGATAATAATCAGGAAAATGGGAAAAAGGATTTTTAGCACAGGGTTGGGCTTATCATTAGAAATGCTTTTAATCATATCCATCCCTCATTTCAATGTCCCGGCCCGGGCCATCGTTTTGCCGGACAGCAGCGGCCCGATTATTTCCACAGCCTCTTCAAAGGTCAGTATACCGTCGCAGAAGCCCCTGCACAGCTTGCCTATCTGGGTGGTGTAAAAAACCGACTGCCCCAGTGTTTCCCCGGGTGTGCCGTCGCTGACTATCCGGCCGGCAAACATCATGATCACCCGGGTGGCATATTCGGCGGCAAACTCCACATCATGGGTAACCAGCACCACACCGGTCCCGGCCGCGGCGCGCCCGGCCAGAAAGCTGCCCAGCCCGGCCTTCAGCCTGTAATCAAGCCCCCGGGTGGGTTCATCCAGCACCAGCAGGTCCGGCCCGGTCACCAGCACCGAGGCCAGGGCCACCCTCTGCCTTTCCCCGCTGCTCAAATCACGGGGGTTTACCCGCCGGTAGCGGCCCAATTGCAGTTCATCCAACAGCCCGGTAACAATGCCGTCATCCTTCATCCCGAAATTCTTCAGGGTGAACAAAAGCTCGTCTTCCACGGTATCCTGAAACAGATAGTCGTTGGGGTTCTGGGAAAGGTAGGCCACCTGCCGGCCGGGCTGCCGCCCACTGCTTTTTTTCAGGTCGACACCCTTAATCAGCACCTGGCCGCGCCCCGGGTGCAGAAGCCCTACCATATTTTTCAGTAAAGTTGACTTGCCGGCGCCGTTCTCTCCCAGGATGGCCACAAATTCTCCGGAGTTGATGCGCAGGTTTATGTCCAGCAGCACCTCCCCGCCCTTGGGGTAGGCAAACCACAGTTTTTTGACCTCCAGCAGGGGCGGCCCGCCCGGCAAAGGCAAAGCCGGCGCCTTCCGGGGGGAAGGACGGGCGGCATAATCCCCGCCGGTAATTGTTCTTAATTGCCTCCGGCCTTCTTTGACGGTCACCGGAACGGAGGGGAAACCCAGCCCGGAAAAAAGCCTGGCCACAGGGGGGACGGGAAATCCACCATTTTTCACCGCCCAGCGGGCCGCCTGTTCCGGGCTGCCGTCCCCGGCCACCCGGCCGCCTTCCATGAACACCACCCGGTCGGCCAGGTGAAAACATCTTTCCAGCCTCTGTTCAATAAGTACAATGGTAAAACCTATCTCTTCATTCAGTCTTTTAACCAGATTAAAAAAATCCTCCGCCGCCACCGGGTCCAGTTGGGAGGTCGGCTCATCCAGAATCAGCACCCGGGGCTGCATGGCCAGCACCGCCGCCAGAGCCAGTTTCTGCTTCTGCCCGCCGGACAGGCCGGCGGTAAACTCCCGCCTTAGCTCCGTCAGGCCGAGAAAACTGATCACCTCGGCCACCCGGCGGAACATCTCTTTCTGAGGCAGTCCCAGATTTTCCAGACCGAAAGCTATCTCGGCCTCCACACCGTTCATGACCAGCTGTTTTTCAGGATCCTGGAAAACCATGCCCACCTGGCGCGCCAGTTTGCGCCGGTCTATACTGCGCATCTCCCGCCCCTGAAAATAAACCCGGCCGCCAAACCGTCCGCCGTAAAAATCCGGTATCAGCCCCGCCAGCACCCGCGCCAGAGAAGATTTGCCCGAACCGGAGGCGCCCGCCACCAGTACAAACTCCCCTTCCTCAATAACCAGGTTGATTCCGTTTATGGCAGGTCTTTCGGTATCCGGATAATAATAAATCAGATTTTCGACATCAAATAGTGCCAGCGCCCACACCCCCAACCTATCACAAGCGGAATAGACAAACTGAAAAGAACAGCCAGCAGTACCGCCACCGTGCCCGGGCCTTTGATCAAATAGTCCGTCTGCGGATAAAAGGTATAACTGCCGAATCCGTGCAGCAAACCCCATATGCCCGCACCCAGCGCGGCAACACCGCCCGTCAGGAAAATAATGTCCCTGGGCCGCCACAAATTGCGGTCGTAACAGGTACGGGGGCCGCTGCCGAAGGC
The DNA here is from genome assembly GCA_049325075.1 of Bacillota bacterium. GTDB lineage: Bacteria > Bacillota > Desulfotomaculia > Desulfotomaculales > Desulfocucumaceae > BRHc4a. The sequence goes on along the minus strand of JBMOPF010000018.1, from coordinate 25,319 downwards.
CCTCGCCTGCATGGACTCGGCAATGGCCAGAGAGTCCTCCAGGGAGGACAAAAGCAATATGTTGATTAGCGCAGCGTATTTCCATACTTTTTCCCTTAATGAGCCGCTGTTGAAATCAACTCCCCGCATCTGCTGCACGCTCCGTATGTTTTCCATATCCCTGACCAGGGCCGGGAACATCCTGGTGGCCAGGGCTATCACCAGCACGGACTTGCCGGCCGGGCGGGAAAAAAGATTCAGCGCCTTATCCGGGTGCACAATCAGGTTGTACAGGCAGAACACACTGATTATATCCAGCAGTCTGACGCCCATCACCGCCCCGTAGCAAACCGCCTCCAGGGAAACGGACAGCCGGCCCAGGACGGGAATACGGGGACCTTGCCAGATAACAGTCTGTCCGGCATACACCACCAAAGGGTTGATAATCATAACCGGCACCATCATAAACAGGGCCATCTTCAGATAACTTTCCCAGGTCTCCAGACCGTCCGCCTCCCTGAGGGCCAGCACCGTCACCAGCAAGATACCCAATAAATAAAGGGGATGGGCAAAAATCAGCGACAGCACCAACAGCGTTCCCAGGTACACAAAAGCCGCCAGCGGGTGCAGGCTCTGCAGGAACAGGCCCTTTTCCTGATAAAACAGCTTGACCGGCAACACATACAGCTCCCAACTACAAAATTATTTGGTGATAATTACTTTTTGGGCCGCTTCATCCCAGTCAACCCGGAAGCCGAAGGACTCCGCCACATAACGGGCGGGCAGGCAGGTGCGCCCCTCCCTGATCACCGGCGCCACATCCATGGGTGGCCGTGCGGCGCCGTTGACCCACATAATATTCCGGCCCACAGCCAGCGTTACGGTTTTGCCGTCCCCGTCCAGGGTAACCGTCTGGCCGGCAGGGGACCACCGGATGCCTGTTTCGGGAATCCCCAAGGCCAGGGCCAGGTAGCGCACCGGTACATATACCCGCCCTCCTTCCGCAAAAGGCGCGGCGTCCGCCTTCTCCACCCGGCTCACCCCGCCAACCTGCATCTCATAGTCTTTGGATCCCACCTTGAACAGTATCTTTCGCCCCCCGTCCGCCAATCCGGCAACCGGCGCCCCGCTTTTTTCCCCGAGGCGGTAGTACCAGGACTTGCCGTTGTAAACATCGGACAGGGCCAGCAATGCCTGCCAGGTGGCCATTTCGTCGCCCCCCGCACCTTTTATGTGGGCAAAAGAGCCGTCGGGCTGCCGGAAGCCCAGCATGGCCGCAACCGGGTTGCCGCCGGCCTTGTTCATCTCAGCCGGGTCAATCCCCACCGCGGTGAGACCTTCGATAACCATGCTGCATGACTCCGGATTGGCCGCCCCCCAGGAAGAATAACCGCCGTCGCCTTCCTGGACGCTTTTCAGGTAGCCGTACGCCCTTTGCACCACCGGGCTGTCTTTTCCCTCTCCCAGGGCGCCCAGGGCCATGAGGGCCATACCGGTGGAATCCACATCTGGCGCTTTTTCAGCAACAAGCCAGTTGAAACTGCCGTCGGCATGCTGTTGGGCAATTAACCACTGCCTGGCCTTTGACTCCTCCGGTATCTCCGCCCCGGCGGCACGCAGGGCCAGCACCGCCCATACATGGCTGTTCAGCAGCACCTGCGCACCATTGTCCCCCTGTCCGCTCCGGTCTATGTTGTCGGCAAACTTGCCGTCCGGAAGCTGTGCGCTCTGTATTTCCCGCACAATGTTCCGCCCCCGGTAATGGCCGGGGTCCTCTCCGGCTGCCAGCAAGGTGAATACCAGGAGGCAATAATCGGAGGTTGACCGGGCCGCCGCCAGCTGCTGCCCGCAGGACTCCCCGGCCCGGGTGCCGGCAAGGTTTTGCCCGGCGGCGGCCAGGGCCGTGTAACTCCACGGCGACAGCGGTTTATCCCGGCTTTTTTCCACTGACAGCAAATATTGGGCCGCCCGGTCCATCGCCGGCCTGACGCTGTCCGCGGACAATGCCGGCGCCCGGACGGGTAAAACCAGCAAAGACAAAACCATGATCAGGCTGATAATTGACTTTTTATTAATCACAGGTCGGCTACCCCTTTCCATTATTCTTCAGGCCCGCCCAATCCGGAACAGGATCCCCCATGCTCTTGCTATACCACCAAATCACCCTGTCCCCTTCCTTTATCTTTTTTTGATCGGCGGCAACCATCGGAATTTCCCCGTTCACCTGGTACATCCAGCCGGACTGTCCCCTGTTGGCCTGCCCGGCCACAGCTTCCACAAAGCCGGACCAGCCCTTCATATTATAAGGCAGCCCGGTGGCGTCCAGGGCGCCCAGCGCAGTGTCCCCCCACTTGTTTTTTCCGGTCACCAAAACATCGGCGGGGCCGAAAAGCGCTTCGCCATCCCTGCCCAGTACGGCAATGGCCACTTTACACCCTTTCTCCTCCATACCGGCAGCCGGCGCACCGGCCTGCGTCGCCGGCCCGGCGCCGCCTTGACCGGCAACGCCGGTTGAATTGGCCTTCCCTTCAGCCGTATCCCCGGCTGAAAGGCCGCTGTCCGGCTGCGGAACGACAGGTTTTACTGCGTTTGAGTCATCACTGCCGGCCGGTGCTTGCGCGGACGCCCCGGAACCGCTTGTTTCAACATCCGCCGGGCGATCCGCCGTCTGCACCGGGCTGTTTGTTTTATGGCTATAAACGGACGGAACTATAAGGCCCGCCAGTATTACCAGAAAGAAGGCCGCATAAATCAATTTCCTTTTCAACAAATCACTCCCCGCCCCAATAATCCGCCAGCATTTGCCGGACCATCACCGCGCACTGGGCGCGGCTGGCGGTGTCACCGGGCCGGAAAGTGCCGTCCGGAAAGCCTTTGATGAGGCCCCGGCAAACTGACGCGGCCACACCCTCCCTCGCCCAGGCGGAAATCAGGCCGGCATCCTTAAAGGTCATTTTCTGTTCCGGAGACTGCAATTTCATGGCCCGGGACAGCACTGCGGCCACTTCTTCCCGGGTGATGGCGCTTTCCGGGCGGAAAGAGCCGTCACCGTCACCCTTGATCAGTCCGGCGTTGTACACCGCGCTCACCGCCCCTGCGTACCACCGGCCGGCCTGCACGTCTTTAAAGGGACAGGCAACCGCGTCATCCATCCGGATACCCAGCGCCCTGGCCAGCAGACTGGCAAATTCCGCCCTGGTCACCGGCCGGTCCGGCTCGAAGCGGGTACCGTCAACACCCGAAACAATGCCGGCCCCGGCCAGCAATTCGATGGCATTTTTCGCCCAGCCGCAATTATCCACTGTTACGTCGGCGAAGGACTTGACAGTCTCCCCGGCCAAAACCGCGTATTGACTGAAATGCAGCACCCCGGCCAATATTACCCCCCTGTCCGCATCCACCACAGCCGGGACGGCCACCCAGCGGCCGGAGGATTTGTCGTAGCATGCGAATACAATTTTTTCCGGATCAATCAGCGGCGGTATGGCCACCTTCAGTACTATGGTTACCGGTTCGGCAAATTCAGTCCCGTCCGGACCCAGGTCAAAAATTGAGGTCAACCGGTGAAAGCCTTCGGGCGCGGAAGGCAGTTGGCCGCTTTCCGGGGAATTGCCGGCGGCCGCCTCCCTGACGGCAACAACCACATCCCGGCTCAGGGCGCCGGCGGGAATAATCAAGGCCGCCTCATCCTGACCGCCGGTGATTATTGCCTCTTTACCGGCTGTTACTTTTTGAACCAGATCCACCACATTTTGATCCAGGTTGTTTTTAAGGGCGGCGTATGCTGCCGAATCCCCCTGCCGGATGCTGCCCACCACCGTCACAGGCCTGTGTCCTTCAGCAAACATTGTTGGATTGACTTGCAAAACATCCTGTCCGGTTGACTGGACAATTTTTTCCAGCGCTGTCAAAGCATCTTCCGGCAACTGTAAAGAAGCAGGCAGAGCCTTATTCAGTTCAGTCAGGCCGGCGGGTGTAGCCCCAGCCGTCTGAACAGTATTGATACCGGCATTTCCCTTAACAAGATCCTCCCATTCGGGGCCGGAGGAATTCATATCACTGCTGTACCACCAAATAACCCTGTCTCCCTCGTTAACCGTTTTGGCCGAGGCCACCATTGAAGGCACAGTGCCGTTGACCTTGTACATCCACCCTTTCATGCCGCTGTTGGCCTGCCCGGCTATACTGCTTACAAAACCGCCGGACTCGGTATAGAGCAGTCCGGTGGCATGGAGCGCACCAAGGGCCGTAAGTCCCCATTTCCCGGTCTTGCTGACGGTGACACTGCCCGGACCGTAAAGCAACTCACCATTCTGACCCACCACCGCAATATCCACACTGCAACTGTCTTTTTCCTGCGAAATTGAGCCGCCCCCTCCCGGACTGCCCTGACCGCCTGTTAACAGCAAAGCGTATAATGCCTCGGCGGCACTTAATACATTTTTGGAAGTACCGAAGCTGCCATCTGCATTCATGGTGCCGTTCAGCAAGTAATCCACCGGAGTTAAACCTTTGTTATTCCTCCAGTCGGCAGCCGCCGGGTCTTTTCCCAGCCTGTGCAGGGTGACAATCAGTTCGGAATTGTCCACCGCCGGGTCGTCCCAGGTGGAATACACTCCTCCATCCGCCTGCTGCAGCCCTTTCAGGTAAGCCAAACCATTGGTGACAGCCTCCTGGACCTGCTGATCAGCACCATCACCGGTAAGGTGTGAAAGTGCCCGGATAGCCTGGGTGGTGGACATCACATCAGGATAATAAACACCCCCGAAAGACTCTCCCCAGGAGCAGTCCGCACCCTGTTTGGACAGTATGTAAGACCTGGCGTCGTCTGTATTGAGAAGTCCTGTTTTACCGGCCTCACCCAGGGCTATGAAAGCCCACATGTCGCTGTACACGCTGTTTTCAAAGGAACCTGTCCCCTGACCCGAGGTCCTCTGCCTGCCGGCCAGCAAATTCGCCAGCCGGTCCCGGCGGTCGGTGTCGTTCCACCGGTTAAGAGCCAGCAAACACTGGGCCACAGTTTTGGTCTTCGACTTCTTGACCCAGCCGGACGCTGCTCCGGCATAATCATCATAGCCTTTGCCCAGTGATTTCAGGGCTATCAGCGTTTCGGCCGTGGCGAAGGTGCTGTCCCACTGGGCCGGAATGGCCGCCGTGTCGGCATCCTGAATGTCCGCCAGATAGGCCAGGCCGCCCTGAATATCCTTATAAACATCACTGTCCGGATCGGCGGCCCCGGCAAGGTAACTGAGCGCGGTAATCACCTGGGCGGTGGTATCGGGTTCCTCGAAGCCCTTTGTCCACTCAGATCCCCAGGCTACCCCGGTGTCCTGGCCCCAACTGTTTTTATGGGTGCGTTTTAAGCCATTAATATAATTAAAGGCCCCGGTTTGGTCGATAAGGCCAATCCGGCCGCTTCTCCCCAGGGCGGTCAAAACCATGACATGGTCATAGATACTGCCGCCGAAACTGCCGTCGGCGGCCTGTTTGGCTGCTATGGCGCCGGCCAGTGTATCGACACCGGCGGAATCCGGATTAACGGCATAAAGGGCCGCCAGTTCCTTGGCGAGATACACCGCGTCCACTACCGAGGGATCGGCGGCCGCGGAGTAGGCGGAGGCAATGACCGATTCCCTGAGAGACGTACCCTGATAAACCCACCCGCCCACCGAAAGGTCCTCGCCGGCGCCGGCCAGCGCCTCCACACAGCGGTAGTCAAAATTCATGCCGCTCACGGAATAGGTCATACCGCCGTTCTGATAACCGGCTTTGAAGTAGTTCACAGCCTTCGCCACGGCACTCTGCACCCGGTTGTAATCATCGCCGCCCGCCGCAAGGTCGCCCTTGACCATCGCCAGGGCCTGCAGCGGCGCCTTTGTGCCGAACTGGTTGGCATAGGGGCCGAAACTTCCGTCGCTGTTCTGGGTGGAGCATATGTAAGTAATCAGGCTGTTCCCGTCCCCCAGCAAATCGGCCAGATCCTGTATTTCCTTCTTTAAATTGTTGCCGTTGTTCCACTTGGCGGCTGTCAAATCCTCTCCGGCCATGGACAGAGCGCAGGCGGTGTAACCGTCAATCTTTTCTCCGTCCTTATACTTCTGATTTATAAAGTCAACGGCTTTACCGGCCATCTCCGCGGCGGAAAAGCCGGCGGCGGAGGCCCCGGCCGGCATGCTGAAGGAAGCCGGCAAGCCGGCCAGAAAGCATAGAGCCATTATTATCGCCATAAAACGTATATTTTTCCTGCCGATTTTCATTTATACCTTACACATCCTTCATAAAAAAATCAGCCATAATGCTGCGTTTATATACCTCAACTCCTTGAGACACCGCTCCGTAAACAGTGCTTCCAATCAAATATCCCAGGCCGGTGGCGGTGCCGGCGTAGCGCAGGGTCTCCCCCCTGCCGGTGCAGGCCACCACCATGGAATCGGTGGTGGTGCCCGTTGCCGGTTCCCCTCCCGGCAGCACCACCCCCGCCCTGAACAAAGCCCTGGATTTGGCCTCTGTGGCCGTAATAACCGCATTCACCATGGCAGCTTCGCTCAGGTTCCCGTCAACCAGCAGTATAATGTTTATGGTGCCCGGCTTATATTGTCCCGGCGCCATAACGCAGGGCAAACCCGCCGCTCCGGGATTGCCCGTGCCCGCCGTGCAAAGTGTGGCCACAGTCAGTCCTTTTTGCCTCTCCCGGCGCAGAACGGTGTTTTGGATGCCTACAGCGGTCATCATGCCCAAAACGTCCCGCCCCAGCCCCAAACGAACGGCCACCCGCCTCAGATCTTCCTCCGGGTCACTGCCGTCATATTCTTTATCCACAGAGTGATTGATTATATATCTGGCCTGCCTCAAGTCCGCCCCCAGTACGGCCGAGCTGAGCACATGCAGCGGTTGGTCCGAGGCAACAACAAATGTTTTGTCATGAGTAAACAGTTTTACCCCCCTGATGAAACACTGTTTGTCAAAAACCGCAAGCCTGTCCGGCAATAAATTTTCCTCCCCCAAAACCACGTGCAAAAACCCCCGCCTGCGAAAGAACGGGGGTTTTAAACACTGCCTTAAGAATATGCAAACAGCAATTTAACCAACCTCCCTATCGCCCGTAGGTAATGGTGTCCGGTAAAACGGGCAGGTCTCCTGGCTTCGGGTCATTAAAGCTTCTCACGTCTTCCCGGGAAAAATATCCAGTGACATTATGCGAGGCTTCTACCCTTTACAGTGGCGGGACCGCGCCGGATTTGCACCGGCTTCCCTTTTAAGCCTTTTATCCGAAAAGGCGCCCGTTTTATCTTTATTTATCAACATAAACCGCTGTAAAACAGCCTGTTTTTCCACCCCCTTACGCCTTATAAAAATTAAAGCCCCCCGCACCCATGCCCGCAGGGGACCAAAACCCGGTTTCACATATTGTGACCGGCGCCGTAGCCCATCCGTCGTGAGCGCACCATCCAACACCATGAACAAGCAGGTCTCCTGGCTCAGGCTCATCGCCTCCCCGCGCCTTCCCGGTCTATATACCAGTGGCATAATACAGGGTGACTCCCCTTCACAGTGGCGGGACCGCGCCGGATTTGCACCGGCTTCCCTTTTCGACTCTCCCCATCGGGTTTGAATCACTTGTTCATAATTCTTTTTTCCCAATATTAACATCAAGCTGAACATGCGTCAATATGAAAGTGCTTATACTAAGCTTCTTACACTTTTGGTAATCCAGGATCAGAAAAGGCAAGCGGCCCCCGCGTCAATCCTTTCCAACTTTCCAACTTTCCAACTTTCCCGTGCACCCCTGATGGTGCCGCCGGCGGCATGGAAAACCGGCGGTATGCGGAAACCGGCTTTTTTTCCAGTAAGCACGAATATCTTGTTTTGGTTCTAGACAAACTTTCCGCGTCATGTTACTATAAAACACAATTGAATATCCGGTATGAGTGATTCTTTCTTGAGGGAGAGAATTGAAAAGGGAAGTCAGTTGAAGCTGACGCGGTACCCGCCACTGTAAAAGGGAGTCAACTCACCCGATGTCACTGAGATAAACTTGGGAAGACGTGAGTCGACAATGATCTTGAGCCAGGAGACCTGCTTATACCAAATTCATGCCAAACCTACGGGATGTTAGGGAGGTGGATACCTGTGTATTCGGTATTATTGCCTGATACCGGTTAAACTTTTGTACTCTTCCGTAGTGAAGGGTTTTTTTATTGCAATTCTCATTTTATTCTCCCGGCAAATAAAAATACTTTTGATTCGGAGTGATTGTGATGTCAAAAAAATACCAGCTTTTCACCGGGCTTTTCCTGATGATTTTGCTTATGCCCGGCAGGGCATCCGCCATGCACATAATGGAGGGCTTCCTTCCTCCCGTTTGGTGTGTCTCATGGGGTGTGCTTGTGATTCCATTTGTTGTGCTGGGGTTGTTCTCCATTCAAAAAACAGTAAAACAAAATCCAAGGCTTAAAATGCTCCTTGCCATGGCCGGCGCCTTTGCTTTTGTCCTTTCCGCCCTTAAAATACCTTCCGTGACAGGAAGTTGTTCCCACCCGACCGGAGTGGGTCTCGGGGCCATCCTTTTCGGCCCCACGGCTATGACTGTTCTGGGAATGATTGTTTTACTGTTTCAGGCTTTACTGCTTGCCCATGGTGGACTTACCACCCTCGGAGCAAACACATTTTCCATGGCAGTGGTGGGCCCCATGGTTTCGTATGCCATCTATAAAATCGTCAATAAGGCCAACGGCCCGCAGTGGCTTGCAGTATTCCTCGCGGCGGCACTGGGGGATTTAATGACCTACGTTACCACTTCCATACAGCTTGCCCTTGCCTTTCCCGCTGAAACAGGCGGCTTCCTCGCGTCCCTTGTGAAGTTTATGGGTATATTCGCAGTTACCCAGATACCGCTGGCAATCAGCGAAGGCATTTTGACAGTGCTTATATTCAACGCCATTGCAGCGTACAACAAGGAAGAATTCAGGAGCCTGAAAATACTCTCAAAGGAGGCATAGAGATGGATGCAGATATTTTAAAACAAGAGCACAAAAAAAACGGACTTGCAAAAACCCTTGTATTGATTGCGATTGTTATAGGGCTTGCCGTTGTACCGCTTTTTATGGTTAAAAATGCTGAATTCAGCGGGGCTGACGACCAGGCCGAAAAGGCCATCACTGAAATAAACGCCAATTACAAACCCTGGTTTTCCCCCGTCTGGGAGCCGCCCAGCGGGGAAATAGAAAGTTTGCTTTTCGCACTGCAGGCGGCGTTGGGAGCCGGCTTTATCGGCTACTACCTGGGCTATGCGAGAGGGCGCAGAGCTGAAAAATTATGATAAACATAGACCAATATGCGTATATATCCAAATTAAAACAGACATCCCCCATGAAAAAGTTATTATTCGCCCTGTTGACTATCGGGGTGTGTCTTTGGGCCGATTCAATCATAATATCTCTTTTGGTGCTTATTATTATGGGGTGGATTACCGTCCATAAAGGCGGTACCCCCCTTGTCCTTTTCCTGAAACTGCTGTTGGTTCCGATGTCCTTTTTAATCATCGGTGTTTTAACCATTGGGATAAATGTTTCTAACAATCCGGCCGTATTTTTATTTTCCGTACATGTTTTGGGAACGCACATAGGGGTATCACAGGCGGGAATTCAAAATGCGGCGCGACTTTTTTTCAAAGCTTTGGGCGCTGTATCCTGCCTGTACTATTTATCGCTTAGCACGCCCATGGTGGATTTACTGGCAGCCCTTCGCAGACTCAAGGTGCCGAAACTTCTGGTGGAACTGATGGGGCTCATATACCGGTTTATCTTTGTTCTGCTTGAAACGGCGGACACCATGTTTACCGCCCAAAATTCCCGCCTGGGGTATTCCAGTCTTTCTTCCGTTTACCGCTCCCTGGCGGCACTGGCCTCCACACTTTTCGTCCGTGCCTGCAAACGGGCGGATGAACTATACACAGCCCTTGAGTCCAGGGGGTACGACGGTGAATTGAATGTGCTTGAGGAGCCATTCCAAACGCACATAACGGAATTTATCGCACCGGTGGCGATAAATCTGTTTCTTATTTTAACCACATTGTTTTTAAGACGGTATTCGGGAGGATTTCTCTTATGAGTGACAATATACTGGAGACCCAAGACCTCCATTACATATATGCCGACGGAACCCCGGCCTTGAAGGGTGTAAACCTCGGAATCAAAAGGGGACAAACTACCGCCATACTGGGTAGCAACGGGGCGGGAAAAACCACGTTGTTCCTGGCCTTCAATGGAATACTGAAGGCCTCCTCCGGCCGGGTTTTGTTTGATGGAAAGCCGCTGGACTATTCCCCGAAAGGGTTGAAAGAGCTGCGCAAGCGCGTGGGAATTGTTTTTCAGGACCCGGACAACCAGCTATTCTCCGCCAGTGTATATCAAGACATCTCTTTCGGGGTGATGAACATGAAGCTGCCCAAAGAAGAGGTGCGCAAGAGGGTGGACGCCGCCATGACAAGAACCGGAATTTCCCACCTCAAGGACAAACCGACACACTGTCTCAGCTTTGGGCAGAAAAAGCGCGTGGCTATTGCCGGTGTTCTTGCCATGGAGCCCGAAGTGCTGGTGCTTGATGAACCCACCGCCGGGCTTGACCCCTCGGGAGTCGGTGAAATTATGAAACTGCTCGGGGAAACCCGGAGAGAGCTTGGCATGTCTATAGTCATTTCCACCCACGATATAGATATAGTACCGCTGTACTGTGACCGTGCCTACGTCATGAATGAAGGAAAAATCATCCTGGAAGGGACGCCAAAGGAAATATTCTCGGAAAAGGAAGCTATCCGGGGTGTACACCTGAGGCTCCCACGCATAGGTCACTTGATGGAAATACTCAAAGACAAGGACGATTTTGCCTTCGGGGAAACGGCGGTAACCATATCGCAGGCGCGAAAAGTGCTTAAAGACTGGAAAAGCAGGCAATAATAAAATGCCGCCCTGCCGGGCGGTGCCGCCGTTCCAGCGGCAGGAATTGGGAGGTGGATCCCCATGCCGCAAACGGCACCATCAGAGAACAAAAATACAAGAAATGCCCGGGATCCACTCAGTATAAGAAAATACTATTCTGAGTTCTGACAGAAGAAATGCCCGGACTCTTCCACCCCCTGGCAAATCATGCCATCGGCACAACTACGGGGGAGTCTCCCAACCTCTCCACGGCTACCGGAACACCATACACACTGGCGATATTTTCAGGGGTCATGACCTCCATTCCCCCGCAGGCATAAACGGTTTTGTTTTTCAAGAACAGGAATTTGCTGGCATAGCGCAAGGCCAGATTAAGGTCGTGCATTATTACCACCGCGGCGATGTTTTGTGTTTTGACCACGCTTTGCACAGTTTTTAAAACCTCCAGCTGATTTTTCAAATCCAGGTTGCTGGTGGGCTCATCCAGCAGGAGGACTTCGGGCTCCTGGGCCAGGGCCCTGGCCAAAACCACCTTTTGCAGTTCCCCTCCGCTCAATTCATCAAGATAACGCAGGGAAAACTCCTCCAGGCCCAGCACATTTATGACTCTCCTGACAATGGCCAGATCGTTCGGGCCGGCATTCCATCTTATATGGGGTTTTCTGCCCAGCAGCACAGCGTCAAAAACCGTAAGCCTGCCGCTCTCATATCTTTGGGCCACATAGCCTATCTTTCGGGCAATCTCCAACCGGCTTAGTTTCAAAAGATCTTCTTTTTCAATCATTATCGTCCCTCTGCGGGGTCTCAGTATCCTGTTCAGACATTTGAGCAGGGTGGACTTCCCGGCGCCGTTGTTGCCCAGTATAGCCAGAAAATCTCCTTTTTCAACCGTAAGTTTTATGTTTTCCAGCACCGGTTTGCCGTTGTAACTGAATTGCACTTCATTAACCGATAATATCATTTCCTGTTATTCCCCCTGAAAAGAAGGTAGAGAAACAAAGGCGCGCCCAAAAATGATGTAATGGCCCCCACCGGCAACACCACCGGGGCAATAACGGTCCGGGCCAGGGTGTCCGAGGCCAGCAGCAGAAGACCGCCCATCACACTGGAAGCAGGGATTAAAAAACGGTGGTCGCCGCCCAGAAGCCTTCTCATCATATGCGGTCCTATCAGACCTATAAAACCGATGATGCCCAGGAAAGAAACAATCACAGCCGTAATCAGGGAAGACAAAAACATACTGACAAGGCGTAATCTCTCCACCTCCACCCCCAGACCCCCGGCCGTCTCCTCTCCGCTGTCCAGGGCATTGTAATTCCAGCGGTTGAGCATGAAATAAAACAGAGCCGCCGCAATTACCACCGACATAATCACAAGGTCCCGCCAGGAAGCCCTGCCGATATCGCCGAAAGTCCAAAAAACTATAGCGGCAACCTGCACGTCACTGGCAAAGTACTGCAGGATAATGGTACAGGCGGAAAAAAATGAACCCAGGGCAACCCCCGACAAAACCATCGCTTCCGGAGAAACCCCTTTGAAACGGGACATCATGATAATAACCAGGGTTGCCGCCATGGCCGCCAAAAAAGCTGAAAAAGTAACCAAATACGGGTTGTTGATTATTACCGCGTCAGCAGCGGTGCTCCGGATGCTGCCCGCCCCCATGGCCACGATGCCCACGGCGGCGCCGAAGGCCGCCCCCTGGGAAACGCCCAGGGTAAAAGGCGAGGCCAGGGGATTGCGCAAAATATTTTGCATTACGCACCCCGCCACTGAAAGGCCGGCGCCGGCGACAACCGCCGCCAGCACGCGGGGCAGCCGGATTTGCCAGATAATAATATTCGAAGGACCCTCCACTCTGCCCAACAGCGTCTGCAGCACCTGTAAGGGCGAAAGACGGGCGGATCCGGCGTTGATGGCATATATACCGAACATAACGACTAAGATGAAGAGCAGGCTGATAATCATAGCCTTTCTTTTTGTATATGCCAGATAGCCTTCCGGAACGATTTGCAATTCTGCCTGTTTCATGGTTTTATCTCCATTTGCCCTTTATCTTATTTCCAAGACTCCCACTTCTACAAGTGGGAGTTCCTTTTTTTACTTCAGGTGGGGTTGAATCCCCATCTGAAGCCCCGATGTTCAGCCTGGATGAACGAGTTCACTGGGCGCTGAAATTTAATTTCTTAAAACCGCCGAAATCTTTGGCCATCTGGTCATATAAAGGCTTGCCCAGAAGAAACTCATAAATTTCATCAGCCTTTCGGACCGGGTCAATGTCCTTGAATTTGTCGGGGAAAATAACCTTTCCCGCGTAATATGCATCAGCTATCGCCGTATCAAGGTTTGTGGAGTAGTAATTAAAAGGTATCTGACCGTACACCTCTCCCTTTTTAAAGGCATTCAGCGACTGGTAAAACTGGGGGTTGTTATTGTAATCATTCCTCACCAGTTCATAACCGCCCTCGTCAATGAATACAATATCGGGATTCCAGTTCAACAGCTTTTCCCTGTCTATCATGATACTCCCTGCTTTACCTGTCTCATTAACGATATTCCTGGCATTGATGCTTCTAAAAGGCGGGTATTGGGCCTGGGTGCTTTCGATGCCATGCGTGCCTTTCATACCGAGGGCGCCCACATACACTCCGGGTTTCTTGGAATCGGGGATTTCCTTCGTCCGCGAATTCAGGTCGTCAATGCACTTTTTAAAATAATCCACTACACGGGCGGACCTCTCCTCATTGCCGGTTATTTGGCCAATCAACGAAATTGATTTATACACCTCGTCGTCAAAGGTTGTCGTCTTACCATAGCTCAGCACCACCACAGGGATGTTGGTTTTCGACTGGAGTTCATCCGCCGAGGCCTTTTCCAAAAGGGAGGCCGCGAAAATCACGTCCGGCTTGACGCTGACAAGCTTTTCGGCATCCGGAGAAGAATCCGGCCCCCCGGTGCCAATGACGGGTAATTGTTTAAGTTCCGGATAGGCCAGAATATACGGTCTGCCGGTGGGCTGTTTCATTTCAATTTCTTCCACGCCGGCAATTTTATCAGCCCCGTTTACATAGCAAAGCAGCCTTAAGGCGCCGGGACCTATAGCCACAACCTTTTGGGCCGGAACGGGAACTTCCACCTCACGGCCGGCCATGTCCGTTATTTTCATTTTCTCAGGTGCCGCGGCCTTCGTCTGTTCGCTTTTCATACCGCAGCCGCTCAGAAAAGCCAGAGCAGCCACCAAAACGGCAAATGTTATAAATATCTTTTTGAACATGTCTTTCCCCCCTCCGGTTAACAGGCAATTAAATCAACCCAAGTATTCGGGCATTATCCATCAGCAGGTCCTGTAAACTTTTTTCATCCGGCCCGGGAAAGTTCCGCAACTCCACCCGGGGACACTTTGCTATTTGGGCTATACCCTGTCCCTGAGGGTTATGAAAGTTATCAATGATCAGATCGGGCTTGAGGGCGGCCAGTTCCCCCATCTTTGCCGGGCTCAGCTCCTCCGGCCCGAATTCGGCCAGCACCTGATAGCCAAGCCATTTGACGAAATCCGCCTGGTGCTTTTGTACCAAAACCCTTTTCCCCGCCACATTTTGCCTGGCGGCCGCCTCCCGGATTGTTGCCACGTCCCGGTCAAACTCAGCTTCCCAGGCTTTTTGGGCCTCGACAGTCCCCATCTTTTCAGCCAGGAGCCGGGTTTGCTCTTTAAGGTTATCCGGTGTGTTCACAGTCAGCACCTGCATAACTTTATCCTCCGGCGTCTGAGTGGCCTGCAGCATTTTCTTCACAAAGGGCTCATAGCCGGCATGGATGATTAACTTGGCGTCATTCAGCTTTTCCACGTCACTGGGACGAAAATCGTATTCAGGCGGGTGCTTCAACTCGGCGGGGGCCAAGACCACCACATCACCCGCTCCGGCGGCTTTGGCCATTAAGGCCGTCCAGGTTGTTGAGGCCACAACTTTGGGTCCGGAACTACCGGCGGTAGAGGCTGTCCCTTTGCTCTCTGAAGGAACGGCCGCCGTTTGACTCGACGTGCATCCGGTAGACAGAACCGAAACCATCAGCCCCAGCGCAACCAGCCAGACCACCCACAGAACTCCACCCTTCCGCAGGGGAACACCTTTTCCCACAACGCTTTTTCCTTTCATTGTCCCACCCTTTCACAATTTGATAATTGTCCTTACCTTATTTAGCGCCCAATTTAGCGCCGGAACAGCAGGCTGATCCCCAGAAGACTCACCCCCACCAGGGTAATGGTCGCCCCGGTGGGCATATCCAACACCATGGACAGCAGAAGCCCTCCGACGGCCGTCACCATCCCCAGCAGTGATGATAAGAAAAGTATCTGCAGCAAACTGCGGGACAGGCTTATGGCTGTCATGGCGGGGAGGAGGATTAAGGCGTCAATGAGCAGCGCGCCGACAATTTTCATGGCCACCCCGATGGACAGCCCGGTCAAAAAGAGGAGGCCGTTTTTTATCCTTTGCACCGGAACACCCAGCCACTCCGCCTGTTCAGGATCATGGAACACCAGTTGGACCTCTCTGAATATGCATATATAGACCAGCAGGATAACCGCTCCCAGAATAAAGACCGCCCGGAGATCCCATGCCTCAAGATTGAGTATGCTGCCGGTAAACAGGCCAAACACGTCAAGCGCGGGAACGCCGGCCTTGTAAAAAAGCACAAAGGCCAGGGCTATCGACCCGGTCATGAAAAAGGCCCCGGAGAGCCCTGTATCCAGGCGCAGCCTCTCGGAAAAAGGCCCGAAAAGCACAGACCCCAGGACAATGGCCACGGTGGCCCCGGCCAGGGGAGTGGCCCCAATGGCCAAACCCACCGCCCCCCCCAGCAGGGCCATGTGCATCAGGGCAAAGCGGATGGTGGTCAAATTTTGCATGACAATAACCACACCCAGCAGGGAAACGGTGCCTCCGGCCACCAGCGCCGCCAGGAAAGCTCTCTGGAAAACCGGAATCTGCAAATATTCCCCGAGGCTCATAAAACCGCCCCCAAATCCTCCACGATGCGGCCCCGGTGGAGATAAACAATTCTGTCAGCCATTTGGCAGGCGTATTCCCCGTCATGGCTAATCATCAACACGGTAAGATCCCATTTTTCGCGAACATTCTTAATCAGCCGGGTGAAAACATCCCGGGAGGCGGCATCCAGGTAAGTGGTCGGCTCATCCAAAAGCAAAATAGCGGGTTCCCTGACCAGCGCCCGGGCAATGTTCACCCGCTGCATCTGCCCCCCCGAAAGAGCGCGGCAGTCACTGAACCGGAGGTCCCACAGTCCTACCATTTCCAGCATGTCTGAGGTAATCTCCCGGTCCCGGGCCCCGGGCCGGCGCAGGTAGGCGAAGGATTTACCCCACCGGCCCAGCATTACTGCGTCGAATACAGATATCGGGAGCCTGCCTTTTCCCTGACTTTGTGGAACATAGCCCACCCGGGAGCGCACCCAGGCCCCGTCCTCCGGTCCCTTGACGGTGCGGCCCAGCACCCGGATAGTGCCTGCCGGACAGGGTAACAGGTATAAAATGGTCCTGAACAGAGTGGTTTTTCCCGCGCCGTTCTCCCCCAGGACGGCCAGGCACTCCCCCTTATTCACCGACAGGGACAGGCCCCGCAAAACCGGCTCTTTTCCGTAACCGGCCTCGACTCCGGACAGTGAAAGGGCTTCACGGCTCTGCTCCATTTTCCCACCCATCCCCGGGGCGCACTGCAGTGATGCGGTACATCTGCGGGGAATCCACCACACCGGTTACCGCAAATCCCACTTCCCTCAGCCACTCCGCCGCCTCCTCCGCCGGGACCAGCAGATCCTTATGCAGGACGGCCTGGGGAGAGGAACTGTGCACCCGGTTGATGAACTCCCGTCCCGAAAAGTGATTGATTATCAGCAAACCGCCCGGACGCATGACACGGAACAACTGATTCAGCGCAATTTTTGGATATTTAAAATGAGGAAAAACGTGATGACAGATAACACGGTCCACTGAGGCCGGTTCCAGAGGCAGGGAGTGAACATCGGCATGCAGCAACGATAACCGCCCGCCGGCAGACGAAGCCGCCCCGTCCACATTGCCTTTAAACTTGGCCTCCAATATTTTCAACATTTCTAAAGATAAATCACAGGCAATCCATTGCCCGGGGCCTGCGGCCAAACCCGCTTCCACCAACGCTCCCGTTCCCGCTCCCACATCCAAAACGATTTTACCCTCCACATCCGCGGCGGCAATCAACTCACTGATCTTTTCCGAAGGCACCTGAGGAATCATGGCATCCCATTGGGGGGCCATATGGTCAAAAACCCTCTGGCGCTCGACGTCAAAATGGTTTTCCGCAATTTTTTCCGCAATTAATTGTTCCAAAAATAATACCTCCTTGAAGAAGCTTATACTGAGTGAATTCCGAAAATAAAACCACGAAGCGCCCCGTTTCGTACAGAGCCATACCTTCGTGGTATCAGTCAAAATTATATAGCTGTATCGGTAAAATTAAATGATTGAAACTGAACAGCTTCAAGCCGTTCGCTATAAATTATTTATTCAATAACAGCGTGGAAAAATCCTTCTGTTAAATAATTTTCATGAAAAAATCTCTGGATCCTGGCTATCTCAATATTCATGAGTCCGGTCGCCACTTACCTCCCACACCTTTTCAATCCGCATTTATTTTCAGAAACAGGGTAAAATATTATAAATTATACCAGGAGGTGTTCATATGAGCTGCGGCAGTCTAAAGCACCGCTTTGAGGAACAAATGAAAAACGGCATCAGCTTCGAAAAAGCAATGGAGATTTACCAGGATGCGGAAGGGTCCATTGCCGCCCACCGGGCGGAACTGGCCGACCTGCAAAAAAGCAATGCCCCACAGCAGGATATTAATCACCTTAAAGGACACATAGCCGAAGGAGAATCCCTGCTAAATCAGATTAAATCAATGAAACTGCATTAAGTTTTTTACATTCAGACCCGCCGCCCCGCACCCAAATTACTCTTATTACCATTTGAATTTTCGAAGCGTCCCCGGTTTGACCTAAAAGAGGACCCCCAAGCTGACAATGCACGTAGGGGGAGGATTTTCAATCCGGCGGAAGATACCGGAGGCTGTTATCCGGCCCTTGGCGAAGGAGCATACGGGATGCCGGGCGGCTGCAGGACGCAGCCGCAGCCGAGTAGTGCATGGACGCACGTACGGAGTCGGTCGGCATACCGTAAGCGACAAGCTGTAGGGCCGGTTCAGCCGTAGGCTTTGGGGACAGATCTACCGCATCCCCTAAGCTTTACATTCATGAGCAGTAGACCTGTCCCCTTTCCTTATACGCCGGATTGAAAACCGGACCCCGGCCCCGGAGTTTCCTCTTTTCGGCTGTCCCTGATACAAAAAAATACCGGGGGTTCTACCTACTAAACCTTGACGCAGACAGGTACCGCAGACACCTTGACATTATTTCACAGTAAATATATTATTGTTTTAGAAATGGAAATACTAATACTGAATACGGCGGTGTGCCTCATCTTACCGAGGGCTTAAAGGATACCCGGGTTGTAGCAGCAACCCGGGTATCGCTATTTTACCACAAGGTTTAAAATCGACACTACCAGGGTTAGTCCAAGAAGCAAGGCGATTATAAGCTGGATCACGTCAGATGTTTTCAACCACCCCACCTCCCTTCGGATTATCTCCCCCGGCAGGTGAGGCCCGTATCAGTATGGTATTTCCTTGCTTATTTTACCATAATATGCCGTTAATTGGGTATTTAAAGAATCACTTTTTCATGAAACATTTTCTGTTTGACGACCTTAAATCAATTGGTTTCAGGCAACGATGCCAACCTGGAGGCCAAGGACCGGTACCATTGTGTGGGATTCCACGTAGTGAAAAGTCCGACTATGTCGGTATGGTCAAAGTGTTCCAATATACCCATATGGTTCCATACGCCTATCCTGGGTGTGCCGTCAAATTCCACTATGACATCCGATGATCCCATCTTTGGACCGCTCTCGGAAACAGTGCTGCACATGCCATCGTTTTGCCACCATGTTTTATCCGCCTCATCACTGGTATAGGATCCGATGTTGACAGATGAAGGCATCCAGATTGGACACATGGTTATTTCAGGCAGTTCGTGGCCGGTTGACCGGTCCGTGTATGTTGCCTCAGTGGACCAGGAGAAGTAATATACATCAGGCTGGGCTTTGACCCATGAGTTAAACTTCCTGACATATTCCGGGGTAAAATCTGAAACGATTGTATCCTTGTCTTTCCAGATATTGCTTTTAGCCACACGATCGTAGTATTCGTTAAAGGACTCTCCCGGTTGTCTTTTAATACCCCACTGGTCCAATTTGAAATCATAAACCATATTTTTCAGTGCTGCTCCACTTAGAGCGGCAACAGCCCAAAGCATCTGTTTACCGGTAGGTTCATTCATCCAATTGGATATATCCGACACGTTGTGGGGGGAGGCTATTGTAGTCACGCTGGAAACCCAGTTCTTGCCCCCTTTGAAAAGAGGTGACAGTTCTTCAGGGTCTGTGCCGTTTATCTCCTCCACACTCCCATGGGCCAACAACTGGGTCAGCAACCGTATGTCAACGCCGCCCATACTATGTCCCACCAGGTGTATCTTTCTTATTTCCCCGGACTCATTATTGTTTGCGTCACCTTCAAGGGTCCCCCAATCTTTATACACTCCCGGGTAGGTCCGGCCATATCTTGAGTGTCCATATTTTTCCGAATGCACCTTCCCGTAATCCACTGTGCCCCCTTTTATGTATGCATAAAGCTCGCAAACCCTGTCCCAGTTGCTTGACAACGGCCCCACCGCCGCCGTATATGCCTTATACCCTTGCTTGTTGAGATCCTCCTGAATATCGTACATCCCTCCCCAATAATTGTAGCCCAAAAACTCACCACGCCCCCACCCCATGAACCCGTGAACAAAAACTATCGGATAGTCATTCTGCCGCCCGGCTGCAAAAGCGTGAGTTGCCGGCATGGCTAACATCATAGCGCAGAAACAGAGGAAAATACAGAATCTTTTCACTTCCAAACCTCCTGAAATCATATTCATTTAACCAGTCATCTCTACCTTATGCATAATCTTTTACAATTACTTCTTCCATATCTATATTTTACCATCCGCCATGGATTATTACAAACCTTTTTATCCCGTTACTCCCTCCTGTTGGGCAAAAAACACACAAAACCGATCCCGGTATAAGTTTCCATATATCCTTGATATAACATTTATACAAATCAATAAATTTTTTCATTCCTTCAGAATATGCCGGACCGGTACACGGACAGAAATAACTTAGTAACTTAGGTACCCGGTACCGCAAGACTTCTTGATTGACCGGCATGTACCGGCTCAGATAATACCCAGTTCCCTGCCGGCCGCGGTCAAAACCTCAAGGGCAAAATCCAGATCATCAACAGTGTGTCCGGCCGTGACATTAAGCCTTATCCTGGCTGTTCCCGGGGGCACCGCCGGTGTCAGCACAGGTAGCACGAAAACATTGTTCTCCTGGCATATCCTTGTCATACGCATGGCCGTGATGTCATCTCCCAGAATTACCGGGATAATGGGCGTTTCAGAAACACCGGTGTCAAAGCCGGAGTTTCTCAGGCCGTCTGTAAAATACCTTACGTTATATTTTATTTTTTTCTGCAGGCCGGCTCCTTCCGCCTCAATAATTTCAAAGGCCTTATGGGCCGCGGCGGCCATGGCGGGAGGCAGGGCGGCGGTAAAAATAAATCCCCGCGCGTAATGGCGCAGGTAATTAATAATCTTTCCACTGCTTGCAATATATCCTCCAATGGCAGGAATAGCCTTGCTCATAGTGCCCATTTTTATGTCTATGGACCCGTGCAGGCCAAAATACTCCTCTATCCCGCGGCATGTCTCCCCTATAGCCCCCACACTGTGGGCCTCGTCAACCATCAGGAGGGCGTTATACCTCCGGCAAAGCTCCACTGCCTCCGGCAGGTTGAATATATCCCCATCCATGCTGAATACGGCATCAGCAACCACCAGTTTTCTGCAATCAACCGGAGCCTGCCTCAATACCCTCTCCAGGTCCGCCATGTCATTGTGCTTGAATATACTGACATTTGATTTTGATATTATACAGCCGTCAATAATGCTGGCATGATTTAATTCATCTGAAAATATCCATCCCCGGTCCCCGGCTATTGTCTTTATGGTGGCCAGGTTTGTTGTATAGCCCGTGCTAAAAGCTATAGCGTCTTCCCTGCCGGTAAATTCAGCAATCTTCTTTTCAAGTTTTGCATGTACCGTCAACGTCCCTCCCAGTATTCTCGAACCGTGAGTTCCGGTACCGTACTTATCTACCGCCCTTTTGGCAGCCTCGTTGATACCCTTGTCCCCCAGCAGGCCTAGGTAATTAAAGGTGGAAAACATCAATTTGCGCTTTCCTTCCGTATGGACCCAGGCTCCCTCAAGCGCATCCACCTCACAGAAATAGTAATATATTTCTGCTTCTTTAAGATACCTCAGCTTTTGCCAAGCCTCATCAAACTCACTATAATTTTTTTCAAAGTCAATTTTACTTTCAATACTTTTCACCAATTCATCCCCTAACTGCTATTATTATCCATCAGGTCTATATTATAGGACATGTTTCCCCGCCTTTCAACCTTAATTTTCCACAATTGATAAAAGATTCTTCAAACCATTTAGCTTCCGGCCCTGAACTGACTCAGTACCGGCACAAAACTTAGGGGCAGTGTATATTTTTAGTAATAATCTGGAGGGGAATAATGTTAACATCCGTTCAAATAAAATCAGAAAGGTATGAATATACAATTACCAGTTGGAATTAAGAACATTGTGTCAAAGAACCGTCCCTTGTCACACCCAACGAAAGCTACATGAAAGAAATATTGATGTTGAGTATATGTATTTGTTGCGCGATCTGCAAAGCCTTAGGGCTGTTGAATTAAACATAGGTGATGATCGCTACCTTTGTCGAACCGAGCTTAAGGGTAAGGCATATGAGGCATTTAAAGCCCTTGGTTTGCGACCCCCATCGCAAGTTGTCCAGATTGACAAAGGAGGCATTAATGATGACGATAAAAACCGCCGCAAAAGGCAGGAGCATTTTATACCACCTCTTTTTTAAGGGGACAAAATGTAGTGGTACGTCTGTCCAAAATACCCCCGATGCCTTGATATTACAGGATTTTTAATTTTAAAGTTTCAAACTTGAATCATGAACCTGATTTCCGGGTTGACCACTTCATCAAAAGGCTGCGGCGGATGCTCAGAATATAAAAATACATATTGAAGGTTTTTCCGGTCAAAGCCTGGAGCCGCCTCGTCTCTAAATACCTATTATTACCAAATCAATTCAAGAACCGTCCCCGGGTTGACACAGAATCTTTTCACTTCCAAACCTCCTGAAATCATATTCATTTAACCAGTCATCTCTACCTTATGCATAATCTTTTACAATTACTTCTTCCATATCTATATTTTACCATCCGCCATGGATTATTACAAACCTTTTTATCCCGTTACTCCCTCCTGTTGGGCAAAAAAACACAAAACCGATCCCGGTATAAGTTTCCATATATCCTTGATATAACATTTATACAAATCAATAAATTTTTTCATTCCTTCCGAATATGCCAGTGAACCGTCCCCTGTCACCTTCTTAAACCCATTTATATTCTAGCTGAATTATCGTATAATAATGCTAGAATAATGTTATTGGAGGATGCACAATGATTATTAAATCTTCAACCACGCTTCGGAATGATTATAGTGCCATATCAAAGCTGGCCCATGAAAAATCCGAGCCGGTATATATTACCTTAAACGGCGAAGGCGACCTTGTTGTCATGAGCATAGAGGCCTTTGAAAAAAGGGAAGCCATGCTGGACCTCCGTGAAAAATTGATGTATGCCGAACAACAACGCCTGGCTGGCGAACCTGCAATATCTCTTGATGAAGCCCAAAAACGTCTGAAGGAGAAAATTAATGGGCAAATATAATGTCGAACTTCTTCCTGCCGCATATGATGACCTGGACGAGATATCCGATTATATCATGCTTGATAACACCAAGGCAGCAGTCAGAATGATTGATACCATCTTTCAAGCACTGCGCAAGCTTGAGGATTTTCCCAATTCGGGTGCACCCTTGCTTGAACGTCCTCTAAAAAAGTTCAATTTCAGGATGGTTGCTGTTGATCCCTATATTGCTTTTTACAGATTAATTGACGAAAAAGTCGTCGTATATCGTATTTTGCATGGTGCCCGGAATTATCCTCATCTGCTAAAGGAGACTATATCAAAGTCCGCCGCCAAAGTGCTGTGAATCAAGAATTCAGAAGTCAGAATCCAGATCCCCATGCCGCAAGCGGCACCAGCAGAGGATGAAAAAGCATGATGCATAACTTTATCTTTAGGGCCGCTTTGGTGTCGCTTGCGGGCAGGGGGAGTGTTAACCCCGGCTGCATCATCTCCGGCTGCAACAGTCTCTAAACTCGGTCGCAAAAGGACTGCCCGGAATTCTGAGTTCTGAGTTCTGAGTTCTCATAAAAATAACCCGTTTCGGACTCTACCTTCCCAGTCTCCCCCGGACCTTGTCTGCCAGCCAGCCCAGCTCTTCCACTTTAAAAAGGTACACCAAGGCAAAATACACGCCTCCGCCCAAAAAGGTGTTCACCCCGAATAACAGCAAATCGGTCCTCCTGCCCGGACTCAGGACGGCATTCATATAATGGTAACTCCCGTAAACCACCAAACCCATAATCAAGGAGGCTAAAAGGATCTTGGCGCCCGTTGCCAGCAATACCCGGCCGCCGATATGGCCCAATTTTTTTCTCAGGTAGTAAAGCAGCAGCACCAGGCCGGCGGACACCGAAATGGAAGTGGCCAGGGCCAGGCCGCCTATGGCCAGATAAGGCACCAGCAGCAATATCATGCCGATGTTCAGGGCGACGGTCACTACCCCTATAATCATAGGGGTCATGGTATCCTGCACGGAATAGAAGGCCCGGAAAACAATCTCCCTCAGGGACATGGCCGGCAGACCGAATGAGAAGAAAAACAGGGCCGTCACAGTTAACTGCGCGGCGGCAGC
This sequence comes from Bacillota bacterium, assembly GCA_049325075.1. GTDB lineage: Bacteria > Bacillota > Desulfotomaculia > Desulfotomaculales > Desulfocucumaceae > BRHc4a. The sequence goes on along the minus strand of JBMOPF010000018.1, from coordinate 1,272 downwards.
GTCGAAAGCCCCCCGTTCATAAACCAGCCGGATCATTGGTTCCTTCAATATCATCATGCCCACCGATATGGGTATAACAACCAACATCAGACCATTCATAGAGCGCAGCATGGAATTAAGAAATTTTTTCCCATCTTTCACTACCGCCGCCTCGGCAAATTCAGGATAAATCGCGTTGGCGACGGCCATCGCAATGATGGAATAAACCATCAGATTCAACTTCGTGGCATAGTTGAGGGCGGCTATGCTGCCCTCAACCAGCCCCGAAGCCATCATGCGGTCCACAACGAAATTAATCTGTCCCGCCCCGGAACCGATGATTACCGGCAAAATCAATCTCCCGATCTTCTTTAATCCCGGATGGGAAAAATCCAAATTCCAATTAAACGGGAATCTGCACTTCCTTATCTCAGGAATCTGGAATAGCCACTGGGACACCACTCCCAGCAAGGTTCCCAAAGCCAGACCGGTAACCCCCCATGTTTTGCCCAGAACAAACAGAGAACCAATGATAAAAAAATTATAAGGAACACCAATAAAAGCTGGATATAAAAAACGCCTCTGGCTTTGCAATATACCGGTTCCCAACCCGGCCAGGCCCAAAAACAACATCATCGGGAACATAATCCGGTTGAGATAAACAGCCAAATCCGCGGTCACCCCGCTGAACCCGGGCGCGACCAGGCGTATCAGAAAGGGAGACAACAATTCCCCCAATATGATCAAGACGGCCAGAAAAACCGCCATAATGGTGGTAACAGTATTAAGAAGCCTGAGGACCGACTGCCTGCCCTCCAGGTTCTCATATTCAGTTACCAGGGGAATTACAGTAGTAGTCAAAGACGCGCTTATAATAGAAAACAAAACCTGGGGAATAACCATCGCCACCAGGTAAGCATCCACCAAATAAGAAGCGCCGAAAAAGGCTGCGATAACCATCTCACGGACAAAGCCCAAAACCTTGCTTGCGGTGGTACCGAAAGCAATAATACCTGAATTGATTAATTTGCCGTTTACTTTTACAATTTTATCCTCTTCACTTTTTACATTCACAGTGTTTGTCTGGTTAACGTCTTCAGCCATTTTTATCAAGGTTCCTTTTAAAACTTTTATGGATTATTGTATTTTTTTATTACTCTAAGAGACTAGTATTACTACGTTAAGTAAATGTTAAATGCCTTGTATTTCGAAGCTTTTGCCCACAGCAATTACATACTCCTGTCCAAACTGACAGAAATTGCTGAATCATTGTCCTGATTTTCGGGATGGTTA
>JBMOPF010000017.1:0-10786 GCA_049325075.1 Bacillota bacterium | reverse complement strand
ATGCAGCCGGGGTTAACACTCCTCCTGCCCGCAAGCGACACCAAAGCGGCCCTAAAGATAAAGTTATGCATCATGCTTTTTCATCCTCTGCTGGTGCCGCTTGCGGCATGGGGAACTACCCTGAAAATTCTTATGCCGAGTGATTCCCGCCACCCGGAAGGCTGCTTGGTTCTTGCTTCGGGTAGGGATGAATTCCAACTTTGATGGTGAGAGGCCCTTGTTGCTTTTGCGGGCGGGGTTGATGAAAAATTTCTCAGATGTAAGAAAAAAATTTCTGGATGGTGCAGGAGTTTTTTAAAAAGAGTCGAATCTTTGGTTATGAAAATATTTTCATAGAGATGCACATATGTGCAAATGAGGTTCCGATGGGAGCGGTAGTATGGATATCGGGCAAATGGTCCGGGTGGCACGGTTGTATTACGAATTCGGCTATAAACAGGAAGAGATCGCCGAAAGGGAAAAAATATCCCGGGCCAGTGTCAGCCGCCTTCTGGATAAAGCGTACAGGGAAGGGATCGTGCAAATAAAGGTTGTTTATCCCCTTCAGCCGGTCCGGGACCTGGAGGAAAGTCTGGAAAGACACTTTAATTTGAAAAAAGTTTTTGTTGTGCCGGTGATTGTTGACCACCCGGATGCTGTCCGCCATGATCTGGGCAGGGCAGTGGCCGCTTTTTTGAAGGATATTATCGGGGACGGGGATATCATCGGGGTTTCCTGGGGGACAACCCTTCCTTTCGTGACACAGCACCTGGAAAGATGCCCCGTGCAGCGGTTAACGGTGGTTCAGCTAAACGGGGGGGTGGCCAAAAGTTATCTTTCCGCCCAGTCCGGGACGATAATTGAGGGCTTTGTTCAGGCCTTTGGCGCGGTTCCCTACATGCTGCCGGTGCCCACCATCGTTGACAGTGAGGAATTGGCAGCGGCCATTGCCGCGGATTCCAATGTGAAGCAGGCTCTGGACCTGGCCCGTAAAGCAAGGATAGCGCTGTTCGGCATCGGCCGCGCTTCTTATGAGTCAATACTGGTGCAGGCCGGCTATTTCCGGGATGGTGAGTATGAAAGGCTGCTGTCCCGGGGGGCAGTGGGCGACATTTGTTCCCGCTACTTTCGCCGGGACGGCAGTATAGCCGATATGGAGCTTTACAACCGCACGGTGGGGATATCCCTGGCGGAACTGGCCTCCAAGGAATATTCCATCGCTGTGGCCAATGGGGAGGAAAAGGCGGAGGCAATATTGGGCGCTTTGCGGGGTGGGTACGCCAATACCCTGTTCGTTGACGAATTCGCGGCAAGGAAGTGTATTGAGCTCCTGGATTCCGGAAACGCATAAGCATTGGGGGGAGATGGCAGGATGAAAGCGGTAAAGTTGTACGAACCGGGGGACCTGCGGGTGGAAGAGGTGGCTGTGCCGGAAATTGAGCCGGGACATGTGCTGGTTAAGGTTAAAGCGGTGGGGGTCTGTGGCTCCGATATACCACGGGTTAATTTTTTCGGCGCCTATCGTCCTCAGCTGACTGTGGGACATGAATTCAGCGGGGAAATTGTGGGGGTAAACCAGGTGGAAAAATGGGAGCCGGGAGAGAGGGTGGTGGTTCCGCCGCTGATCCCCTGCGGCCGCTGCCGTTGGTGCCGTAGCGGCCATTACTCCCTTTGTGAGGATTACGATTATTTCGGCTCCCGCCGGGACGGGGCCATGGCCGAGTATGTGAGCGTACCCGAGGGAAATTTGCTGGCTATGCCGGACAGCGTTTCCTTTGAGGCCGGGGCCATGACCGACCCTGCCGCCAATGCCGTTCACGCCATCTGGAACGGAGGTATTAATCAGGGGGATACTGTGGTCATATACGGCTGCGGCCCGATAGGCCTGTTTGCCCTGCAGTTTGCTAAAATACTGGGGGCCGGCAGGGTTATGGCAGTGGATGTAATGGAGGAAAAACTGGCCACCGCCAGGCTGCTGGGCGCTGATGAGGTTATTAACAGCCTGGAGGTTGATCCGGTGGAGAAAATAAATGAATTTACCGAAGGCGCGGGGGCTGATTTTGTTCTGGAGACCGCAGGCCTGTCCGCTGTCCAGAACCAGGCTGTTTGTTCCGCGGGCAAGCTGGGACGGGTGGTGTTCCTGGGCATCAGCCATGACAGGCTTGAGTTGAGCAAAACGGCGGTTAACAATATATTGCGACGTGAACTGACGGTCAAGGGCTCCTGGAACTCCTTTTCCTCGCCCTTCCCGGGCCGGGAATGGACCTACAGTCTGGAATTGATGGCCCGGGGCGAGCTGCGGACCGATCCCATCGTCAGCCACAGACTGCCCCTGGATGAGGCCCCGGCGATGTTTAAACGGTTCCTGGATAAAGGATTCTTCTTCAGCAAGGTTATGTTTTTACCCTGACATACATTCTGACAGATGGCGAGGTGGCGTGATATGAACCACCCACTGGTTTTAGGAGTGGATTTCGGCACCCAGGGCGTCAGGGCCGCTGTCTTTGAATCAAGCGGACATCTGGTTAAAATGGCCTTTGCGGGCTACAGCACATATTATCCCTCCCCCGGTTGGGCCGAGCAGCAGCCCGGTGAGTGGTGGGATGCCTTTAAAGGCGCCCTTGCCGGCTGCCTGGCGGAAACAGACGGAAAAAGGATCGGGGGTATGGCTGTCTGCGCGACATCATCCACGGTTTTACCGGTTTTACAGGACGGTACCCCCTTGAGGCCGGCTATTCTCTGGATGGATGCCCGGGCCACCGCGCAGGCGGAAAAAATAAACAGTACCGGGCATGACGTTTTAAAATATTCCGGGGGACAGGACTCGGTGGAGTGGATGCTCCCCAAGACTTTATGGATTAAGGATTGTGAGCCTGAAATTTACAAGCGGGCCTACAGGATACTGGAAAAACTGGACTGGATTAATTTCCGGCTGACCGGCCGCTATGTTGCATCACAGTGCACGGCCACCTGCAAGTGGAATTATGCTGATGTCGCAGGGGGCTGGCCGGATGAGTTCATGAGGGAAATATCTCTGGGGGATTTCAGGGATAAAATTCCCGTGGAGGTAATACCGGTGGGTAAACCGGTGGGGAATATAACCCCTGAAGCCGCCGCGGAACTGGGATTGCCGGAGGATTTGCCGGTTTTCCAGGGAGGAATCGACGCCCATATGGGACTGCTGGGCCTGGGGGTGGTTGATCCGGGGCAGATGGGTGTGATCATGGGGACCAGTTTTGTACACCTGGCCCTTACTGAAAAGCCCGTTTTTCATCCCGGGCTCTGGGGCCCTTACCCCGGGGCGCTGATAGAAGGTCTCTGGCTGCTGGAGGGAGGCCAGGTGTCCTGCGGCTCCCTGACCAGGTGGTTCAGGGATCAGCTGGCCGGCGAACTGGACTTTACCCATCCCGGTGAAGAGCCCTACCAGGTGCTGGCCGGGGAGGCCGCCGGGGTTCCCCCCGGCTCGGAGGGGCTGATTGTGCTGGACACCTGGCAGGGCAACCGTACTCCTTACCGGGACCCGCTGGCCAGGGGGGCGGTGTGGGGCATGACCCTGGCGCATACCAGGGCGCACCTGTACCGGGCTGTTCTGGAATCGGTGGCCTACGGCACCCGCAACATACTGGAGGCGTTCAGTAAAGCCTCATCCCCCGTACGGCGGATTACGGCCTGTGGAGGGGTGGTTAAAAACCCGGTCTGGCTGCAGATAATTGCGGACGTCACAGGAGTGCCCATCAGGCAGGCCGCTTTTGGCGAAGCGGGAGTCCTGGGGTGCGCCGTGGCCGCCGCCGCGGGAATTGGCGTGTATGGCGGTTTGCGGGAAGCGGCCCGGGCCATGGTGGGATACGGGGGAACCGTTGAGCCTGACCGTGAAAAATATGAGCTGTATTCTTTCTATTTTGAAAAATACAAAAGAACCTACGAGCTGCTGGCTCCGGAAATGCACCAGATGTACAGTTTTCAGCGGGGTGGGGAGTGATTTCAGTGGCAGTAAATGAAAACATCCTGGAAATGAGGGGAATATCCAAATCCTTTCCCGGGGTTCATGCCCTGAAAAAAGTGAATTTAAGTATTCAAAGGGGTGAGGTGCACTGCCTTATCGGGGCCAACGGGGCCGGAAAATCCACCCTGATGAAAATACTTGCCGGCGCCTATTCCAGGGATGAGGGTGAAATTATTTTTGACGGCAAGGCTGTAAGTATAGCCAGCCCCCTGGAGGGCCGGAAGCTGGGAATAGCTGTGATTTACCAGGAACTTTCCCTGGCGGCCAATCTTTCCGCCGCGGAAAACATTTTCCTGGGCAGCCTGATCAAAAAGGGCCGGGGTATGGTTGACTGGAGGGCGGTCAACCGCAAGGCCCGGGAAATAATTGACGACCTGGGTATCGATATTGATGTCAGGCAGCCGGTTAACCGGCTCAGCATGGGGCAAAGGCAAATTGTGGAGCTGGCCAAGGCGCTGGTTTCGGAGGCCAGGCTCATAGTTATGGATGAGCCGTCGTCCACCCTTTCGGGGGAAGAATTTGAAACCCTGGTGCGGGTGATCAAAGACCTGAAGGCCAGGGGAATAACGGTAATTTACATTTCCCACCGGCTGGAGGAACTGTTCCGGGTGGGGGACCGGGTGACCGTGCTGCGGGACGGGAGTTATATAGGCACCAGGCAGTTAAGTGATATCAGCCAGGAGCAGCTGGTGGAAATGATTATCGGGCATTCCCTGACCCGGCATAAGAAAGAGGCATCCGGCATATCCGGTGAAGAGGTGCTGGCGGTCAAAGATGTTGTCAGCGCCAAATTGCGTTCTGTTTCTTTATCCGTACACCGTGGGGAAATACTGGGTTTGTATGGTCTGGTGGGCTCGGGAAGGACGGAACTGCTGCGGGTGATTTACGGCGCCGACCCGCCCCGGGGCGGGGAGGTCATGGTCCGCGGGCAAAAAGTCCGTTTACGCTCACCGGTGGATGCGCTTAAGCTGGGCATCGGCATGGTGCCGGAAAACCGCAAAACCCAGGGCTTGATTCTGGATCTGCCGGTCTGGGAAAACGCGGCCATTGCCTCAATTAAAAATTTCACCAGGCTGGGTGTAATAAAATACGGCTCCCTGTTGGCGGAGGTAAAGGCGCAGGTGGCTAAACTGCGCGTTGCCACCCCGTCGGTAAAGACCCTGGTGAAAAATCTGAGCGGGGGCAATCAGCAAAAGGTTGTTATCGCCAAGTGGCTGATTAAAAAATCAAATATATTATTGTTTGATGAGCCCACCCAGGGTATTGACATAGGGGCCAAGGAAGAAGTGTACGGGATTATCAAGGATCTTGCCGGCAAGGGCCTGGTCGTCGTGGTGGCGTCTTCCGAACTGGCCGAATTGATGCAAATATGCGACCGGATCGTGGTTATGTTCAATGGGGCGGTGGCCGGGGAGTACACCCGGGAGGCCTTCCAGGAAGAAAGTATACTGCATTGCGCGGTAACGGGGAGGTAAGTTTATGGGGGAACCGGTAAAAAAAGTCCGGACAGAAGAACGTTCACGGGAAAAATTTGACTACGGCCAATTGATTGGTAAATACAACCTGGTTATTCTCCTGGTGATATTTACCGCCATAGCGTCAATTTTATCCCCCAGGTTTTTGACGCTGCAAAACTTCCTGAACCTGCTGCAGCAGTCGTCGATAACGGGGATTCTGGCCATAGGCATGACATTTGTTATTATTACGGCCGGTATTGATCTCTCGGTGGGCTCGGTGGTTGCCCTGGCCGGTATGGTGGTGGCCATTCTGCTTGACGGCGGGCAGTCCATCGCCCTGTCCATCCTGGCGGCTCTGGCCGCAGGGGCGGCCCTGGGGTTTATCAACGGGTTTATCAGTACAAAATTTACCGTTCCGGCCTTTATTGTGACCCTGGCCATGATGGTTTCCGCCAGGGGGCTGGCCCTGCTGGTTACTGACGGAAAGCCAGTGTTCGGGCTGCCGCAGGCCTTTAATTTCCTGGGTGCGGGATTTATAGGGGTATTTCCGGTGAGCGGCCTGCTCTGGATTGCCCTGACCATTGTAGCAGCCCTGGCCTTAAAGTACACACCCTTCGGGCGCAACCTGTATGCCGTGGGGGGCAACCCCGAGGCGGCGCACCTTTCTGGTATCAGGGTCAACTTTCACCTCATTTCCGTTTACGTTATTTCCGGTATCATGGCGGCCCTGGCCGGGGTTGTGATGGCCTCCTGGCTGACAGTGGGACAGCCCACAGCGGCCAAGGGCGCCGAGCTTGACGCCATAGCGGCGGTGGTGCTGGGCGGCACCAGCCTGTTTGGCGGCACCGGCGGCGTGGGGGGAACATTTATCGGTGTGCTGCTGATGAGCATTATAACCAATATATTTAACCTGCTGGGACTGGCCTCTTATTATCAGCAAATCTTTATGGGGCTTATTATAGTGCTGGCCCTGATCCTGAACCGGTTTGTGGTGGGAAAGAAAGCTTAAATTGTGTTTCGGAGTGTTTTTGCCATGGTTTTGGTTTCCAGGCCAATGCAATACATTGGGGGGGTGGCGAGCGGATTACATTTACGGCTTCAGGGGGGTTAAAAAAACAAATTTAAGGAGGATGAATGAATGAAAAAGTACCGTCTGTTTACCGGCCTGATTCTTATACTGGGCCTGGCACTGGCTGCCGCCGGCTGCGGCGGTCAGAAGGCTGCCGACAATGGCAGCAGCGCAACGAATGATAAAAAGGTTGTCATTGGTTTTTCCCAGGTAACCCTTGATTCTCCTTTCTATGTTTCACTGATGGATGCGGCCAAGGCCGAGGCCCAGAGGAAGGGCGCCGAGTTGATCTACGTTGATGCCCAGAACGATATTGAAAAACAGAACTCCGATGTACAAGACTTAATTACCAAGGGCATTAATGTGCTTATACTTAACCCCAGCAACCCCACCGGGGTTAGCCCCGCTCTGGCTGCTGCCCAGAGGGCCAACATTCCCGTTATTACCGTGGACCGCCCCACAGAAACCAAGGTAGCCACATTTGTGGGCCGGGACAATAAAAAGATGGGCCAGTTGGCCGGTGAGCAGGCAGTGGCGCTGCTGGGAGGCCCCGGCAAGGCCCAGGGTAAAATTATCGAGCTGCAGGGTGATGCCGGCGGCAAAGTGATGATGGACCGCCGCGACGGGTTCCACCTGGCTGTGGATAAAGAGCCGGGCATCAAGGTTGTCCAGAGCCCGTACTGCGATTACACCCGCTCCAAGGCGGTCAAGGCGTTCCAGGACCTTCTGCAGGCCAACCCCGACGTAAAACTGGTCTATGCCCACAATGACGACATGGCTCTGGGCGCACTGCAGGTGCTGGAGCAAAACGGCCTGGCCGGCAAGGTGAAAATTGTTGGTGTGGACGGCCTGATGGAAGCCATTAAGGCTATCCAGAACGGCAAATATGACGCCACTGTGCTCAACGACCCGCAGCTTCTGGGCACCATTGTGGTGGATACTGCTCTGGGTGTGCTCAATGGAGAAAAATATCCGGATTTCATCGATGCGGGCACCGGTCTGATCACCAAGGACAATGCAGCCCAGTACTACAACGATAAACTTGTCTTTGCCGCTGCCAAATAATATGGTTTAATTAGGATAAAGTGCTGTAAAAAGGAGCCTTTAATAATGAAACTCACTAAAAAAGAAATGGCCAAAATGATTGATCATACGCTCCTTAAGGCGGTGGGCACCCCGGACGAGGTGACCCAACTGTGCCGTGAAGCGCTGGAATACGGATTCGCATCGGTGTGCGTCAACCCGTACTATGTGCCTCTGGCCGGAAAGTTGCTGAAGGGCTCGGAGGTGCTGGTGTGCACCGTTATCGGGTTTCCCCTGGGGGCCACCTCCACCGCCGCCAAGGCTTTTGAGGCGGAAGAAGCGGTGCGGGCCGGGGCCAAAGAGGTTGACATGGTTGTTAACATTGGCCTGCTGAAAGCCGGCCGTCAGGAGGAGGTCCTGAAGGACATAAGGGCGGTGGTGGAGGCAGCCACGGCTGTGGATAAGGATGCAGTTGTCAAGGTAATCATTGAAACCTGTTACCTGACGGATGAAGAAAAAATTATGGCCTGTAAACTGTCTCAAGAGGCTGGCGCCCATTTTGTCAAAACAAGCACAGGCTTTGGCACCGGCGGCGCCACAGTGGAGGATATAGCCCTGATGCGTAAAACCGTAGGGCCGCAAATGGGTATTAAGGCCTCCGGAGGGATTAAAAACGCCGTGCAGGCTCTGGCCATGATCGAGGCCGGGGCCACCCGCATCGGGGCCAGCGCCGGGATTGGCATAGTATCGGAACTGGAAGAATAACAAAAATCAGGCCATCACCTTCCATGGTGATGGCCTGACTAAATACCGGAGACTTTCATATGGTGAAAGCTGCAGACGCGTTATTGCCGCCGCGGGCCAGACGGCTTCTGGGCATTCATGCTTTTTTTCTGGCCGGGCTCAATCTGTCCAATATTTTTTTTAATGTATACCTCTGGAAAATCCACCGTAGCATAGAACTGGCCACGGTGTTTAATTTTTTTCAATTTTTAACTGTGCCGGTTGTTTTTTTTCTTGGCTCCTTTCTGGTCAAAAGGTGGGGGAGTCCGGGCAATTTGCGCCTGGGGCTTTTTATTCACGCTGTCTTTTACCTTATGGTGCTGGTTTTAAAGGACCATGTGGCGGACCGGGTTATACTGCTGGGTATGCTTATGGGGATGGGGCAGGGGTTTTACTACCTGGGATACAATGTCTCAACCTATGACTGGACAAACAGCCGGAATCGCGACCATTTTTCCGGCCTGAACGGCGCTGCGGCCGCCCTGGCAAGTATGGCGGCGCCTTTGGCCGGGGGGCTGATCATCGCCTGCCTGGGTCCGGGTCCCGGATATAACCTTGTTTTTGCCGCGTCCGTGGCCTGTTTTGCCCTGGCCTGGGCGGCCAGCCTTAATTTTGCCGGAGGCCGGGCCGAGCAGGGTGCCCGGTTTGGTCAGGCCCTGAAACTGGCAGGGCCTGACTGGCGCCGGGTCAGTTGGTCCATGGCTCTGCGGGGCCTGCGGGAAGGGGTTATGTCCTTTGCCCTTATTCTGCTGGTATATGAAATTACCTGTGATGAAGTCCAGTTGGGTTATTTTAACCTGGTCACATCACTGGCAACCCTGCTGGTGTTCTATCTGGCAGGGAAGCTAAACAGCAGGGACAGGCATTACTGTTCCATGGTCCGGGGGTCGGTATTGCTGTTTATAAGCACATCCGTTCTGCTGCGCCGGGACCTGTTGGCCCTGTGGGTATTCGGCCTCGCCAACAGTATTTTTTATCCCTTTGTCTTTGTGCCTGTCACCACCATTTCCTATAACACCATTGGAAATACCGCCCGGGCCGGGGATTACCGGATGGAGTTTTTAACTTTCCGGGAAGTGCCTTTAAACCTGGGCCGGCTGGCGGGTATTGCCCTGTTGCTTATATTTGTCCGGGAAGACTGGCCGGTGGCCTGGCTCATCTGGGCATTGGGCCTGAGCCAGATTCCTATCGGATTCATTCTGAAGCCGGTTAAGCATTAATTATGTAAATATAAGCCCTTGTTGGTTTTATGGAGAAGGGAAATTATTGTGCCGGCGAAAAATTCTTAAAGGCACCATATGTAAAAAGGAGGATTTAATGTCAATATGACGAAATATAGATAAAATTTGCCTTCCGTGAGGGCGCCTGAAGAGGAGGAGTATGATGGGGGAAATTAAAAAGATGGGAATGGGATGGCTGCCGGATTACCCTGATTTCAGGGACTATACACCGGATCATGTGATTATTCGGGATATCTTGCAAAAAACAAAAATAACAGCGCCGAAAAAACTGCCCGGCTCGGTCGATTTGAGGGCGTGGTGTTCTCCCGTAGAAGATCAGGGAGAACTGGGATCATGTACGGCCAACGCGGCGGTTGGGGTAGTGGAGTATTTTGAAAGAAAGGCATTTGGAAAACATATAGACGCTTCCAGATTGTTCCTTTACAAGGTGACACGAAATCTGCTGAAAATGAAGGGGGATACCGGGGCGTTTATCCGGTCGGCAATGGGGGCGCTGGCGCTGTTCGGGGTGCCTCCGGAGGAGTATTGGCCGTATGTAATTTCGGACTTTGACAAGGAGCCGTCTGCTTTTTGCTATGCCTTCGCCCATAATTACCGTACCATTAAATATTACCGGCTTGATCCGCCCGGGATCAGCCCCGATCTTTTGATGGAAAGTATCAAAACCCACCTGGCCGCAGGTTTTCCCGCCGCTTTCGGATTTACGGTATACAGTTCAATTTCCCAGGCAGATAGTAACGGTATGATGCCTTTTCCGGTAAGAGGCGAGAAGATACTGGGCGGGCATGCCATCATGGCGGTAGGATACAATGACAATGTGGTAATTAAGAATAACAATCCGGGAGGAATGGAAACCACCGGGGCGGTACTTATCAGAAATTCGTGGGGCACGGGGTGGGGCAGCGGCGGATATGGCTGGCTGCCCTATGAATATATACTGAAGGGCCTGGCTGTTGACTGGTGGTCGCTGACTAAAAGTGAGTGGATAGATACGGGAAATTTTGGTTTTTAAAATATTTAATGGTCGGGTTACAAATTGTCATTAGCTTTTCCACGGGTGTTTACAATAAATTGTATATTTTTTCGGAGGGCTGGCATTAGCCCTTTTTCATTGTATAGCCGTACTATGTCAATAGCTTTTTTTATGAAAAAAGACAATATAAAACCAACCTGTGTTACCTTGTAAATTTTTAACATCAGCAACTTGCCGGGTTCTTTAACAATTAATTCC
>JBMOPF010000016.1:0-10999 GCA_049325075.1 Bacillota bacterium | reverse complement strand
CCATGGGAGCCGAAGGGGTAAGGATAGACAAGGCCGGTGACGTTGCCGACGCGCTGGTGCAGGCAATGAAGAGCCGGAAGCCCACCGTGCTGGAATTTGTGGTGGATGGCACCCAGCTTGCCCCCCCATTCAGGAGGGATGCCCTGGCGCTGCCCACACGCCACCTGCCGCAGTACGAGCACCTTGACTACAGAAAGTGGTTTGAGGATTAAAAAAATAATAATTTGAACGTGTTAAGTGCATGCTGCTCTTGACAGGATGGGTAATTGTAAAAGTATGAATATTTTGGCAATCACCCAATAAAAAATGCGGGGTGCGGAACTTGTCCAATACTGGAAAAAGAAAAGCAAAAGTTACAGTGAACGGCCTGACAAAAAAATTCGGTGACCTTCTGGTGCTGAACGACATCTCCTTTGATGTGTATGAAGGCGAGCTTCTATGTATTGTTGGACCAACAGGATGTGGCAAAACAACCTTCTTAAACCTGCTGTCACGCCTGATCCCACCAACAAAGGGCAATATTCTCATTGATGGCAAAGATGCCGACCCTAAAAAACACAACCTATCTTTTGTGTTCCAGGAGCCCTCCTGTATGCCCTGGCGAACCGTTAAGGAAAACATAGCATACGGGATGGAAGTCAAGAAGCTCCCCCAGGCTGAACTGGAAGAGCGGCTGAAAAAAATTATGGAGCTGGTTGGCCTTACAGAAAGCGCTAATTTGTACCCAAACCAGATTTCCTCCAGTATGGAGCAGCGGGTGGCCATCGCCAGGGCCTTCGCTGTGAATCCTGACCTTCTCCTGATGGATGAGCCATACGGTCAATTGGACGTAAAGCTGCGCTACTACCTCGAGGACGAGCTTGTCCGTATTTGGCAGGAATTAAAAAGCACAGTGCTTTTCGTCACGCACAACATCGAGGAGGCTGTATACGTGGCAGAGCGAATACTGGTCCTGACCAACAAGCCCACCACAGTGAAGTCGGAAGTGGTTGTTGACCTTCCCAGGCCCAGGGATTTCCGGGACCCAAAATTCGTTGAAATCAGAAAGCAGGTAACAGACCTTATCAAGTGGTGGTAAATATATGTATTCTGACCTGGAGGGGAGGAATGAGCGAAGGGAAGGAGAAGCATATCGGACGTCAACAATGCAATAGGATAGCTGATTAAGAAAAAGGAGGAAAGATTTGTGAAGAAAAGCAAAAAGGTTTACGTATTAATAAGTCTTTTAGTAATCCTTAGTTTACTCACTGTTGCTGTATTCGGCTGTGGTGGAGGAGATGCCAAGGGCAAAGAGGAAGGGCCTGCCAAGATTCGCGTCAGCCACCAGCCTGAGTTTGAAACCTATCAGTCCTATGCGGCTATCCAGGAAGGCCTTGACAAAAAGGCCGGCATTGCAATGGAATTGCTTTATTTTGACTCCGGTATGCCCCAGATTGAAGCCCTTCCGGCCAACCAGTGGGATGTAGGGGCCACCGGCGGAGTTCCCATGCTGATGGCAGCCCTCCGCTACGACGCCTACATGATTGGTCTGGCCAACGATGAATCCAAGGCAAACGTTATTATGGTCAGGCCCGACAGCCCCATACTGAAAACCAAGGGTGCCAACCCCAAGTATCCTGAAGTATACGGCACTGCCGACGATGTAAGAGGCAAGACAATACTGGTCACCACGGTTTCCTCGGGCCACTATGCGCTTGCAGGCTACCTCAGGGCGCTTGGTTTGACTGAAAAAGACGTAAAAATTCAGAACCTGGAGCAGGCCCAGGCTGTTGCAGCCTTTGAGTCCGGTAAGGGTGACATTCTTGTTGTCTGGACCCCGTTTGCATACACTGGACTGAAAAAAGGCTGGCAGGTCGCTGCTTCCTCCGACCAGGTGGGCGCAGGTGTTCCCCTGGTGCTGATTGCAAACAAGAAGTTTGCAGACGAAAACCCGGAACAGGTGGTTAAATTCCTGGATGTTTTCTTCCAGTCACTTGACAAGATGAAAAAGGAACAGGCAAACCTGGCGGAGCCTTACCAGAAATTCCTGAAGGACTGGGCAGCTATTGATATCTCAAAAGAAGACGCTGCACTGGATATTGAGTGGCACCCTGTATATGACCTGAAAGAGCAGCTTGTCATGTTTGATAGCTCCAAGGGCCAAAGCGAAATGGAAAAAACTATGGCTGGTATAGCCGAGTTCTTCACCGAACAGGGTAAATTTACTCCCGCCGAGAAGGAAAAGGTAATGAAGAGCGGATTTGTTACTGACAAGTTCCTTAAGATGCTGGCCAAGGAGAAAGGCCTGATCCAATAATGCTGTATTACCGCTAAAGATACAACTAACGGATATGTTGCCGCAGCCCATAATACGGACTGCGGCAAACATTGAAGTACTTATGTGCCAAGGTTGTTATGAAACAGGGGTGTGGAAATGTCCGACATACAAAGTGCCGGCAAAAAAAAGATGTTGAAAGTACTGCCTTACCTGAGCCTTTTTAGTGTTTTGGCTATATGGCAACTGGTGGTGGCAACCGGAGTGGTGCCTAATGCCCTGCTCGCCACCCCGATCCAGGTAGTCGAGCTGTTCTTCTATAAGCTAACCCACTCAGATCCTGACGGGGCAGTACTTCTGGTACACGCTCTGACCAGTATCGGGGAGGCCCTTACAGGTTACACCCTCGCCCTTCTGATTGGGATTCCCCTGGGGCTTTTAATGGGATGGTTTGTGGTTGCAGAGGGCCTTGCCCGGCCGATATTTGAAATGATCCGTCCCATACCGCCGGTGGCATGGATTCCGCTGGCCATATTCTGGTTCGGTATTGGCCTGACAAGTAAGGCATTCATCATATGGGCCTCGGGTATAGTCCCCTGCGTTATAAACTCCTTCGTGGGCGTTCGTATGACCAACCCGGTATATATTCGCATGGCCAGAACCTACGGGGCATCAGACTGGGAAATTTTTAAAAAAATCTGCATTCCCTCTGCGCTGCCGATGGTGTTTGGCGGACTTCAGGTGGCCCTGGCGGCTTCCTGGACAGCGCTGGTGGCGGCTGAGCTTATAGCTGCGGATGCCGGTCTGGGATTCCTTATTACTATGGGCAGGCGCCTGCTGATGCCCGATATGATTGTACTGGGCATGCTTATGGTGGGTCTGACAGGTGTGCTCATAGGTGTGATTATTGACCGGGTTGAAAAACGCCTGGTGGCCGGGGTGAGGAGGTAGGGCCATGAGTAACGAAGCTTTGGTAAACAATGTATCTTCCGGCGAAAAGCCGAAGACCCCCGGTGAATATCTGAAGGCAATTGTTAAAAATGTATATTTTTTATATGCAGTTTCCATTATATCGTTTCTTCTGATATGGGATACCATGTCGGTGATGCAGGTTTTGGGAAAATTTCTTCCCCGGCCGGGAGAGGTGCTATACCAGCTGTATGATATGATTATCCACCCACTGGCCGGAAAAACACTGCTGGTACACCTGTGGTTCAGCTTAAAGCGAGTGCTTATTGCCTTCGTTATAGCGGTTGCCATCGGTGTACCCATCGGTTTGGCCATGGGCTTCAGCCCTTATGTCAACGCCATTGTCAAGCCGGTTTTCGACCTGTTCAAGCCAATGCCTCCCATTGCGTGGATATCGCTTGCTATATTATGGTTCGGTATTGGTGAAACGTCCAAGATTTTCATAATTATTATAGGCGCTGTGGTGCCCTGCATAATCAACTCCTATAACGGCATAAGGCTGGTGGACCCCGAACTGTACGACTGTATCCGTATGCTTGGCGGAAACCAGCGTCAGGAGGTTATTGAAGTTACTTTTCCTGCCGCCTTTCCGGCCATCTTTGCCGGTATTCAGATATCACTTAGCATGGCCTGGACCACAGTGCTGGCTGCGGAACTGGTCGGTGCCAGGGAAGGAATGGGCTTTATCATTATTTCAGGCATGAACCAGTCCAAGCCCGCCATGATAATCGGCGGCATGGTTGTAATAGCTCTTACGGCCTGGTTTATTTCCCTGGTGGTGACCCATTTGGAAAGGTGGGTATGTCCTTGGAAGACAAAACTGGAGTAAAAAAACCAAAAATAGAGTGCGTAAATATCAGCAAGTTTTTCGGGGATGGCCGGGAAAGGATACATGTCCTTAATACAATAGACCTGGCAGTAAAGGAAAATGAATTTGTCGTTATCCTGGGCCCCGGACAGTCGGGAAAGTCAACACTGCTCAAAGTAATTGCCGGTCTATATAAGCCCAGTACCGGAAAGGCATACCTGGACGGAAAGGAAATTACCAATCCAGGACCCGACCGTGGTATAGTTTTTCAGAGGTATACCCTCTTCCCGTGGAAAACAGTAATGGGCAACGTGGAAATGGGGCCCAAGCTGAGGGGGATCCCCAGAAAAGAACGGAGGGAGCTTGCCCAGCACTACATTGACCTGGTAGGGCTGAAGGGATTTGAGAAAGCTTATCCTCACCAGCTGAGCGGCGGGATGAAGCAGCGTGTGGGCATTGCCAGGGCTTATGTAAACAACCCCAAGGTGATGCTGCTGGATGAGCCCTTTGGCCAGCTGGACGCTCAGACCCGCTATTTCATGGAGGAGGAAACTGTTCGTATATGGGAAACCGAAAAGAGGACGGTCATCTTCGTTACCAATAATATAGAGGAGGCCGTTTACCTGGGGGACCGAATTGTGGTTCTGGAGGGTAAGATGCCGGGGACAATGAAAAAGGTATATGACGTTAACCTGCCAAGGCCCCGGGATTATACAGACCCTGCTTTTCTTGAACTGAGACATACAATAACAGAGGAAACTGAGCTTACCCTTTAATATGACTGCTGCGTCCAGGGTTGATTTTTGCGAGATACTTTATCTTGCAAGGCTTTCGAATAAATTATAGAATATTTGTGTGATAGCAATTGAATAGTTGTAGCTCAGGGGTGCCAAAAGGCTGAGAGAGTTTTAAAACTCAACCCTCAGAACCTGATGTGGATAATGCCACCGTAGGGAAGCTAGTGCTGTATTTGCACATACAGTATGTTTTTAATAGCTTACCTTTGTGGTAGGCTGTTTTTGTTTGTATTGGGGATTGGGGATTAGGGATTAGGGGGGTGATGGCTATTAAAGTCATATTAAACGGCAGGGAGGAGGCCTTGCCGGAGGGTATCACTGTTTCAGGGCTGGTTTCCTTAAAGGGAATAAGTCCGGACACCGTCATAGTTGAGCATAACTACAGTCTTTTAAAAAAGGAGGACTGGAGCGGCGTTGTCCTAAAGGAAGCAGACAGGATTGAGATTTTAAGATTTGTGGGAGGAGGTTGATCCCGGTGGGAGATGTGTTGGAAATAGGGGGGAGGACACTTACCAGCCGCCTGTTACTAGGCACCGGCAAGTTTTCTTCCAACCGCCTGATCCCCGAGGTCGTAAGGGCTTCCGGGTCCCAGGTGGTTACCGTGGCACTGCGGCGGGTGGATATGAACTATGAGGAGGAAAATATCGCCTCGTACATACCAAAGGAGTGCGTGCTGATGCCAAACACCTCAGGGGCCAGGAATGCCGGGGAGGCTGTGCGCATTGCCCGGCTGGCCAGGGCTGCAGGCTGCGGCAACTGGGTAAAAATCGAAGTGATTACTGATAACAGGTATCTTCTGCCGGATAACCAGGAAACCATCAAAGCCACTGAAATACTGGCCGGGGAGGGTTTTGTGGTTCTCCCCTATATGAGTCCGGACCTAATGGTGGCAAAGAGGCTGGCTGAAGCGGGGGCGTCTGCGGTAATGCCCCTCGGAGCCCCAATTGGCAGCAACCGGGGGCTAAAAACCAGGGAGCTGATTAGAATTCTTATTGAGGAAATAACACTTCCTATTATAGTGGACGCAGGAATAGGCAGGCCTTCCGAGGCGGCCGAGGCTATGGAGATGGGGGCGGCGGCTGTTCTGGTTAACACGGCCATCGCCACTGCAGCTGACCCGGTGGCCATGGCACGGGCATTCGGCATGGCAGTGGAGGCAGGCCGGCTGGCCTACCTGTCCGGGCCAGGACAGGTAGGCCAGTATGCAAAGGCATCATCTCCCCTGACAGGGTTTCTTCACTCATAAGCTGCCATTTGGGGTCAAGGAGACAGGAGACAGAATACAGAATACAGGAGACAGTAGTTGACTTGGATTTTTTGTGTATTCTGACAGCAGTTTCCTTCAGAATTAGAATTTGAGGTTGTTAAAATGAGCTTTTACGAGGAACGGCTAAGGTACAGTGATTTTGACTTCAAAGATTTTTTCGGTGGGGTTGGTGACACAGATGTTAAGAGGGCACTGTCAAAGGGGCGTCTCACACCTATGGACTACCTGACGCTGCTTTCCCCGCGGGCCGGGGGTCATCTGGAAGAGATGGCCCGGAGGGCCCATCACCTTACTGTTCAGCATTTTGGCAGGGTTATTCTGCTATTCACCCCCATGTACCTGGCTAACTACTGTGTGAACAAATGTGTATACTGCGGCTTCCAGGCCGGCATAAGCCTGCAAAGAAAAAAGCTGTCTCTGGATGAGGTGGAGGCCGAGTCCGGGATAATTGCCCGGACCGGCTTAAAACATATACTGATTCTTACCGGGGAGTCCAGGAAGGAATCGCCTGTTTCCTACATAAGGGAATGCGTGGAAGTGCTTAAAAAATACTTTACCTCTATAAGCATAGAGGTATATCCGCTGGAGGAAGAAGAATACCGGGAATTGATTGCCGCCGGGGTAGACGGACTGACTATTTACCAGGAGGTCTACGATGAAGAGGAATACTCTAAACTTCACCCGGCCGGGCCAAAGCGCAATTACCGGTTCCGCCTGGAGTCTCCCGAAAGGGCCTGCCGGTCAGGAATAAGAACGGTAAATGTGGGAGCCCTCCTGGGGCTTCATGACTGGAGGTCCGAGGCGTTTTTCAGCGGGCTGCACGCTGACTATTTACAAAACAGCTTTCCACATGTGGAGGTAAGTGTTTCGCCGCCCAGAATGCGCCCCCACCCTGGCGGGTTTCCACCGCCGGTGGTGGTCAGCGACAAAAACCTTGTGCAGTACATGCTTGCCTTCCGGCTGTTTATGCCCAGGGCCGGAATCACCATATCCACAAGGGAAACCCCTGAACTGCGCAATCACCTGGTGAGACTGGGGGCCACCAAGATGTCCGCCGGTGTCTGCACAGCCGTGGGGGGAAGGCTGGAGAAGGAATCCACCGGCCAGTTCGAGATATCAGATGAGCGAAGCGTGAAGGAGATGTCGGAAATGATCTATTCCCAGGGGTACCAGCCGGTGTACAAAGACTGGCAGATAATTTAGGAGTGATTTTATGAATGAATTTGAAAGGGCGCTGGGAATAACACTGGGCAAAGCAGCCCTTAAGCGGCTGCAGGAGGTCAGGATAGGTATTGCCGGGGCCGGAGGGCTGGGGTCCAACTGCGCCCAGCTTCTGGTAAGGAGCGGCTTTAAAAAATTTAAGATAGTGGACTTTGACACGGTGGACCAGGGTAATCTTAACCGGCAGTTTTATTTCGTCCGCCAGGTGGGGGCTAAAAAGGTGGAGGCTCTTAGAGAGAACCTCTTGCTTATCAATCCTGACCTGGAGCTGGAGGTGCTGGATGAAAAAATTACGGCTGGGCTGGCCGGGGAATTATTTGCAGACTGCCAGGCCGTGGTGGAGGCCCTGGACGGGCCCGGCCAGAAGAGAATGGTTGTGGAGGCCTACATGAATTCAGGGAGGCTCCTGGTGGCGGCCTCGGGTCTGGCCGGATGGGGTAGAAGCGATGATATACGGGTTCATCGGGTTACAGACAATTTTTATATTGTGGGGGATCTTGTTTCTGAGGTAAGTGCGGAGACCCCGGCACTTGCTGCCGGTGTGGCCATAGCAGCGGCCAAGCAGGCTGATATAGTGTTTAGCTATTTCCTGGGACAACGAGGGAGGGGTTATGATGGCTAAAAGGGGGCTGGCAGGGCTCCTGGAGGCAGATATTTATGGCATAACAGCAGAAGAGTATTCGGCAGGCAGAAGTAATATAGAGGTTGTCAAAGTGATGATCGACTCCGGAGTCAGGGTGATACAGTACAGGGAAAAGGATAAAAAAATGCTGGAAAAATACCGGGAGTGCCTGAAGATAAGAGAGATGACCCAAAGGGCCGGAGTCACCTTTATAGTAAATGACCATGTGGACCTTGCTCTTTTGGTGGGCGCCGACGGCATTCACATAGGCCAGGATGACCTTCCCCCCGGGAAGGTAAGGGAATTGGCGGGTGATGAGATGTTAATCGGACTTTCCACCCACTCACCGGCCCAGGCCGAGGCTGCTGTAAAGGCCGGGGTTGACTACATAGGGGTTGGCCCTATATTTGCAACCAGTACAAAAAAAGATGTATGTGACCCTGTGGGTCTGGAATACCTTGAATTCGTGGTTAAGAACATAAAGCTTCCCTTTGTGGCTATTGGCGGAATAAAGGAGCATAACATCACCGAGGTAAGCAGCAGAGGAGCCAGGTGCATAGCGCTGGTAACGGAAATAGTGGGGGCCGGGGACATTGCTTCCAAAATAAGGGACTTGAGGGCGGCCCTGGCTAATAAAGGAGGACTATAAAATTGAATTATACCACCCAAATGGATGCTGCCCGAAAGGGTATAATAACCGGTGAGATGGAGGCTGTTGCCCGCAAGGAGGGTATGGATAAGGAATGCTTGCGCGGGCTCGTGGCAGAGGGTAAAGTGGTTATCCCTGCCAACAAAAACCACTCCTCCCTTGATCCCTGCGGAATAGGGGGAGGGCTTAAGACTAAAATAAACGTAAACCTGGGAATTTCCAAGGACTGCTATAATATAGAGGCCGAGCTCGAAAAAGTAAGGCTGGCCATCGATCTGAAGACTGACGCCATAATGGATTTGAGCAATTACGGCAAAACTCAGGAGTTCAGGCGCAGGCTGGTTGAAATGTCGCCTGCCGCTATCGGCACTGTTCCGGTTTATGACGCTGTAGGCTTCTTTGACAAGGACCTGAAGGAAATCACTGCCCAGGAGTTCCTTGGGGTGGTGGAAAAGCATGCCCGGGACGGAGTGGACTTCATGACCATACACGCCGGGATTAACCGTGAGGCAGCCGCCAGGTTCAAGAAAAGCCCACGGCTGACAAATATAGTTTCCAGGGGAGGCTCCCTGCTTTTTGCCTGGATGGAGCTTAATGACAGGGAAAACCCCTTTTATGAACACTATGACGAATTGCTTGAAATATGCCGGAGATATGATGTTACCCTCAGCCTGGGGGACGCGTGCCGCCCCGGAAGCGTCAGGGACTCAACCGACGCCTCCCAGATTCATGAGCTTATCGTAATGGGTGAGCTGACCCAAAGGGCCTGGGAAAGGGATGTGCAGGTTATAATAGAGGGGCCGGGCCACATGGCCCTCAATGAAATAGTCCCGAACATAGTTTTGGAGAAAAAACTTTGCCACGGGGCACCCTTTTACGTGCTCGGGCCTTTGGTTACCGATATAGCCCCCGGCTATGACCATATAACCAGCGCCATTGGCGGGGCCATCGCGGCTGCCAACGGGGTTGACTTCCTTTGCTACGTCACCCCGGCCGAACACCTGCGGCTGCCTACTCTGGAAGATATGAAGGAGGGTATAATCGCTACCCGTATTGCCGCCCACGCCGCTGACATCGCCAAGGGGATACCTGGAGCACGCCTGTGGGATGACCAGATGAGCGAGGCCAGAAAGAACCTGGACTGGGAGAAAATGTTCCAACTGGCCCTGGACCCTGAAAAGGCAAGGCGCTACAGGGAGGAATCCCGGCCCGAAAATGAGGACAGCTGCACCATGTGCGGCAAGATGTGCGCAATGCGCAGCATGAACAGGGTGTTAAGCGGCTCGGAACCGCTGTGAAAAAGGAGGGGCCCAGGCGAATAGGAAAATAAGTATGGAGTAAATTGATTATTATAAGTATAATATTTAAGTACTATACCGACTGATGCCATTGTCGTTTTGGTGTGGGGGGATTTAATGTGGAGCTTGACTTCAAAAGCGCGGTGCCGCTTCATGTACAATTAAAAGAAATATTAAAGAATGAAATACTTGACGACCTTTTCAAAGAAAAAATACCCAGCGAGAGAGAGCTGATCGAAAGATTTTCGGTGAGCAGATCCACTGTGCGGGAGGCCATTTCCGCGCTTGTTATGGAGGGTATACTTGAAAAAAGGCACGGCAAAGGCACATTTATCTCCCACAGGCCGGTGGAGGAATGGCTCGGCAGCATAACCACCTATAACGATGTTATAAGGGAAATGGGAATGAAGCCTGGAACTAAACTTCTGTACCAGGGTATCGAAACCACCCCGGAAGGCGTGGCAGACACTCTGGGAGTTGAGCGGTTTTACAGAATCGACAGGCTCAGATACGCAAACGATATACCCATATCGCTGGAAATGCAGTATTATCCCCTTGATATAGGACTTAGATTAAAAGAATTTGACCTGGGTCAAGCGGCTATATATGACTTGCTGGAGGTGTCCCTTGGCATAAAGCTTTGGAAGGCTGAACAGATCATAATGAGCGGCCACCCCACGAAGGAAGAGGCAAAGCTTTTAGAAATTAAGGAAACAGACAGTGTTTTGCTGATAGAGCGCCTGACTTACGACCCCGCTGACAAACTTGTTGAATACCTTCGGGGAGTTTTCAGGGCCGATATGTACGCCTTTCGTCTTAAGCTGACAAGAAAAGCCTCCCCAGTTTAAAGGAATTAGGAATTGGGAATTAGGGGTTAGGGGGGATTCCCATTGCTCAATTCCGGACTCATGAATAAGCCTAATACTGCCGCTGTAACATCGGCAACGCCCGCAGGGCGTTTATTTAAATACACCAGGAAAAAATAAATTTTTGGCTGTGGATAAATTGAATGCCAGCTATAGGGCAGGCTTAGAATATCACCCCCATGCGTTGATGATCTCTCCGGCTGAAACTGGCTCTATGCTTGGAGTCAACAGATAGCCGACCGTCCTCA
>JBMOPF010000015.1:0-11043 GCA_049325075.1 Bacillota bacterium | reverse complement strand
CGGGGTTTAACACTCCACCTGCCCGCAAGCGACCCCTTATGAGAACTCAGAACTCAGAATTCCGGGCATTCCTTTTTCATCCTTTATGGTGCCACTTATAAAAGTGGCATGTGGGTCTGGATTCTGACTCCTGGCTTCTGGATTCCTGCCGCTGGAACAGCGGCACCGGCCGGAGGCCGCTAATTTATACAATAACAGGGGCGATTGATTTGCACAATCTGGAAATAGCGCGGTGTTTCAACGAGCTGGCGGACCTGCTTGAGTTCAGGGGGGACGACTTTTTCAAGATCCGGGCCTACAGGCAGGCGGCCAGGGTTATTTCCGGACTTGACCGCAGGGTTGAGGATTTGTACCGTGAAAAAACACTGATCCGGGTTCCGGGCATAGGAAAAAACATTGTTGCCAAAATAGGCGAGCTGCTGGAAAAGGGCTCCATGGACAAGCTGGAAAAACTGCGCGCTGAGATTCCGGCCGGGCTTAAGGAAATAATGGCTGTCCCGGGCATTGGGCCAAAGAAGGCCAATCTTTTATTTGAAAGCCTGGGGGTAAAGTCACTGGACGACCTGGAAAAGGCTGCAAAGGACAGAAAGGTGCGGTCCCTGAAGGGCATGGGGGCCAAAACCGAGCTTGATATAATCAGCAGCATAAATATGATCCGGATCAGGTCGGGCAAGTTTTTGCTCTGGGTGGCCAGGGAACTGGCGGCCGGCCTTTGCGGGTATCTGGAGGTTATTCCCGGTGTGGAGAGGGTTGCGGTGGCGGGAAGCGTCCGGCGCTGGCGTGAAACTGTTGGTGATATCGACCTTCTTGCCGCCACGGATAGCCCCGGGGCCGCCCTTGACGCACTGGCCCTTCATCCACGCACAGTGAAGGTTATCGACAGAAAGGAAAATTACATAAAGGTTTTGACCTGGGCGGGGATTCCCGTGGAGCTGTTTACAGTGAGGCCCGGAGGCTACTGGCATGCCCTTTTGTGGGAAACCGGCAGCCGGGGGCACCTGGAGGAGCTTTCCCGCCATGCCCGGCAAAACAACCTGGAATTTACAAGGGACGGCATAAAAGGGGCAGGCGTGGGCGGAGGGGGTGATCCGCCCTCTTCGGAGGAGGATGTATACCGTCAGTTGGGGCTTGATTACATTCCGCCGGAACTTCGCGAGGGAAGGGGCGAGGTGTCCCTGGCCGCCGAAGGCGGGCTGTCCCGGCTGGTGGGGGCCGGTGACATCCGGGGAGACCTGCATATACACTCCAACTGGAGCGACGGGGCGGCCTCCATTGAGGAAATAGTCAGAAGGGCCGGGGAGAAGGGCTACAGCTATGTGGCCATAACCGACCACTCCCAGTCCCTTAAAATTGCCGGGGGCCTCTCGCCGGAATGCATTGCCGGGCAGTTTGACCATATTGACCGGCTGAATGAAAATGTTGAGGGGCCCAGGGTGTTGAAGGGCGTTGAGGTTGATATACTATCCGGAGGGAAGCTGGACTTTGACGATGAGGTGCTGGAAAGGGCCGATGTGGTGGTGGCCTCGGTGCACAGCGGATTCAAGCAGGACAGTGAGACTATAACCTCCAGGATACTGGAGGCGGTCAGAAACCCCCATGTCGACATTATAGGCCACCTCACCGGAAGGCTGCTGGGGCACAGGGAGGGCTACGCCGTAGACGTGGAAAGGGTGCTGGAGGAGGCCGGCAGGTATGGCAAGATAATGGAGATTAATTCTTCTCCGGACAGACTGGACCTGGATGAGAGGCATGCCCGGATGGCGGTGGAGTACGGCGCCAGGATTGCCATTAATACCGATGCCCATGATTTAAGGCGGATGGACGAGATGGAGTACGGCGTTTCCGTGGCCCGGAGGGCGGGGCTGGGACCCGGGGATATAGTCAATACCCTTGACCTGGAAGAATTGATGAAGTTGCTGAACAGGAAATAAAATGATTGAAGTAAGGGGTTCTTTTTTGAGCGGTTTTGATATATGCGGCAGTGAGGTTTTGCCGGAGGATTTTTATAACAGGGATACGGTGCTGGTGGCCAAAGAACTGTTGGGAAAGATTATGGTGAGCAGGGCTCCCGGGGGTGTCGTGGCCGGCATGATAGTGGAAACCGAGGCCTACCTGCAGGGTGATCCGGCCTGTCACGCCTACCGGGGCATGACAAAGCGCAACCGGGCCATGTTCGGCCCCCCGGGCCGCGCATACATTTATTTTACTTATGGAATGCACTATTGCTTTAATGTGGTGACCGGGGCGGAAGGAGTGGGGGAAGCGGTGCTGATCAGGGCGCTGGAGCCCCTGGATGGAATAGAGTTGATGCGCCGCAGAAGGGGCAGGGAGAAAATTACCGAATTATGTTCCGGCCCGGCCCGCCTGGTTCAGGCGATGGGCATAGGAGAGAGTCTGTATGGCCACAATTTGGCGGAGGAACCCCTTACCATTCACCGGGGAAGGCATATCCCGGGGGAGCAGGTGGCGATCGCCCCCAGGGTGGGGATAAAGGCCGGCGCCGACCTTCCGCTGCGCTTTTATATCAGGGGCAACAGGCATGTATCAAGGAAATAGTATTTACAGGGAGAGTGATCCGTATGAAATTGGGAGAGATTTATGAACTGGCGGTAAAAATGGGTATGGAAGCGGACCCCAGGGGAATGGAAAGGGTAAAGAAATTACTGGAAAAGGAAAATAAAAAGTACTCCGAAATGAAGGATGAGAAAAAGAAGGAGTATGACACCGCCGCGCTGACAAACCCGTACGGAGACACCAGAATTCTGGCCGGGGATCCGGAGCAGGAGATTAAAAGGGTGCTGGTGGGGATTGACATGGAAGTGGGCGAGGTCCTCCTGGCGGACAGGATATCCGGGAAGGGGGACCGCATCGACCTGATACTGGCCCACCATCCGGAGGGCAGGGCACTTGTTTCCCTTTATACTGTTATGAGTCTGCAGGAGGATGTATTGGCCCGGGCCGGCGTTCCCATAAACGTGGCCGAGGGAATAATGTCTTCCCGCATCGGTGAGGTTAAGAGGGCGCTAATGCCCGTAAACTACAACCGTGCTGTGGATGCCGCCAAAATACTTGGCTACGCTATGATGTGCATGCACACTCCGGCGGACAATCAGGTTAACTCCAGGCTGCAGAAGGCCATGGACGATAAACAGCCGGAGACGGTGGGGGATGTAATCAATATATTGAAGGAGGAGCCGGAGTATGCGGAGGCCTCCAAGTTTGGTGCCGGCCCCGCTGTTATCGTGGGGACCAAGGACCGCCGGGCCGGTAAGGTATTGCTGGATATGACCGGGGGCACCAGCGGGTCTGATGACGCATATGCAAAGCTGTCCCAGGCCGGAGTGGGGACTATAGTATCCATGCATATGGGCGAGAAACACCGGAAGGAAGCGGAAAAAAACCATATCAATGTTATCATAGCCGGGCACATGGCCTCCGACTCCCTGGGCATGAACCTTATTCTGGACAGGCTGGAGGACGCCGGGCTGGAGATAATACCCTGCGCCGGATTAATCAGGCATAAAAGAGCCTGAGGAGTATGGTAATTCTGTCGGAATCCAGAAGCCAGGAGTCAGAATCCAGAATGATTTGCATGCCATATTCTATGGTCTGTTTAAGAAAGTCAGACTAATTTTAAACTATAATTGCATGCCTTTATGTATCCCTGTGTCTGACCGTTAATTCACGCTGTCAATCATTCTTAATTCTGGCTTCTGGATTCCGACAGTAATTCTTGGCAGAATAAGTATATTCGGGTGATATGATGAAAAAACCTGAACTTTTGGCCCCGGCCGGGGGGTGGGAGGCAATGGTGGCCGCCGTGGAAAACGGGGCCGACGCCGTCTACCTTGGCGGCAGACTGTTCAACGCCAGGCAGTCGGCGGATAATTTTGACGATGATAAGCTGGCCGCGGCGGTGGAGTATGCCCACCTGAGGGGCGCAAAAATATATGTTACGGTAAATACCCTGATAGCCGACTCTGAAATGGATGAGGCGCTGGAATTTCTATTTATGCTGCACAATATAGGGGCCGACGCCGCCATCATCCAGGACAGGGGCCTGGCCTGGATGGCCGCCGGGGCTATTCCCGGGCTTCCCCTGCACGCCAGCACCCAGATGACCGCCCATAATTCTCCCGGTGTGGGGGAATTGCTTGAAGCGGGCTTTTCCAGGGTGGTGCTGGCCAGGGAGATGGGCCTGGATGAGATAAAGAAAATAAAGAAGGCCACCGGGGCGGACCTGGAAGTGTTCATACACGGCGCACTGTGTATCTCGTATTCCGGCCAGTGCCTTCTGTCCAGCATGATTGGGGGGAGGAGCGGCAACCGGGGGCGCTGCGCCCAGCCCTGCAGGATGAAGTATACCCTTGTGGACGGAGAAGGCAGGGCGGCGGCCCGGCCGGCGGAGGCGGGGGAATACCTGTTGAGTCCCAGGGATCTCAATATTAGCGACTACATACCCGAGTTGATCCGTGCCGGAATAGATTCCTTTAAAATAGAGGGCAGGATGAAAAGGCCGGAGTATGTGGCCACGGTGGTGCGCATATACAGGAACCTGATCAACCGGGCTCTTTCCGGGGAGCCGTATGCTGTGGACGAGCAGGAAAAGGAAGACCTGGCCCAGATTTTTAACCGGGATTTCACCACCGGCTATTTCTTCGGCCGCCAGGGGAAAGACATGATGAGCGCCAAGAGACCCAACAACCGCGGTGTGAGGCTGGGCAGGGTCAAAGGTTTCGACAGTAAGACAGGACTGGTGGAAGTGGCACTGGAAAAGCCGCTCAGAACCGGTGACGGCCTGGAGGTCTGGGTGACGGAAGGGGGCCGGGTGGGTTTTACTGTGGAAAGCATTGCCGTACAGGGAAAAAAGGTGGAGAGCGCGGCCGCGGGAGAGGTGGTTGCCCTTAAAATACCGGGCCGGGTAAGGCCGGGGGACCGGGTGTTTAAAACCCACGACGCCGACCTGGTGGAGTGGGCCAGGGAAACCTTTACCTCGCCCAGGGGGGCGCTGAGGAAAATCCCCCTTTACCTGGAGGTGCGGGCGGGGGTGGGGAAGCCCTTTGTGCTGACCGCCACCGACCCGGAGGGGAGGACAGTCACTGCCTCCACACCATCTCCGGGGAAGGAGGCTGAAAAAAGGTCCCTTACCGAAGAGTATCTTTTTGCCCAGCTGGGCAGGATGGGGAACACTCCTTTTTTTCTGTCCGGCCTTGCTCTCAAGACAGACGGCCGGGTGATCTATCCGGTGAGCGATATGAACCGGGCCCGGAGGGAAGTGGTGGCCGGGCTGGAGGAAATGATACTGGCGGAGAGGCGCAGGCCTCCGCTGGACTGGGAGGTGTTCCGGTCGGGGGTGGAGCGGGCGGCGGAAGACGCCGGGGTACCGGCTGTTCCGGCGAAAATCCCCGTAATACCCCTGCTGGCGGTATCGGTGGGGGACCTTCAGTCCCTGGACTCGGCCTTGTCGGCCGGGGCGGACATAGTATATTTCGGCCCCGGCGGTTTTCAGTCGAAGCCTCCGGTTGACAGGGACAGCCTTATGGAGGCGGCGTCGCTGTGCCGGAAAAAGGGAAAGAAGCTGGTTCTCTCCACGCCCAGGATAGTAAAGGACCGGGAGATGGAAAAACTATTAAGCACATTGTCCGGTGTGCCCGCTGACGGAGTGCTGGCCGGAAACATGGGCCTGCTGCCGGGATTGGCCCGGAGTCTGCCCGGCCTGCCGGTGGTAACCGATTTCGGGTTTAATGCATTTAACAGGTATACGGTAAGTTACCTGTTAAGGCAGGGGGTGGCAAGGGTAACCCTTTCCCCCGAACTCACCATGGGCCAGGTGAAGCGCCTGGCCGGCCTGTATCCGGTGGAGGTGTTTGTGCATGGGGCGCTGGAGCTGATGGTTTCCGAGCACTGCCTTACCGGGGCGGTGCTGGGGGGAGTAAGCATGGAGGGCGGGGCCTGCACAATGGAGTGCCGCAGGGGCCGGTACGGCCTAAAGGACAGGACCGGGGCCTTATTTCCGGTGGAAACCGACCGCAGCTGCCGTATGCATATTTTTAACTCCAGGGACCTGTGTATGGTGGAGGATATACCGGAACTGGCCGGGGCCGGGGTTTCCTGCGTGCGCATAGAGGCCCGCGGTGAGTCCGGCCGCTATGTTTCCGGGGTGACGTCAATATACAGAAAGGTGCTGGACGGGCCGGCCGGCGGCGGGCAAAGGACGGCGCCGGACCTTGAAAAGGCCAGGGAAAGGCTACAGGCGCTGAGTCCCGCCGGGATAACCAAGGGCCACTATTACAGGGGGGTATGACAGTCCCGATAATAATGCGAAAAATACGCCCGGACTGGCGTATTTTTATACATACCGGTCTATATTGTTTCCCAGGTACGGGTCTGCAGGTATTGCCCTTTCACCGGCTGAAAGCATTTCAACTATGGCATCGCCCTCCTGCCCGGCCCTGTCCATGACCTTTTTCATGATCAGAATTCCTGCGCTTTCCTGTGCCTTGTACTGGGAAATCACCATTGACATGGCGGCAATGTCCATCAATTCACCTCCCGGCAAATATTAGACAAATTGTATCATACAATGAGTAAAAATTCCATTATTTTAGAAAATTCACCGGAAAATGAAAGCGGCGGGCCACAGGCCCGCCGTGGTTTAAATCCAGCCCAGTATTGCTCCAAATATGATCAGGGCGGCGGCGTTAATTCCGAAAAGAGTGCCGATAAAACCGGCCTGGGTTCTTGGCTGCCAGTCGTGGCAATAGCAGGCGGCAGCGAAGAAGGGGATGTAGACCGTCAGGAAAACCGGAAAAGCTCCCCACCAGGGATAAACCCATACGAAAACGGGTGTCCTGACCAGGAATATTTCGATGATGGAGGCCAGGGCGGCATTGAGGACCGAGAAAAAAAGACGGTTGCTGATGCCCAGAATTTTTACCCCGGGGTCTTTGGGCATCATCTTGCAGGCCACGATGCCGGCTACTGAAAACATGAGGCTGATCTCTATGCCCACCCCCACCATAATGGAGAAGGATGTGCCTGCCGGCACCGTCCAGAGGGCATGGCCGGAAAAATGCTGAATCAGTGCGTTGGCTATTTCCACAAGCCAGTGCACCATGTAGAGTGCCAGGCCGCCTGCTATGGCGCGGTAATTGCCCCTTTCCAGCTCGTTGGCATAGATGTACAGCACAAACATGAATAAAGGTATCACATACCACTGAAAGTTGTCCCCGGTCCTCAGAATACTGAGGGCGTCACCGGTTGCCCGGGGGTTGTTAAGAATCGTGGCAAACCCCTCCCTTAATAAGAAATACTTAATAATTTGATGTATTCCTTATTAATTCCTGCATAAATTACCAGGAGCGGGAAGATTTATACATTTTCCATTACCAGGGCCATTCCCTGTCCGCCGCCAGTACAAAGTGTGGCCAGCCCCAGGCGGGCGTTCCGGCGCTTCATTTCATAGAGCAGGGTGACTGATATTCTGCAGCCGGTTGCGCCCAGGGGGTGCCCCAGGGCGATGGCGCCCCCGTTGACGTTGGTGCGGTCGATATCCAGCCCCAGCTCGTTGATGCAGGCCAGTGACTGTGAGGCAAAGGCCTCGTTTAATTCTATAAGATCAATATCTTCAAGCTTGAGGTCCAGCTTTTTCAATAGTTTATTGACTGCGGGAACCGGGCCGATACCCATGTAGCGCGGGTCTACGCCCACGGCGCTGAAACCCAGCAGGCGGGCCATGGGGGTCAGGCCAAGTTTCTTGACCGCGCTGCCGGACGCCAGGACCATGGCGGCGGAGCCGTCGTTCCTGCCGCAGGAATTACCGGCCGTAACCGTTCCGTTGCTTTTAAAGGCCGGCCTTAATTTGGACAGCACCTCCAGGGTGGTGTCCGGGCGGACATGTTCATCGGTGTCAAAGACACTGACTTTTTTCTTGAAAACAACCTCCACCGGGACTATCTCATCTTTAAATTTACCCTCGGCAATGGCCTTGGCGGCCAGTTGCTGACTGCGCAGGGCAAATTTATCCTGCTCTTCCCTGGATAAGTTATATTTTTCAGCCACGTTTTCGGCGGTTATTCCCATGCCCAGGTCAGGCCCGTATATATCCACCGGCTGGGCGCGGCTGGCGCCTTCCACGTTGGAGTCCACCAGCTGCACAGGCAAGTCGCCCCACCTGGCGTTGCGCAGGTAGTGGGGGGATCTGCTCATTATTTCCACCCCGCCGGCCACCAGGATTTCGGCTTCCCCGGTGATTATGCGCAGGAAGGCGCTGTGCATGGCCTCCATGGCCGATGAGCACAGGCGGTTGATGGTAAATGCCGGCACCTCTTCGGGTATGCCGGCCTTTAATGAGGCTACCCTGGCCACGTTGGCCGATTCCGTGCTTTGACGGGCCTCTCCCATTATTACTTCCTCCACCTGGGTGGGAAAAATTCCGGCCTTTGTCACAGCCTCTTTTATGGCAATTGAGCCCAGGTCTCCGGTGGTGTACAGGCGGAGGCTGCCGCCGTAGCGTCCTATGGCTGTGCGAACCGCGCTTACTATATAGACTTGCTCCATTACTTAAATCCTCCTCTATGATGAATAGGTGTGGTACTATTTATTATAATCATAAAACCCCTTGCCTGTTTTGCGCCCCCATTCTTTTTTTATATATTTCTCCACAACCACCGGCGACGGCTTGTGGGCCGGGTCGCCTGATTCCCGGTAGCGCTCCATGCTGACATGATAGGTCAGGTCAATGCCGGTGAGGTCCATCAGCCTGAAGGGCCCCATGGGGTGTCCCAGGGCGTTGACCACAGCGGTGTCAATATCCTCATGGGAGGCGATGCCCATATCGTAAAGGTACAGCGCCTCGTTTTTTGTGGCGGCCACTATGCGGTTGACCAGAAAGCCGTATATTTCCTTCTTTAAAAGCACCGGAACCTTGCCCATCTTTTTGCACACTTCCATTACTGTTTCCACTGTATCTTCCGACACATGGGGCCCCTTGACCACCTCAACCAGTTTCATCACCAGTGCCGGATTGAAGAAATGCATGTTGCAGACCTTTTCCGGCCGCCCTGTGGCGCCGGCGATTTTTGAGCTGACTATATATGAGCTGTTGGTGGCCAGTATGGTATGGGGTGGACAGATACTGTCCAGCTGGGCAAACAAGTTTCTTTTGAGTTCCAGGTTTTCCAGGGCCGCCTCGATAACCAGGTCGGCCTGTCCCGCGGCTGCGGCCAGATTATCGGTGAAAGAAAGCCTGGAGCGGGCCCCTTCGGCTTCTTCCCGGGAAAGTTTCCCCTTGGCCACCCGTTCGGGCAGATAGGTGCCGGCAAAGCTTTCCGCCTTCTTCAATATTTCATTGTTGATGTCGGTACAGTTTACCCTGTACCCCGCCAGGGCTGCGGCCAGGGCTATCTGGTGCCCCATATTTCCCGCGCCGACGACACATACGTTTTTGATGTCAGACGCCATTTAAAAACACACCTCTCTATGCATAAAAATTCCGAAAGTTGGGGCATGGGTTGTTATTGAAACCCATACTGCAATTTTCATGCAAAAAAAGCGCCTGAAATACCGGAGAAAAATTCCAGGGGGTGGTTAATCGGACGGGCATAAATCTTGCGTGTATATTAAAAACAATCACATTGTGGAGGTAAGAAGATGAATTTTGACCTGAGTGAAGAATTGCTGGACATCCGAAAAGTTGCCAGGGATTTTGCGCTGAGGGAAATACAGCCCACAGTGGACGAAGACGACAGGGCACACCGTTTTCGCCGCGATATTGTTGAAAAAATGGCCGGGCTGGGATTTTTGGGCACCGTCATTCCGGAGGAATACGGCGGCAATAACATGGGCTTCCTGGCCGCCGCCATTATTGCCGAGGAAGTGGCCAGGGTGCACAGCTCCATGCGCCTTCCCTTCAATATGAACATGAACGGGCCGGCTCTTACCATCCTGAAATACGGCAGCGAGGAGCTGAAGAAAAAGTATATCCCCGCCCTGGTGGATGCGAGGATTATGGGGTGTTTTGCCATTACCGAGCCGGATACCGGGTCGGACGTGGCCTCCATGAAGACAAAGGCCGTCCGCGATGGTGATGATTATGTTTTAAACGGCAGCAAAATATGGATTTCCAACGCCCCCGTGGCGGACATCGCGCTGGTTTACGCCTATACCGACCCGGACCGGAAGGCAAAGGGAATATCGGCCTTCATTGTTGAAATGAACACCCCCGGCATTAGCGTGGAGCCAATTACCGCCAAGCTGGGCACCTGGGCGGCGCCGGTGGGAAGTATAACCTTTGAAAACTGCCGTGTTCCTGCCTCCAACCTGCTGGGCGCGGAGGGCGAGGGCTTCAAAATATGCATGTCCCAGCTGGATGATACCCGCCTGGGCTGCATGGCCGGCGGGATAGGGGTGGCCCAGGCCTGCCTGGACGCAGCCGTTGCCTATGCCAACGAGCGTCACCAGTTCGGCCAGCCCATCGGTAAATTCCAGATGATTCAGGATATGATTGCACAGATGGTGGTGGAGGTTGAGTCCGCGAGGCTCCTGGTATACCGGGCGGCTTTTCTCAGGGACAAGGGGGTGAAATGCACAAGGGAGATTTCCATAGCCAAGTACGCCGCCGGTGAGGCCGCCAATAAGTGCGCCGACCTGGCTATGAAAATATTCGGCGCCTACGGCTATTCCGAGGAGTACCCCGTCGCCCGTTTTTACCGCGATGCCAAGACTTATCAAATAGTAGAGGGAACGAGCAATGTGCAAAAAATTATCATTGCCGGAGACGCATTGGGTTACCGGGCCGCCAACCGTTAGCCGGAGCTGTTTTCATTTTGAAACGCCGCTATGTTATTCAAGGTAAACATCCATGCCGCTGACATGGCGGCACTATCAGAGGATGAAAAAAACAAGGAATACCCGGAATTCTGCCCTGAAAATTCTTATACTGATTTAATCAGGGGTCAGGAATCCAGAATCCAGAATTCAGAATTCAGAATGGTAGGGCATTCCTTATAAGTAGTAAACACATTTTCATCCTTCAATGGTGCC
>JBMOPF010000014.1:0-11138 GCA_049325075.1 Bacillota bacterium | reverse complement strand
TTGACGAATTTTTATCATGAGACCTCTCACTCCTTGGCAGGGGGTTTGGCTACTTCTTTTGAAGTAGCCTTTGGAGGTCTCTTTTCTTTATTCCCCCTCCAAATTCCTACTAAAAATATACACTGCCGAAAGGGGGTTTGGCTACTTCTTTTGAAGTAGCCTTTGGAGGTCTCTTTTCTTTATTCCCCCTCCAAATTCCTACTAAAAATATACACTGCCGAAAGGGCGCTATTCCAAATATAAAAAAAGTCGAAAGATTCAAAAATTTACAAAGGAATCTGTAAGGTTGCTGTCCAATATTCATATTTAAATAAAGTAATTAAAAGAATGGCTCCAAAAATGAGACAGGAGGGTTGCTTTATGGACCTTGGTGGAGTGCTCGCCCTTAATGCAAGGAGACACCCCGATAAGGAGGGCCTTGTGTACTTTGATAAGAGGTACAGCTACAGGCAGTTTAACGGGGAGGCCAACAGGCTGGCCAACGCGCTTATTGACCTGGGAGTCGGGAAAGGCGACAAGGTTGCCCTGATGATGCAGAATTCGGACCGTTATTGCTTTGCATTCTTTGCAGCCCTTAAGGCGGGGGCGGTGGCTGTCCCCATTAATTTCCGTCTGGCCCCGCCGGAAGTAAGGTACATAATGGACCATTCCGAGAGCAGTGTGATGATTTTTGACCCGGAGTACCTGCCCATAGTGAGGGAAATAAGGGGCTCGCTGCCCGGTGTGAGGCATTACATACAGGCCGCTGAAAAGGTGGGGGATGCTGATGTGCTGGGGTGGGACGCCCTGGTGGAGGGAAGGCCGGATAATGACCCGGAGGTAAAGGTGGAGGAGTGGGATGACTGCGAGATACTTTACACCTCGGGGACAACGGGGAGGCCGAAGGGGGCTTTGTTTGACCACCACAGGATTATCCACGTGGGATTCAACTCCTGTGTCTTCATGGGCATCAACCCCAGGTCCCGGCTGCTGCACGTTGCACCGCTTTTCCACTCGGCCCAGCTTAACCTGTTCCTGGTGGCCGGCACATACGTGGGGGCATCCCAGGTGGTGATAAGGACGTTTCACCCCGTGGGGGTGCTGCAGACCCTGCAGGACGAAAAGATTTCGTTTTTCTTCGGGGTTCCCACCATGTACAATTTAATGCTGCAGGTGCCGGATCTTGAAAGCTACGACCTTTCGTCCGTCGAAAAGTTCGGCTACGGGGCGGCGCCCATGGCGCCCGAACTGGTGAGGCGGGCCATGGAAAGGTTTAAAAATGACCGGTTTTTCAACCTGTGCGGGCTGACCGAGGGAGGTCCGGGGGGAATACTGCTGGAGCCCGAGGACCAACTGAGAAAGCCCGGCGCGGGAGGTAAAGCCATAATAAACACCGAGGCCAGGGTGGTGGACGGCGGGGGCGGGGATATCAAGCCCGGCGAGGTGGGAGAGTTCATTATCCGGGGCGAAACCATCATGAAATGCTATTACCGCGACCCGGAGGCCACAGCCGGGACCATCAGGGACGGGTGGCTTTATACCGGGGATCTGGCCACCATTGACGAAGAGGGTTATATAACTCTGGTGGACAGGAAAAAGGACATGATTATCACCGGAGGGGAAAATGTTTACTCCACCGAGGTGGAGCAGGTGCTGTACGAGTATCCGGGTGTGCTGGAGGCGGCGGTGATCGGGGTGGACAACCCGGTCTGGGGCGAGACGGTGGCCGCCATAATATGCCCCAGGCCTGGAACCGTCCTGTCCGGAGAGGAGATAAAGGCCTTCTGTATGACCAAGCTGGCCGGCTACAAGGTTCCGAGGATATACAGGTTTATTGAACAATTACCCAGGAACGCCTCGGGCAAGGTGTTGAAGACAAGGCTGAGGGAGGAATTCGGCAGGGGATAGCCATATATCGGGGCCAATTTTTATCAGACAAAACCCGGGGTGCGTAAGGCATCCCGGGTTTTTCCGCGCCCGGCTTTTCCATGCCGTTTATTATGGCGTTTTGCTCACACAATTTCCCACATTTCTTTGATAATTGTTCCATATTTACCTGTTAAACTTAAAGCCGTTGACAGTGATTATCCAACTATTTTTGTGAGGTGAATTTATGAGGTGCAAAATGCTGTTTTCAGTGCTGCTTGCCGCGGCTATAATGTCAACCGCCGCAGGCTGCGGCAGTACCACGGGCTCCGCAAAAACGGCCAGTAACAATTCTGCGTCCGCATCCGCTGCGACAGTTGCCGTTC
Organism: Bacillota bacterium; assembly: GCA_049325075.1. Classification (GTDB taxonomy): domain Bacteria; phylum Bacillota; class Desulfotomaculia; order Desulfotomaculales; family Desulfocucumaceae; genus BRHc4a. The sequence goes on along the minus strand of JBMOPF010000014.1, from coordinate 8,907 downwards.
CCAGGGAAAGGCCCGCCCTGATTGGCAAGGTCAAGGAAATTGTGGGCAATGAAGTGACGGTGTACAAATCCGCAGCATCCCCAAATGATGGCCAGGTATCCGGCTCATCCCCAAATGGAAACCATGCGTCCGGTTCATCCCCGGATGGAAACCAGACACCCGGTTCATCTCAAAATAGCTCCAATCAGTCCTCAGGCCGTAATTCCGGCGCACGGGGGAATTGGGGCTCTGCAATGACTTTTACGGAGGAGACTGAAACATTTATGATACCGGTGGGCATACCGGTGGTTTCAATGGGCGGCAGCGGGTCTCAGGAAATTAATATAACCGATATAAAAGCCGACCAGATTTTGCGTGTATGGAAAACAGGCGATGCAATCACATTTGTTCAGGTGATGGGCGGCAACTCAAGAAGTACAAACAGCAACAATAACGAAAACAGGACAGGCAACAGGAATGGTAATTCAGAAAACAGAGACAGTGGCGGTTTCGGGCCGCCGCCGGGTATGTGAGTATGAACGATATTGTCATAGATGCCAAAAATATAGTCAAGGTATTTAAAAATGGCTCGGAAGAGCTGAGGGTGCTGGATGATATAAACATAAGGGTTATGGAAGGCGATTTTACCGCCATACTGGGGCCTTCCGGCTCCGGCAAGACCACTCTGATGAACATACTGGGGTGCCTGGATTTGCCCACATCCGGCGAGTATTATCTGGACGGCATTGATGTTTTGAAGGCAAAGGATAATGAGTTGGCTGAAATAAGGAATAAGAAAATTGGTTTTGTCTTTCAGAAATTCAACCTGCTGCCCAGGTTATCAGCCCTTCAGAATGTGATGATGCCTCTCCTGTACAGAGGGGTAAGGGAAGATGAGGCCATGGTCCGGGCCAGGGAGAAGTTGGAGCTCCTGGGGTTGGGGGACAGGCTTAAGCACAAGCCCAACGAGCTGTCAGGGGGACAGCAGCAAAGGGTGTCCATTGCCAGGGCCATTGTGGGCAATCCCGGCCTGCTGCTGGCGGACGAGCCCACAGGAAACCTGGACAGCAAGTCAAGCAGCGATGCCATGGAAATATTTAAAGAGCTTAACAGTCAGGGAAATACCATTTTAATTATTACCCACGATGCCGAAGTGGCTGAAAAGGTGGATAAAATTGTATATATACGGGATGGTAGGATATATGAAAATTAAAAACGGGCTGGAAAGGCTGAAGAAAAAAAAGAAGTTTTTGATAGCGGCGCTGGTGGTAATTATCGCTGCCGGCGGCTATGTCGTATGGCAGCAGAAAAAGGGGGCCGGGAATACCCAGACTGTACAGCTTACCCAGGCAAGGGTAACCAGGGGCGATATTGTCATGGGGCTTGACTCTGACGGCAGCATTGCTTTTTCAACGGTTAAGCTTGGGTTCGGAGTGCAGGGGAAGATCTCTCAAATAATGGTTAACCAGGGTGATACCGTAGAGGCCGGGTCTGTTATCGCCAAATTGGATGACAGGGAATACCAGAACCAGTACCTTGCGGCAGAGGCGAAACTAAAGTCCGCGCAGGAGCAAAAAGCTATGAGCCTGGCGGACAGTGAGTTGTCCATCAAAAAGGCTGAAGCGGAATTGCAGTCACTGAGGAATGACTATGAGGAAATGGAAGCAATACCCAATGCGTATTCGGAAAACGAAATTAAAGCCGCCAAGCTCAATCTGGACAATAAAGAGCTGGAGTATCAAAACATGCTCAATAAGTATGAGATTGATAAGAATGATGACCTTGCCCAGGAAAAGCTGGCAGTTACCATGGCCAGGGAGAACCTGGATAAAACAGCCCTGTATTCTCCCATTTCCGGTGTTGTATTGTCGTTGGCCAAAAAGGTGGGTGAAAGTGTGGCTGATAATGAGGATGTCGCCGTAATATATGAGGGAAATAAGATAAAGGCCGATACAAATGTCATTGAGTATGATGTGGGCCAGATAAAGGTGGGGCAGAAGGTCTATGTGTCGGTCGAAGCTGTGCCCGATAAGAAATTCGAGGGAGTGGTAAGCAAGGTTGACGCTGTTCCGGCCAGCGATACCAGCGGACTGGTCAATTATGCGGTGGAAGTTGATATAACAGACCCGGGGGAACAGTTGAAGGATGGCATGACCTGCAGCATAACCTTTGTGCTCAAGGAGGTAAAGGACTGCCTGATTGTTCCCTATAAGGCGGTCAAGGTGGTTGACGGAAAGCAGTATGTGTCGGTGATAGATGCAAACGGGCAGACGGTGGACAAAAATATAAAAACAGGCTTTACCGACGGGAGCAGCGTGGAGGTGCTGGAGGGACTCAGCGGGAACGAAACAGTCGTATACCAGAATAGCAGGTGATATTTTGAGATTAAAGCAGTTGATAAAACTTGTCTTGATAAATATTCATCAAAACAAGATTAGAAGCTTTCTTACCACATTGGGGGTAATAGCCGGGACAGCCACCATATTTATGGTGGTGGCCATCGGAAAAGGGGCGGAGGACCAGGTCAATCAGCAGTATTCCAAGCTGAATGTGGGAACAATTATGGTCAGTCCGGCTCAGCGGGGCAGAGTGGTGGATCCCCTGACCAAAAAGGATGCGGAGCTGTTCAAGGAGAGTGATAATATTGCCCAGGCCTTTGCTGTGTTACAGGGCAATGGAACCGTCAACTACGGCAACTATTCCACCGAGGCGAGATATTCCGCCGTCCAGCCGGATTTTCAGACGAGCTATAATTTAACCGCCCAGTATGGCAGGATGCTTGATGAAGGGGATGAGACCAAAAAGAATAAATATGCGGTTGTGGGCGCGGAACTGGCCAATACCCTTACCGAGGGCAATCCTGGGGAACTGGTTGGCGGAAATATAACCATAAACGGCAGGAAGTTGGAGGTAATAGGCATTTACAACCGGGTGGGTGATTCCGAATCCTTTATGAGCTATGACGACTCGGTGTTTGTGCCCTATTCGGTGGGGGAAAAGTACCTGCTGGGCACACGGGCCAATCCCACCATAACCGCCCAGGCCACGGGGCTGGATACTGTGGACCAGGCAATAGCGGATATTACAGCCATACTTGATGAGAACCACCGCCTGGGAGGGGCGGACCAGTTTCGCATCATGGACGCCGGCAGCAGGTTGGCGGCAGCCCAGGAATCCGCCAGAACAATGTCCATGCTGCTTCTTTCGGTGGCGGTGGTGGTGTTGATAGTGAGCGGGATAGGGATTATGAACGTTATGTTTGTGACGGTAAAGGAGCGGACCAGGGAAATAGGGACGCTGAAGGCAATCGGGGCCAAGAAGAGGGAAATACTGAGCCAGTTTCTGATGGAGGCGGTAATTATCAGTCTGATGGGGGGAATAGTGGGAATAGCAGCCGGCTTTTTATCCCTTCCGGTGCTGAAATATCTGGAGTTGGCTGCTGTTTCCTCGGTTGAAGGAATTGTGCTGGGGCTGGCCTTTTCAGTGGTTACCGGAATATTTTTCGGTTTTTACCCGGCCCTGAAGGCTTCTGACCTGAATCCCATCGATGCCCTGAGATATGAGTAAAGGGTGATGAATGATGAAAAAGCTGCTTATAACGCTGATGATTTCCTGTTTTCTACTGGGTGGGTATACAGCCGCATATGCTTCCGATGATGTGATTACCCTGGATCAGGCCAAGGATCTGGCCAAAAATTATATTAGAACAATGAAGGACTATGACATTAATAAGAAAACAGCCGGGATCAAGTTGGATAAGCTGAAGGATCAATATGATCAGGCCTATGACGATTATATCGATTATGTTTTCAATCAGTATTCTGCTTTGAGCAATGAGTACAACCAGCTTGAGCAAAAGGCTGACAAGACTGCGGATGACCTCGCCAGAATGGATGAACTGCAGAGCCAGATGAATTCAATGCAGGATACATTTCAGTCCAGGTATGACTCGGTGCAGTCCATGCAGGATCAGTTGAGGGACGCCCAGCAGAATTATGACGACCTGGTCGCCGACCAGGCAAACTATGTGAAACAACTGGACTACCAGGTGGAAGAGTTATACACCTCGATACTGTGCCAGGAACAGAATCTGGGGGTGCTGCAAAAGGATTACACAATAAAGCAGCAGATGCTGAAAAATGAAGAGACAAGGCTTAAACTGGGCGGAAGCACCCGGGCCAAGGTTGACCAGTTGGCCCAGGACGTGGAAAATGCCGATAAATCCATTGTCAGTGCCCAGAGCAGCCTTATAAAATCAAAGGGACAGCTGAATGATATGATGGGTAGAGATTACTTTGACGGGCTCCGGCTGGTTCCTTTTGAGGTTGAAGAGGGCGGGGCGCTGCCGGAATACAATGATTTGCTTTCCAAATTCACCGGTAAATATAATGATTTATTGAGAAGCCGGAGGGATATAAACCAGAAGAAAAGTGATTTGCTGGATTCATATGTTCAGGACACGGATTATGAATCAGAGCTGCTGGACCTGGAAATAAGGGGGGCTGAGCTCCAGCTGCAGGATAAAATGGTCAGTGCCGATGAAACGATAAATAACCTGTTAACTACAACCAAAGAAAAAAGGGCGGATTATCAAACGGCGCTAATCAATTATAATACAGCTAAAAGAGATTACGACTGGAATTTGGTAAGGCTGGACAAAGGGCAGATTTCAATGATGGACCTTTGGCAAAGTGAAAAGAGCTATCTGGACGCGAAAGCAAAATTGATGAGCGCCGGGTATGCGCGGTACCTTGCTGAACGGGCCCTGGGCCTGGCGGAAGAGGGAATATTGATAACTTAAAAGCCGACGGCATTGCCGTGGTTGACAGCGGCCGGAAATCAGGCCTTCTTCACCGGGAGGGGGGTCTGGTTTTTTGGTATAATAAAAACGCAATAATTTGGGGGGGGGCTGGCCTGTGTTCAATATTTACCTGGTGGAGGATGAGGACAATTTAAATCGTATTCTCACTTCCTATTTGATTAAGGAAGGTTGGCAGGTGCGGTCCTTTACCGACGGAGAGTCCGCCCTGCGGGCCATTGAAGAGCGGCCTCACCTGTGGATACTGGACATAATGCTGCCGGACATTGACGGGTACCAGCTTTTGCGCAGGATAAAGGATAAAACGCCCGGTGTGCCGGTTATATTCATCTCCGCCCGGGATGCCGATCTGGACAAGGTTATAGGTCTGGAGATGGGAAGCGATGACTACCTGTCCAAGCCTTTTTTGCCCCGGGAGCTGGTTATCAGGGTGCGCCGCATACTGGAGAGGGTGTACCCCTCGGTTGTCCGGAGGAACCCGGTCATCAATATGCCCCCCTATGTGCTGGATGAAAGCAGGCGTGTTGTCCTTAAAGGGCAGGATGTCGTGGAAATATCGTCAAAGGAATTCGACCTGGCCTCGTTGTTTGCCAGGCACAGCGGACAGGCCCTGTCCCGGGAGCAGATCATCAGCCATATATGGGGAGAGGATTATGTTGGCACAGACCGCTCTGTGGACGATCTGGTGAGAAGGCTGCGCAAAAAATTGCCGGGGCTGCGAATTGAGACTATTTACGGCTTTGGCTACAGGATGATGGTGTAATGAAAAATCTTTCTCTGACGGTAAAAATATGGCTGTCCCTTTTTCTGGTCAGCCTTGTGCTTTATGTAACGGTGATACTCATATTGCCGTATTTAATCCACAGCTTTTTTACCCAGACCCTGATCGAACCGCCCCCGCCCAAGAAACATGATATCGCAGACCTGCCCCCTTTTATTACATTCAGGGATTTGAAGATTCGCAGCTTTATTCTTCTGGAGGACGGGTCCACCATTCCCGAGCAGGCCTCCCAGGCCTTTCCCTCCGCCCTGATGCGGGAAATAATGGAAAACGGGATCGGGCAGCAGTCTCCCAGGCAGGAGTACGAGCATGTTTCAGGGCAGGAGGACTACCGGTATTTTATACAGAAGGATAACGCCTACGGACGCCCTCTCTACCAAGTGGTGTTTGTCAGGAAATCCGAAGAGGAGAACTTTATTAAAACACTTTTGTACAATATTATGCTGTTTGCCGGCATCGCACTGTTGTTCAGCTGGTTTGCCTCGGTATTTATCGCCCGCTATCTCACCCAGCCCCTGGTCAAGATGAAGCGGCACGTGAAACAGCTGGCCGACCGCAACTGGCACCAGCCCATTGATGTGCGGCAAGGTGATGAAATAGGCCAGCTGGCCAACTCCATTGAAACAATGAGGCAGCAGCTTGTACAGCAGGATGAGGCCCAGCAGTCGATGCTGCAGAACATCTCCCACGAGCTGAAGACTCCCATCATGGTTATCCGCAGCTATGCGCAGGCCATTCAGGACGGGGTATATCCCAAGGGAGACCTGGTGGGCAGCATCCGGGTCATAGACGAGGAAGGGGAAAGGCTGGAAAAGCTGGTCAGACAGCTGCTTTATCTGACCCGCCTGGACTATCTGGCCTCCAGGGATGATCCGGGGGAAAAAATTGAGCTGGGCGGCCTGGTTGAGGGGATAGTGCAGCGCCTGAACGTTCAGCGGCCGGAGATAGCCTGCCGGCTTGACCTGCAGCCGGTTACACTGGAAGGGGACGAGGAAACATTAAGGGTGATGGTGGAAAATCTGCTGGAAAATCACCTGCACCATGCCGGCTCATGCATTGAGATTTCTCTGACGGCCGACAATGTAAAGGGGGAGGCGGTTCTCAGCTTCTGGAATGATGGCTCCAGTATTGATCCCAATATGCTGAACCTGCTGTTCCGGCCGTTTCATAAAGGGCCGGGGGGCAAGTTCGGGCTGGGCCTGACCATAGTGCAGCGTATTTTAAAGATATATCACGGGGAAATAACTGTGCAGAATGAAAGGGGCGGTGTATCGTCAACCGTTAAGATTCCGCTGCCGGCTTCCTCATAATCCGGATGCCGGAGCCGTTGCCGTTTCCGGTGGCGCCGCTCTTTAAAGGGGCGGGGTTGAATCCCCATCCGGAGCCCGATGTTAAGCCCGGCCGGGCGAGTTCACTTTTGCTCCTCCCGCCCGCCTGGTAAAATGTCGGCGGGAAACGGAGCGGCCTTTCCGTCCACGGACAGGCCCCGGGCCAGTATGTTGTAAACCTGGACGGTCATGTCGGTGAGCCTGTACCGGCGGTTGGAAAGGACCCAGCAGGTGGCCACCTCGTCCAGGCTGCCGAAAATTATCTTGCGGGCCAGCCTGGGATTCAGGTCGCTGCGGAAGCAGCCCTTTTTTATTCCGTATTTTACCACCTCTTCTATAAGGCTGTAGTAGGCCTTTATTATCTCGGAAATGGACTTCCTGATGGAGGGGTCGGACTGGCGCAGCTCAATCTGCAGTACCGCCGCCAGGTTGCGGTCGCTCTGCAGCCTCAGGAAATGTGTATGGATGAGGCAGGCCAGCATCCGGTACGGTTCCTTTATGTTCTCCAGCTCTTTCTGGCCGCTGGCCGCAAAGTCGCCCATCTTGCTCTTGAAAAGGGAGATCATTATATCTTCCTTGTTTTCGAAGTACAGGTAAATGGTGCCGTCGGCGACACCCGCCTCTCGGGCGATGCGGGATACCTGGGCGTTGTGGTAACCGTTTTCGGCTATGACTTTGACTGCTGCTTCAAGGATGGCCTGATACTTTTCACCGGTCCTTTTGGCCAATTTAATAAACCTCCCGGCTTCACAATATTATAATTATATCATACCCTGTCGAATTATTAATGCAGGCTCAGGGGTTTTTGCCCAGTTTTTTGTCCAGGCGGGCAATATGAACCAGTACCTGGGCCACCGTGTTGTAAAGGTGGGGGGGAATTTCCACCCCGGCGCCAAGCTGGACCAGGGCCTGGGCCAGAACGCTGTCCCTGTAAATGGGGACATTCTCCTTTTCGGCGATCTCCCTTATTTTTTCGGCCAGATCGCCCTTGCCCACCGCCACCACCACCGGGGCCCGGTCATTTTCCCGGTTGTACTTCAGGGCTGCCGCGGCGTCCCGGGACCTTTCCCGGGGCGGTTCCTTTTTATTCATGGACTACACTTCCCTGTTCAGCATGTATGCGCCGGAGTCCATTGTCCCCGGCGCCAGATCGGCGCAGCTTTTTATCCCCGGCCTGGTTATACCGGCGGCGCTTACTGATTGGTAACCCATATCTTTAAGGCTTTCCACCATGTCAGGTATTATTCCCCGCACGTGGGCGGTGGATGTTTCGCTATCCGAGTAAAATGACAGTGTCAGGGACCCGGCCCCGGCATACAGGGCGATCCAGAGATTGCCCAGATTTTCTGTCCGAAGGTTGATAAAAACGCCGGCCGGCTCTCTGTCAGCTGTAACCGCAGGGTTTTCCCGGTCGTTTTTTATAAAGAAACGGGATTCCGCGAACAGCGGTGATTTGAGGGGCAGGGGAATAAAATCGGGCAGGTTCTGAACAGGTGAGGACTGGGACTGGGCCGTCGCCTCACCCTTTACGGCGCTGCGGACCCCGGAGGCCGCTGCGGTTTCAGTCAGGCTGCCGCCCTTTATATCCTGCCGGCTTAATTCACCCATACCCTGTTTGGGGGAGGATTTGTCAACCCTTGTGCCCGCCTGCCTGCCGATTATATCCAGCAGGAGGGGCAGCATGTCGCCTATATACATCGTTAGACACCCCCAGGACATTATTTTCTCATACTACTCTGAAAATAGCATATACTGAGATGCTTATGCTGTCGGAAGCCAGAAGCCAGAAGCCAGAATCCAGACTCCCAGGCCACTTTTTAAAGTGGCACCATAAAGGACGAAAAAGGAATGCCCGGAATTCTGAGTTCTGAGCTCTCATAAGGGGTCGCTTGCGGGCAGGTGGAGTGTTAAACCCCGGCTGCATCATCTCCGGCTGCAACAGTCTCTAAACTCGGTCGCCAAAGGACTGCCAACCGCCTTCGAAAGTCGCGTCCAGCTCC
>JBMOPF010000013.1:0-11854 GCA_049325075.1 Bacillota bacterium | reverse complement strand
CACTCCCCCCGGATGCATGTCGCTTAAGGGTCCCCCGAAAGGAATGCCCGCAATTCTGAATTCTGAATTCTGAATTCTGGATTCCTGACCCCTGATTAAATCAGTATAAGAATTTTCAGGGCAGAATCCAGACCCCCATGCCGCATAAATGCGGCACCACAAATAATGAAAATATGCCCGGAACATTCTGAGTTCTGAGTTCTGAGTTCTCAATCCTCAGTCCCAAATCCCCCGTCTGCAGGACGGCACCGGCCGGAGGCCGGTAATTAGTGTTTCAGGTCCCTTAGCTGCAGGGCCAGTATGAACATGGAGACAATGTACGGGTCGAATTGGCTGCCGGAACACTTTCTCAGCTCTTCCAGGGCCTCGTCCCGGGACTTGGTTTCACGGTAAGGGCGGTGGCTGGTCATGGCGTCGTATGCGTCCGCGATGGCCAGTATCCGGCACTCCAGGGGGATTTGTTCCCCTTTCAGCCCCAGCGGGTAGCCGTTGCCGTTCCACCACTCGTGGTGCTTCAGTATCCAGTCGGCAATAGGTGCAAGATCCGGCGTAGACTGGGCAATCCGGTGGCCGATCTCACTGTGCCGGATCATTTCCACTGTTTCTTCCTCAGTAAGGGGGCCGGGCTTGAAAATAATCCGGTCCGGTATCCCCACCTTGCCGATGTCGTGGAATTGGGCCAGAAGGCACAGGTCTGATATGCTGCGCTCGGCGAGGCCCAGCGCCTTGCCCAGGTTTGACACCAGCTCACGGAGGCGGTCGGCGTGGCCTTCGGTGATGAAGTCCCTGACCTCCATTGCTTTGGTCAGAGTCTGTACAATGGAGCTCCGGATGTTCCGGCTCCGGTGCAGCTTCTCCCTGTACATGTTGTTGTCCGCCTCTTTGAATAGGTCGGCCATGGTTTTTATATCGCCGTTCCCTGTGGCGTACCCTATGGAGATGCTAATGGGCAGCTCGGGGTTTAAGGCGTTGTACCTGGCTATGGCGTCCCTTATTCTTTCACAGGACCTATGAATTGTATTTATGTCGCTGTTGGGGATTAGTATGGCGAATTCGTCCCCCCCTATACGGGCCACCGTATCGCTGCCGCGGAAGGCTTCCTTGATAATCTTGGCCGCCGACAGGAGGAGGGAGTCGCCGGTGTCGTGTCCCAGGGTATCGTTGATCAGCTTCAGTCCGTCCACGTCACAGAGTATTATACCGGTGGAGTGATGGCGCCTTCCGCCGAGGATCTTCATCTCCTGCTCGAAAAAGGCCCGGTTGTAAAGGCCGGTCAGGGGGTCGTGAAGGCTCAGGTATTTAAGCTTTTCCTCAGCCTGCTTACGCTCGGTAATGTCGTTGTATATGGCGTAAATGCCCACCTGCCTGTCGCTGAGCTTTATGGGATAGGCCAGGATAAACACGCTTATATCGACGCCGTCCCGCCGTTTCCGGATGGTTTCAACCTGGACCACTTCACCCTTCAGCACTGCTTCGGACAGGGCGGAGGCCTCTTCCGCCAGGTCACCGGGAACGATTATATCGTTTATCCTCTGTCCCTTGAGCATCTTTTCGGGGTACAGAAAAAGCCTTTCAAAGCCCCTGTTAACGCTGATAAACCTTCCATCGTTGTCAATGATGGCTATCCCCTCGGGAGAATTCTCAAAAAGCTGCTGAAAATATTCCTTTTGGATGTTTAATTCCGCCTCAGCCTGCTTGCGCCGGGTCACGTCACGGATTACCCCGTAAATGCTGGTGTAGTTTTCCCTCTGGCCGTAGACCAGCGCCGCGTTGGCCTCCACATGTATTTTCTCCCCATTCCTGGCGACCAGCCGGAAATGCGCCTCCCGGACCGACGGCAGTTTTTTGGCCACCGCCTTTTTCAGTGATTTGTTCACGGCGTCCCGGTCGGATTCATGAATAAAGTTGGAAAAGTGTTTTCCCTCCACATCGTCAACGCTCCCGTAGCCGAGAAATTTCAGCCCGGCCCGGTTGACATGGACCACCTCACCTCTGCCGTTGATGGAATATATAAGGTCGGGTGAGCGCTCAACCAGGTTGCGGTATTTTGCCTCGCTCCAGTACAGCCTGTGAAGTATCCGGTCAAAGGCCTCCAGCAGCCTGTTTATCGTTTCCGTGAGGCGTGCTGTTTCTCCTTTGCCGGACACAGGCAGCCTCCGGGTGAAGTCTCCCTTTTCCGCAGTCTCCTTTATTTGTTCTGTAACCCGGGCCAGTTTTGAAAACACTGACCTTTCCATAAATAATAAAAGTAGCAGTCCCGTGATGGCGCCGGCTGCGGCAGCCGATACGACGGAGTACAGTATGACCGCACGCCCGTTCTTCTGTACAAGTCCGGGCGCCGAGGCCTTAATCAGTACTGTGGGGCTGCCGTATATGTCTTTCACAAGGGTATATCCCGCAATTACATCCCGGCCCGCCGGGAGGGAGATAAACGGCGGGTTCTGGGAGGATGAGGCCAGGGCCCCGGTAATCTCCGGAGCGATTTCGGGGCCGCCGGCCCCCGATATGGTTACCGGCATGCCTGTATTTCCGGCCAGCCTTTTGGTAAGGTCGCTGTCAATGCGTTTGCCCAAAATAACCGTGCCCAGCGGCGAGTTTCCCTCCCCGCTGTGATAAATCACCGGGCGGCTGGCAAGGATAAAAGGACCTTCGGGAAGTATGGCCACACCGGCGATACCCCCTTCGGGCGGGGACAGCAGGGGGCTTTGGGGGTAAAGGCTGTTTTCATGCAGTATTGCGGACCATTCCTGTCCGTTAAGGTCGATAGATTTGCTGAATAACGTGTTGCCGGAGGAGTCCAGGAATACAGCGAAATCAACTCCCTGGCCCGGTTGGTTACTGACGGGGGGGCCTTCCCCCGCCCCTTCGGCACCTGAGTATATCGATCCCGGAAAGGTATCTGTCCGGTCAATGGAAGCAAGGGCGGCGGCCCTCTGGTCCAGGCCGGAAATTTCATAGGACAGGGAGTTCAATACCTGACTGATATTGTTGTGTACGTTAATTGCATCAAGTTCTGCAAACCTGTCGGCCAGTATTTTCTCGGACGTTGCAAAAATAGCGGCGGCAACCAGAATGACAGCCGCCAACAGCAGAAAGGGCAAAAACCTTCTAACCTTCATACAACGAACCCCCTCTGAAACTCAGCCGCCTGGCAGGGTGCTCTCCAGCCGGGTCTTATTCCAAAATTCTCTTTCCCATGTGCTTTTTCCTTCTTATGGCAATTTTTTATTGGTCGTCCCCGGGCTGTTCCGTACCCAGCGGTATTTCAAAGATCATATCGGTACCGCGGCCTGGTTTGTTACGGGCGTATATTTTGCCGCCGTGCAGTTCCACCAGTTCCCGGGCTATGGAGAGCCCCAGCCCGGTTCCCGGGATTTCCCGGCTCCTTGACTTCTCCACCCGGTAAAATTTTTCAAAAATAAGGTCCAGCTGATCTTCCGGTATTCCCGGCCCGCTGTCGGACACTGTGACCATAAGGCTGTCGCCTGTTTTTTGAGCCTGAATGCTTATTTCTCCCCCTTCGCCGGAATAATTTATCGCATTGTGCAGAAGGTTAATCAGTATTTGTTTAAGGCGGTCCCTGTCGGCGTAAATTAAGACCCCGTCAGGGCTGGCGGAGGTGAGCGCTATGTTTCTCCGGGCTGTGGCGAGGCTGTTTTCCTCCGCAATTTCCCTGAGAAAATCGCCAACGTCTATTTTTTCACGGTTAAGGCTGATGTTTCCCGTCTGTATCCTGGCCAGCTGCAGCAGGTCGTTTACCAGCCTGTTGAGCCTGGCGGTTTCTTCATATGCCAGTCTCAGGTATTTTTCCTGTTCTCCGGGGGGTATGACCCCGTCCAGTATTCCCAGGATAAAGCCGCTGATGGAGGTGAGGGGGGTGCGCAGTTCGTGGGAGACGTTGGCAATCAGGTCTTTGCGCATTTCCTCTATTTGCATGAGCCTGTTTTTCATATAGTTAAAGGTTTTGGTGAGCTGGGCCACCTCGTCGCTGCCCGAAGGTTTGAGGTCGTCGGTAAAGCGCCCTTCCGCTATTGCGGCGGCAGCCTTCTGTATATTTTCCACCGGCCTTGATATTTTCACCGACAGTATGTAGATAAACACCGACGCAATGACCATGGAAACGCCGGTGGTGCCCCAGATTATTTTGTAAATCTGGGTGAGTGTCTTGTTGGCCTGCTCCTGGGGGGATAAAAGGAGTATGGCTCCGGTCACCTTGTCCCCGTTGTACAGCGGCATTCCCACAAAGGCAAAATATCCGTTCATCTGGTTGGAATACTGTTCTTTGCGGGTTATAATACCGCCATCCAGTATTGTCTTTATATCCCCGGCATTAAACACCTGCTGGTCCTGGAATTTCAGGAGGGACATTTTTTGCTCGTCCAGCATGAATATCTGGCTGTCGGTAATCATGCCCATGGTGTTGCCTGTCCGCTCCAGCTCATCCCGGCTCATTTTACCGGCGAAGAAGTCCTGGCTCAAGCTCTGCAGACTCCTGCCGGTGGTTATCAGCTGGTTGGTTTTCTGATTGAACAGGAAAATGTTGAAGAAAAAGGTCAGCAGCGCGGCCAGAAGCAATACGGCTATAATTAAAACGGCCGCGTATGTAAACAACAGCCTTTGAAAAATATTTCCGCCCATCAGCTCACCTCAAACTTGTAGCCGACGCCGTATACCGTTTTAATTTCCCAGCCCGCGCCCTCTTTCAGTTTCTCCCTTATTTTCTTGACATGCATATCCACGGTCCTGGTCTCGCCTGTAAAATCATATCCCCATACCTTGTCAAGTATCTGCTCTCTGGTCAGGACCAGGTTTTTGTTCAGCATAAGATAATGGAGCAGCTGCAGTTCCTTTGGTGACAGTACCACCGGGCTTCCATCGCACCGGGCCTCATATTTTTTTATATCCAGGGAAAGGTTGCCGGCGGTAAGGGTTTCACCGGTTTCTGCGGAGGCGGGCTTTTTCTTTCTCAGGTGGGCCCGGACCCTGGCGGCAACTTCCTTCGGGTCGAAGGGCTTGGCTACGTAGTCGTCCGCTCCCATGTCCAGGCCGGTCACCTTTTCATCGCTTTTATCCCTGGCTGTCAGCATTATTATGGGCACATCGCTTTTTTGCCGGATCAGCCGGCAGACCTCCCAGCCGTTGATTACGGGCAGCATTATATCCAGAATGACCAGGTCGGGAGCCTCCCTTTTAAAGGCGTCCAGGCCCTCGCTCCCGTCATGGGCAAAAACAAGACGGTGGCCGTCCTTTTCCAGGTAAAGCCGGAGAAGGTCGCAGATGTTTTTGTCATCGTCAATAACCAGGACTTTGACTGATTCAGGCATACGTTCCACCTTCAATACTTTTACATAATGATTCCGGCCGGGAGGCGCCTCTTCCTGCTGATGCTGCCGGTTTTTTCCATGCCCCGGCTATTCGGCGCCGGCTGCCGGCTGCCGCAGGGCCATGAGAAAGAATATGGCGGCGGCCGCGATTACAAACAGGGAGCAGGACAGGTACATGTTGGAAAGCCCGGCGGAATTGGATATCGCCCCCAGGATTATTGAGCCCAGCCCAATGCCCAGGTCGAAGGAGCTCATAATGGTGCCATTGGCGGCCCCCCTCCGGTGCGGGGCCACCCGGTTGATGGCCATGGCCATTGCGCTGGGCTGAACCGTGCCGAACCCTATTCCCATGGCCACCGCTGACAGCAGGAAAGGACCTATTCCACCGGCAAGGAAGAGTATGACAAAGGCCAGTAAAATTGACGCGAAGCCGGCGGCCATTATTCCCGCGGGCCCTTTTCTGTCAAACAGTCGGCCGGCGGCCGGCCTTACCACAAGCAGGGTCAACGCATAGACCAGGAAATAGGTGCCGGCGTTTTTTATTCCCAGTTCCTTTCCGTACAGGGTAATAAAGGAGACTATTCCCCCGTAGCCCACGGCAATAAAAAACATCACCCCGGACAGGGAGAACACCTTCGGCTCAAACAGGCTTTCCAGGGAGATTTCCGCTGCCGCCGGCAGCCTGTTTTCACGGTAGGATATGCCCAGTGAAAAGGCAAGGCCGGCCAGGGCCGCGGCCAGGCTGGCGGTGAAAAGCACTGTAAAGCCGGCGCTGTTAAGTATAAAAAGGCCCAGGCTGGGGCCGGCGGCCATGGCCAGGGTATTGGACAGGCCATAGTAGCCCATGCCCTCCCCTCTCCTGGACGGGGGCACCACATCGGCTGCAACCGTCCCGGCGGCGGTGGTGGTAAAGCCCCAGGCTATTCCGTGCAGGCCCCTCAGTATAAGCAGCGCCGCAAGCCCCGCCACGGGGATATAGGCCGCCATGGCAAGGGCAAAGGCGGCCACCGCCAGGATAAGTATTTTTTTCCGGCCCAGGGCGTCCAGCAGGTAGCCGGACAGCGGGCGCACCAGAACCGCCGTCAGTGAGAGGATTCCGATGATATAGCCTACATTGCCGGGGTCGCCACCCAGGAAATCAGTGACAAATACCGGCAGTGTCGGGAGCAGGAAATAAAAGCTGGTGAAGATGGCCAGGTTGGCCAGGCAAATCAGTAAAAAATTCCTGGTCCACAGCGGTTGTTCATTATGCAAATTAAATTTTCCTCCATCCGTAGGCGCTAAAAGCGCTATCTCCGCAGTTCCAGCAGCACCGCCTGCGTTGAGTCCGGAATGGACTCGCGGGTGACCGCCAGTTCTTTTTCTGTCCTGTAGCCGGGATAATTTTTCAGGAACTCATCGGCCGTGACGATGGGAAAGTCGATGTAATCGGTCTTGTAGTGCATCGGCGCCACATATCCGGGATTAAGCTGCTCCACCACCCGGGCCGCCTCGTCCGGACCGATGGTGTAAAAGCCGCCGACGGGTATCAGCAGTACATCCATCCTCCCCAGACGGCTGACCTGATCCGGGTTAAGCGTGTGTCCAAGGTCTCCCAGGTGGCAGACCCTTACCCCCTCCGCCTCGATGACGAACATAATATTGCCGCCCCTCTGGCTCCCTTCATTTTTGTCGTGCCAGGAGGGGATTCCGTGCACACTGATGTTTTTATACGAATGGGCGCCTTCAGTATCAATAACCCGTGGGCTTCCCCCGACCTTGTCCACCGCGTTGTGGTCATAGTGCTGGTGGCTGACGGTGACCAGGTCCGCCTTGAGGCCGGGCTGTGGGTAGCCCACACTGTCACCGAAGGGGTCCGTAATAATGGTTTTCCCATCCCCAAGCGTGATTAAAAAGCAGGCATGTCCAAGCCATTGAATGTTCATGTTATTCCTCCCCTCAGTGTAGTCTGTCAAGTCATATTTTTGAGATTATTATTTCTTTCCTTGTGGTTTTCCTTCCCGGGGGTCATATTTTTTTCCCGGGGTAAATAATTATTCTGGGCGGAGGCTGTTTTTGTTTCGATGCCCATTTTTTTAAACAGCAGGAGGAAGGACCGGACTACATATTCCCGGTTTTCGTTTTTTTCGCTGAAGTGCTTTTCAACTATCATCTGCCGGGCCTCCACGGGTTTAAAGACTGCGTCTCAGAAAATGTATATGTCTTTTGGCAAAGGGGGTTTCCGGTCTTGCGCGTGGCATTTTATGGAAGGGTCAGCACCGAGGAGCAGGCCGGCCGGGGCAACATCGCCGGCCAGGTGGAATTCGCCAGGAGGTATTTTGCCTTACACGGGCCGGAGGAAAATATAGGCGGCTTTGAGATGTATCTGGACGAGGGGGTTTCCGGAACCATACCCCTGGAATGCCGCCCCGAGGGGGCCAGGCTGCTGTCCGACGCCCGTGCCGGCAAGTTTTCGGCGGTGTACTTTTACCGCCTTGACAGGCTGGCCAGGTCCACCCAGGTGGTTTTGAACACCTACTACGAGCTGGAGGAACTGAATATCCCCATAAAGTCAATGACCGAGGCCTTTGACACCGGCACCCCGGTGGGAAAGTTCTTCATGACCCTTTTGGCCAGCATCGCGGCCCTGGAGCGCGACACCATTCTGGAGCGGACCCAGCTGGGAAAGGAAAGAAAGGCAAGGGATGGCTGCTGGACTTCCGGGCCGCCGCCCTTCGGCTACAGGATAGGGCCCGGCAAGCGGCTGGCGGTGTTTGAGCAGGAGGCCGGGACAGTGAGGCTTATATTCCGCCTGTACAACCAGGGCATGGGCATGGTTTCACTGGCCCGGTACCTCAATGCCAGGGGGATACCCACCCCCGCGGTTTCAAAGGGCGCGGCCAACAGCGGCAGCGGCCGGTGGCATGCCGGCCACATCAGCATAATACTGCGCTCGGCCTTGTACACCGGGGAATACCGGACCATGAGGCGCTCCCAAAAGGGAAAAAGTGGGCCGGTGATCAGAGTGCCGCCGATAATTTCGGTGGAGGACTTCAGGCGGGCGGAAGAGATATTGTCGGAAAACGGGCACCCTGCCCGGGGCCCCCGGTACAGGCAGTATTTGCTGCGGGGTATTATATTTTGCGGCCGGTGCGGCCTGGCCATGGTGGGCAACAGCAGCGGCAGGGGAAGCAGGTATTATTACAGGTGTACCGGATCGGTGAATCACGGTCAGGGCAGGGCTTGCCCGAACAGGCAGGTCAGGGCGACGGAGCTGGAGGGCGTCATAAAAGAGGATATAATAAGGTTTTTCAAAGATCCCGGTAACATCTGGGAGGCCGTGTGGAGTGCGCTGGACAGCGGATCCGGCGCTGGGCCGGCGCCGGAAAAAGAGGCGCGGCAGGTTGAGCGGGCCATAGCCCTGAAAAAAGAGGCCAGGCAAAAGATACTGTCCCTGGCCGTCAGGTCGATAATAAGCGACGGTGAGGCAGAGGCGGAATTAAAGGCCCTGGCCGCTGAACTGGACCTGCTGGAACAGAGGCGCAGGGAAATTGACGCGGGCCGCCGCGGGCCGGCCGAAGGCCCCCCGGGAATGGAAGCCCTCCGGGAGGTGCTGTCCTCCGGTATAAATGAGGAACTGATTGACAGGGAAATTGTCAGGCTCCTGGTTGAAAGGGTCGAGGTAAGGACAGAGAACCTGAATGGCCGGGGAGTGCCCCGGGCTGTAATATATTACAGGTTCAGCCCCCCGACGTAAGGGGTCCGGGGGCTGCTGAAAAAGTCCCACCCGCTGCGTTGCGGCTGCAGTCGGGTCAGGTCACTGGGCCGCATTACCCCCGGCTCTTTCCTTTAATAAATTGAGGGTTATATTCTTCAATGCCTCCTGCTTGGAATCATTTATTCTGAGGCGCTCATCGTGCCCGTCCCTTCTGAAATCAGAATTGTTTCTATCCTTTGCATTAATGTTCAGCAGGGACAAATACTGTTGGGTGGTGAGCAGCGAATAAATATTTGTTATATCTTCAGCCTGAATGGTTTCGCCGGAGGACAGCTTTTCAACCAGAGGCAGCATTGATGCGGCCTGCGCAGCGGACAGCTTCAGGTCAGGGCTGTTTTCCAGGTGAAGAATATCCAGATATACTTCCTGGGCCGCATACGGTTGTTTTTTCACCACCTCTTTCCGGTGCAGCGCCTCTGATGCGGCATAGCCGCAAAGGGCCAGAATCACCAGCGCAACGACATAGTACAGCCACTTCCCCTTGACCTTTGCGAAAATATCCGCAGCCTTCATACCGACCACCCTCACTTGTAACAATTTTTGATTTGATTTTAGCCGGAAAAGCTTTAATTAACCTTTATAAATTTAATGATTTTTCAAGGTGCAAAGATTATAGTAAATAAAAGGGGGGATTGCAATGCGCCTGCTGTTGGTGGAGGATGAAAAAAGGCTGGCTGACGCCCTGGCCTGGATACTCAAAAAGAATAATTACGGAGTTGATGTTGCCTACGATGGGGAAGTAGGGCAGGAGTTGGCCGACAGCGGCCTGTACGACCTGGTAATACTTGACCGCATGCTTCCCCGCAGGGATGGAGTCACCATTTTGAAGGAAATGAGGCGGGAAGGGGTTATGACTCCGGTTTTGATGCTGACCGCCCGGGACACTGTGGGGGACAGGGTGGAAGGGCTTGATGCCGGCGCCGATGACTATCTGATAAAGCCCTTTGCCACCGAGGAGCTGCTGGCCAGAATAAAGGCCCTGCTGCGCCGGCCGGCGGTCCCTGTTCAGGATGAGATAATAAAAACGGGTGATTTAAGCCTCGATCCCAGGAGCGGCGGGGTCGGCAACGGCAGGGAAACCATTAAGCTGACCGTCAAGGAGTCACAGTTGCTGGAATACCTGATGCGGCACTCCGGCAGGGTGCTCACCAGGGACCAGATAATGAACAAGGTATGGGGATTCGACGCTGAGGTAGAGGCCAACGCGGTGGAAATATACATACATTTCCTGCGCAAAAAGCTTAAACAGCTGGACAGCAGCGTCTGCATCAAAACCCTGCGGGGGATTGGATACGGCCTGAAGGTGAATGACAATGTTTCGAAAAGTTAGGCTTCAGCTGACCCTTATCAATGTTGCGGTCACTGTACTGCTGTTGGCGCTTATTATCAGCGGCATTTACTTTTCCATGAGCAGAAGCATATTTAAAAAGAGTGAGCAATTAATGCAATCGGTTGCCCGGATGGCGGAAGACGGGATGAGTGACGGCGCGGGGCAAATCCCGGAGATCCCGTCTTATTTTTTCATCAAAACCGATGAGAGCGGCGCAATAATCTCTGTTTCAAGAAGGGTCTCCATTCCCCCCGGCCGGCTGTCGGCCATGGTGGAAGAGGCTCTGGGCTCCGGCGGGTCCACAGGAATGCTGCGCACAGTTGAGTTTTACACCTTCTTAAAGGCGCCGCTGAAGGACGGCAGCGGCTATATTATTGTATTTAACGATATGGCCCGGGAAGAGGAGATGTTGGCTGAGCTTCTGGCGATACTGGCCTTTGTGGGCTTTACCGCCCTGGGTCTTTCCTTCTGGGGCAGCAGCTTTATGGCTGAGCGGGCACTTATCCCCATAAAGAGGGCATGGGAGCGGCAGAGGGACTTTGTGGCCGACGCCTCACACGAACTTCGCACCCCGCTGGCGGTGATTAAAACAAACCTGGAGATAGTGACAAGCGATCCGGAGGAGAAGGTGGGCAGCCATGCAAAATGGCTGGATAATATAAGGGTTGAGTCGGAATATATGGCAAAATTGCTGGAAGATTTGCTATTCCTGGCCAGGGCCGACTCCAACCAGCTGGAACTGAATATGGAAAAGTTCTCATTATCGGAGGTAATACAGGCCGCCGCGGCTCCCTTTGAGCCTCTGGCGGCAAAAAAAGGCATCAGCCTTGAAATGGCCATAACGCCGGAACTCCGGTATAACGGTGATAAAAGCCGCATTGCCCAGCTTGTATTGATACTGCTGGACAACGCCATAAAACACACCCCGCCGGGCGGAAAAGTAAAATTGGAGCTGAGGAGGGCCGGCGGCATGGAAATAGTGGTGTCGGACACAGGAGAAGGTATTGAAAACGAGCACCTGGACAGAATCTTTGAAAGGTTTTACCGCATAGACAGGTCCAGAACAAGGCAGGACGGCGGCACCGGCCTGGGGCTGGCCATTGCCGACTGGATAGTCAAAAGCCACAGAGGCGCCATAAAGGTTGCCAGCACACCCGGCAGGGAAACCACTTTCCGGGTCCACCTGCCTTGAAAATAACTTATACTGACATCCTATGGGGTCGGAATCCAGACCCACATGCCACTTTTATAAGTGGCACCATAAAGGATGAAAAAGGAATGCCCGGAATTCTGAGTTCTGAGTTCTCATAAGGGGACGCTTGCGGGTAGGGGGAGTGTTAAACCCCGGCTGCATCATCTCCGGCTGCAACAGTCTCTAAACTCGGTCGCCAAAGGACTGCCAACCGCCTTCGAAAGTCGCGTCCAGCTCCTCTCAGGCTTTTG
>JBMOPF010000012.1:0-84569 GCA_049325075.1 Bacillota bacterium | reverse complement strand
CAACGCATATGACCCGGTGTTTGTAATGGAGAAAATAGCATATACGTCCATTTATGACCCCATTGCCCTCAAAGATGTAATTGCCAGTACCATAACAGGCTTTGACGGAATAGGCGGCGTTGAAACACGCGGAAAATACAGGCTGGGCATACCCAAGAGCACCTATTGAGAACCCTTTCCCCGCCCTCTGAATAATATGGGAGGAGGTGCGGTGAGGAGGGTTTGATATGGAGCATTGCTTGCGAACTCTGAAAAAGACCAGGGACAAATTCCTTAATATGAAAAATGTAATCGGTGTAGGGGTGGGCATGAAGCAGGTCGGCGGCGAACGTACAAAAAAGCCGGCAGTAATAATTTTTGTTGAGAAAAAGGTGCCCAGGTCGAATCTGGCCGGGAATGAGGCCATTCCCGGGGATGTCGGTGGTGTGCTTACAGATGTTATTGAAATAGGCCGGGTCCGGCTGCTTGAAGGAAGAACGGATAAAGTACGGCCGGCCCGTCCCGGGGTCAGTATAGGTCATTACAGGATAACCGCCGGCACCTTCGGGGCAGTGGTCAGGGATTTAAATACCAGGGAATTGCTCATCCTGAGCAATAACCACATACTGGCCAACGCAACAAACGGAAAAGACGGAAGGTCTGCGCCCGGAGACCCTATATTTCAGCCGGCGGCTTTCGACGGGGGAACGGAGGCTGACAGGATTGGGGATCTATTGCGGTTCTGGCCGCTGATGCGCAGCGTAAATACCCCCGAGTGCCCGGTTGCCGAGGGGGCGGCGAAGATCGGTACCAAGCTGGTGCATCTTATCCGCCCCAGTTATGATATGAAATTTGTAAAGCGCTACAGGGGGAGCAACCTTATAGACGCCGCAGTGGCCCGCCCGGTATCGCAGGATATGCTATCCCCTGAAATTATGGAGATAGGGCGTCCGCAGGGCGTGGGAACAGTGGAAGTGGACCGGAAAATTATGAAGAGCGGCCGGAGCTCGGGCCTCACCACGGGAAGCGTAACTGCCCTAAATGTTACTCTCCAGGTGGACCTGTCCGATAATGAGGTGGGCATATTTTCCAGCCAGGTTGTCTCCGAGATGACCTCACAGGGAGGAGACAGCGGTTCCCTGGTGCTGGATGAAAGAAAAAGGGCGGTGGGCCTCCTTTTTGCGGGGTCGGAAAAATATACCGTCTTCAATCAGCTGGACCTGGTACTTTCAAAGCTGTCTGTGGAGCTGGTATAGATGACTGGTACAGGGCACCCAAGTTACTACGCGGAATATTGGTGCCGGGGTGTGGTAACCCGGGTGCCCGGCGCCAGAAGGTGGGAGGGTCATGTATGGCTGAAAGGTGCCCGGATTCAGAGGCCGGGGAAATTACCCTGACTTTTTTGGGGAAGGATATTCCCGCCGTGGGGCCGAGAATGAAGACCAGATGTGAGGCCATCCTGGCGGTTAAAGGATATGTCAGTGCCATTGAGGATATGGTGAGCTATACCGGTTATCCGTACAGGGTCATGTTTTTAAAACAGTCCGACGGAAGGTATATGATGGTGATTAAGGGGGCCGTAAGCAGGCTGGAGCTCATGTATAACTTTGATGAGCTGACCATAAAGAGGCTGCAGAGATCCTTCAGGAGTAAAATGTTTATACTGACCGGCTTTTTCGGGGAGGGTGACAACCCTGAATGCCTTGCGCTGACTGATGGCATGGGTGCGGTGATGTATGCCCCGGATGTATGGCATTCTGGATAGGAATACCACTGGTGTGTAATTTTGTGTTTACGGCAGTAATTGGCCGTACTGTAATCATTTAACCAGCTATCAGGTCGGACAATGAAGAATATTGTCGTTGAGGAAGATATCTCTATTCTGGTAAAGTAATTGCACATATTTCCTTTTTGTACAGGCTATGGGTTCACAGTAAAGAGCTTGTACGCAAGGAAAATATGCTGAACCGGAAGCCGAATCCCGCTTAAAAAAATACGGTGGGTACGGAGGAACCATTTCCCGGGGTGAATCCCAGTTCAGTTGTCAGACGTCAGTCATCAGTCGTCAGCTCTTATAGGAATTCGCTGAAAGAAATCCTATTATTCCGACGTCCGACATCTGAGCCAGGTAGGTTTTATCTTTTTACCGAACCCGTCAGCTAACTCCGGAGGCGCAAAAAGAAAGGAGAAAGGTATGAGTATCAGAAAGAGGTTTCTTCTTACCGGGTTTGTAGTGTTTATCATCACCCTTTGTATTGTTCCGGCGGTTTTTGCTTCCCCCGGGCCGGGAGTTTGCGGTGGACAGGCCGGCCCCGTCCTTGCCGGTTCCGGCGGCAGTGGTTTACTTGACAGCATTGACTGCGGTTCTTTTGCCCCTAACATTCCGGCTAGTATAAAAGACCTTTTCCGCGGACAAAAAGTTCCTTCCGGCAATATCCAATTTAAGGGAGCCGTTTCAGCAGGCAGCTGTGGAATTTATCCGGTATTGGGCGCAACATCCGTAAGCCTTTCCAGCGAAGAGTCCCAGATGCTGAGCCTGGTGAACAAAGAGAGGGCTGCGGCCGGACTGGGCAGCCTGACGGCGGATGCGTCCCTGGTCAAGCTGGCCAGGCTCAAGGCTCAGGACATGGTGGACAGGGGTTATTTTGACCACAACTCTCCTACATACGGAAGCCCCTTTGATATGATGAAGAGCTACGGCATAAGCTATTCTTACGCGGGTGAAAACCTGGCCATGGCGCCCTCGGTGACCAGTGCGCACAACGCCCTTATGCAGTCCCCGGGCCACAGGGCCAATATTCTGGGCAAGAACTATGACCGTGTAGGCATCGGCATTGTGGTAAGCGGCGGGTACAGGTACTGTGTGCAGATGTTTACCGGGGGGCAGAGGGACAGCGGTTCCGCCGGGACAGTGGAACAGCCCGGCCGGAATAATCAGCCCCGGCAGCCGTCCACGGGAAACGGCGATGTTTCATCGGATGAGTCCCTGATGGTGAGCCTGATTAACAGGGAGCGGGCAGGCGCGGGCCTTGCAGCCCTGACACAGGATGCCCTGCTGTCCAGGCTGGCCGGGCTAAAGGCCCGGGATTTTATTGACAACAACTATTTCTCTCACACCTCGCCCACATATGGCACATACAAAAGCATGCTGACCAGTTATGGTGTTAAATATGTAAATGCAGGCGAGAATCTGGCGGTATCGTATTCGGTGACCAGTGCGCATGCAGCCCTTATGAAATCCTCCGGCAACAAGGCCAATATACTGAGCCCCAAATACAGCCGGGTCGGGGTGGGAATAGCCGTCAAGGGTAATTACATGTATATTGTGGAGATGTTTACAGACGGCGGAACAGGAAGCGGAACAGGCAGCGGGACCGGCGGCGGAAGCAATGGCGGGAGCACCGGGGGAACCACCGGGGGGACCACCACTCCCCCTACGGGGAGCGGCGGCCAAACAGGTTCCGGTGATACAGGAACGGCGGCCGGGCTGACTGCGGATGAGCAAAGGATGTTGAGTCTGGTCAATGCAGAGAGGGCCGCCGGCGGACTGCAGCCCCTCAAGGCAAACCTCAAGCTTACAGAAGTGGCCAGATTGAAGGCGAAGGACATGATCAGCAAGAACTATTTCGACCATACCTCGCCGACATACGGCAGCCCCTTTGATATGATGAGACAGTTCGGTATAACCTACCGCACCGCGGGTGAGAATCTGGCGGGCGCCCCCAGTGTCGATATTGCCCACACAAGCTTAATGAACAGTCCGGGACACCGGGCCAATATAATGAACAGCAGTTTCAGGGAAGTGGGAATAGGAATAGTGGACGGCGGCCCCTACGGGAAAATGTTTGTGCAGATGTTTATAGGATAAAGACCAGGCCACGGGGGCTCTTCACCTCCGTGGCCTTTCTTTAATAATCCTTTTATCTGACACCCTAAAAGGGTGTTTTTTGTTTTTTGCGCTGGAATATAATATTAAAATTGCTTCATATTACCACTTATTTATAAAGCTAAGCAATCATACATATATATGAACAGTTATTGTTCATAACTCTGGGTGATAAAGCCATCTTTAACCTTTTGTAAGGAGAGGGTGTTTTTAGGGCTTTATTTATCCTTACTGTCAATCATTTTTGCACATTTTGAGGTTCACTTCATATATATATAGAGAACGGCTATTTATACACCAGCATTGAAAGGAGGAAGAAGGAATGGTTGGAACCGTAGCACCGGGCACAGAAAGGCTTCGGGTTAATCAGGTAATCAGTGAAGAGTCCACCCAGACAGTTGTAAGGGGAATTGTGACCGTACCGGACCCCAAGCCGGACGTTGAAAAGGTTTTGTCCGCCGATAAGTCGGTCAGGGCTAAGAAATTGGAAATAGTGCCGGACAAGGTTATTGTGAACGGCACCCTCAGCCTGCAGATTGTCTACGTTGCCTTTGAACCGGCCCAATCGGTTCATCACATGCACGGGCAAATTGATTTTACCGCCTTTGTGGATGTACCCGGCGCTCTCCCGGGTATGAAGGTTGGTGCGGATATTGCCATTGAAGATTTGACTGTCAACCGTCAGAAAAATAATCCCAGGAATTTCGATGTAACAGCGGTTTTAGGGGTTTCTGTCAAGGTGAGCGATATAATGGACCTCGATGTTGTTACCCAGTGCCCCACAGGGTGTGAATGCGAAACAGAGGACATTACCGTTGATGACCTGGTGGCCAGCAACAGGAGGCAGGTGCTGATCAGCGATGAGTTTGATGTTCCTGAGGAAAAGCCGCCGGTGGAAAAAATTCTGGATACCGATGTGAAGGTCGAGATAACGGATACCAGGGTTTTGAAAAACAAGGTGGTTGTTGACGGAGAGGCCACGGTTACCCTGACCTATGTCGGGATGCTTCCGGATCAGCCAGTACATAGCCTGCACCGAACCTTTAAATTTAGTGATTTTGTGGAGGTCAAGGGAGCCGAACAGGGGATGGACGTCAATTTTGACGTAGCGGTGGAAAGTGTGGATGTGGAGCCGGTCAGGAGAGAGTGCGACCGCCTGCGGGTGGACCTGGTTCTGAAACTGACGGCCAATGTTGTGGAGCCGCGGACTATAAAGGTAATCACGGATGTAAGCAATTGCCCCAACGTGGATCCCACTTTTACACAGCTCAGGGTCGACAGCCTGGTTGGTGAGAACACCACCCAGGTGGTTCTCCGGGACACCTTTGAGACGCCGGAGCCCAAACCTGATGTGGAAAAGATCCTCAGCACCACCACCGAAAAAGTGAATGTAAAAGACAAAAAGATTCTCAAGGACAAGGTTGTGGTAAGCGGCGATGTGGACGTACAGATTGTATACGTGGCCGCTTTGAACGACCAGCCGGTACACGCCCTTCACAGGACACTGCCCTTCCGGACATTTGTGGAGGTTATGGGGGCCAGGGAGGATACAAATGTTGATGTAAAGGCCAATGTTGAATATCTGACCTCCAGCGCACAGGGCTGTGAAATATCCGTTGAGGCTGTTCTCAAGGTAACGGCAAGGGTTACCAGAAGCCTCAAGGAGAATGTGCTGACTTCCACTGCGGCGGTATCACCCACGGCTTGCCCTCCGGGCTCAACTATCGAGTATGTTGTAAAGAAGGGTGACACTCTTTATACCATTGGGCGCATGTATGGGGTCTCACTGGAAGAAATGAAGGCCGCCAATCCGCAGCTTCCGGATTTCAATAGGATATCGCCTGGCATGGTGGTATATGTGCCCTGTGTTGCCAAGGGGTAAAAAATTAATATATAAGGGGGTTCAAGCATGCCAATTGAATACTATTACGCGGAACCGGAACAGGTAAGGTGTGTAAAAATAAAGGTTCCGGTGGTTGTTGCCGAAAGTGAGGCCCAGGTGGTGGTGGATTCCACCTTCTGCATGCCCGAACTGGCCAAAAAAGTAGATCATATCGATGTATCCGTCCGTGATCTGGAGGCTGATCCTGTTTTTGTTCATGAAAGTGAATCCACCTGGAACATGAGCATTTCCAAGAAGTGGCCGCACTTTTTCGACCATCATATACCGGCGGGGAGGGCTTTTGTCAAGAAAGTGGTGGTCCACGGGGTACTGCACAAACAGATTTATTATGTAAATCAGGAGGATGCCGTAAAACACGTTGGAGAGGATATTCCCTTTACCAAGACAATAGAGCTCAGTGAGCCTGAGCCGGTAATCGACATTGACGATGTGGATGTAACGTTCCATGGAACCAGAGCCGACATCACATGGGATCTTGTGCGTGCCAGCCGTTTACAGCAGACAGGTGTCATTATGGTCAAGACCAAGGTGGTGGAGCAGCGCCAGATATATGTCCAGGTCTGCCCCTCGCCGGAAAAATGCGACAAAAACAAAAACATTCTGCGTGACCCCGGATTTGAGCACTGGGTTGGGAACACACCGCTTCTCTGGGGGGCGACCAACGTTTTCAGGGCCGGCGACACACTGGCCAGGACCGGTACCTACGCTGCCGGGCTTGGGAATGATCCCACCCTGCCGGCGGCGGTTTTCCAGACTGTCAAGAATGTTCGCCCCGGCAACCATTACCGGCTTTGCTTCTATGCCATGAGGCTGGAGCCGGCTGTGGGCCCGGCCTGCGATTTCGTACTGGAGGCCCAGATAAGCTATTTTAATGCGGAAAGTGAGCTTATAGACACCCAGAGCCAGTCCTGGGCATCGTCCCAGATCCCGACCACATACAGGCAATTCTGCCTTAACGTGGGGCCCATTCAGGAAGACGCCTCCTATGCGCTGGTGCGTATAGCCATGCAGGTCCCGACCTCGGTAGTCAATAACTGCCAGGCCGTTATTGATGACGCAAGCCTTGTTTGTGTGAGCAGCAGCAGCGGGCTGTAAGGGTGCAAGATGCCTGAAGGGAAGCTGTTTCTCTACGGAACAGCTTTTTTTTTCGATTAAGGGCCACTGTCTTATCAGATGGTTTTTTTAGGGGAGGTGATGGTTTGAGCGGTGAAGACGGTAAATTTACAGGTATGGAAGAGACCCTTTTCCAGCTTCTCAGGTCCGGGGCGTCCGGCGGGGTCGGCCCTGACGACCTGATTATTTTGCTGGGGCTGGTCAATCTTATGGGCCTCATTGACATAATCAACTACAGGGCCGGAATAAAAAAAGAAGGAGTTTTTCCCCCGCCGGAGGGGGCCGGAAACAGTGTTGATAGGCCGGGTGGCCCGGCGGCCCGGGGTGGCGCCGCCTTCGATCCGGGTCCCCTTATTTCCATGCTGGCCGGAAAGGATGGGGCCGGTTCGGGTCATGGTCACCTGGCAGGCCTTTTAGGCAGGTTAATGGGGCCGCCCCCCGGAAGGCCCGGGGAAACCGCCCCCGGGACCGGGCAAAGTGAAACGCTGCCTGCCGGCAATGACAGTGCCCCCAAAGGGGAGACTGAAAAATAGGCAGGCTGTATGCCTGCCTTGCCCGGACTTTACCGTTTGGGGACGCTTTATTCAGGAATCTCGGGTTCGTTTGAGTTCTCCTTTTCAATTTTATTCACCGGCAGGTTTATGGCGGGTGAAGGGTTTGTATTTGAAGGGGCGGGAGCGGCAATATTCATCATGCCGGCCTCAAAGGTTTCCATCCCGTTTCTCATTGCCTGCAGGGCGTCCCTGGTTGATTGTATGAATTTAACCAGGCTGTCCAGTGTTTGATCAATATTCTCTCCGGCAGGGTGGGAAATGGCCAGAAACAGGGGGAGAAGCGCTGGATGAGGGCCGGTCCTGTATTTATCGGACAATTTTCAGACCTCCTTTAAATGTGTTTTTAATTCCATCATATGGCGCGGGCCTGCAATCTGTGACCAAATAGAATGGAGGAGGTGCTTGAATGCCAACTAACGGTTCAGACAGCGAAGTCCACCTGGAAAATGTAATGTTTAGACTGCTGGAGTACCAGTCCGGCGAAAATGTCGATATGGTGGACACCATGGCGGTGATTGGCCTGGTCAACCTGCTGGGGATTGTAAGCGTTATGAATAAGAAGTCCCCTCTGGGGAAAAGTGCTCCCGGCGCCATGGAAAACCCCATGATGCCGCTTCTGATGAGCATGCTGGCGCAGGGGGGGCAAAACAGGAGGGAGCCGGGGGGAGGTCCGCCCGGAATTAATCCTGCGCTGCTGTTAAGCCTCATGGGCGCTCAGGGGCAAAGGCCGGAAAACGCCCTTCTGCTGGGGCTGCTCACCAGTATGATGCAGCAGCCCCCCGCCCCGCCGGGGTATGAAAGGGAGACAAAGGGGCGGCCTGACAATAAGGAAACCGGGGAAAAAACTTCGGATCAGGGCCGGACAGATATAAGGCGCCGTGTTTCGGTATGGGACCGCCGCCTGGGTTGATTTGTTTTTACCGGCCCATGAATATTATGCCGTAGTGACGGCATAAAATACCCCCATATGTAATGGGGGTGATTTTTTGGCGGATTCTGAAAAAGCTGTTTTCAAGGTGGGGGGGCTGAGGGACAGCGGGGGGGCCCGGGAAATAGAACACAATTTGAGTCTGATTGATGGTGTCCGGGACGTGTTGGTTTCAGCCGCCGACAGGACCGTACGTGTTGAGTTCGACCCCGGGGTGATCAGGGAAGAATACCTTAAGCGTACCCTTGATTCCCTGGGGTACTCCCCTTATGTTTTTCAGGACAGGCAAGGGAGTAATCAATGAGCGGCAAATTGTTGTCTCTTTTAATTGCCGCTTTTTCCGGGGCGGCCATGGCCTTTCAGGGAACGTTGAATACTGCCCAGGCAAAGGTTATCGGTCTGCTTGAGGCCACCTTCGTTGTGCACCTGGTGGGCCTTGCTTTTGTATCCCTGCTGCTGTTTGTCCCGGGACTGGGGCAGGGGAAGCTGAGTCTTCTGGGCCAGGCCCCCCTTTATACCTACCTTGGCGGGGTGTTGGGGGTGATAATAATATACTGTGTGGCCAGAAGTATACCTGTTGTAGGTGTAGCGCCGGCCACCACCTCGATAATACTGGGGCAGATTTTAACCGCCACCATCATTGACCATTTTGGCCTCTTTGGTATGGAAAAGCTGCAGTTTTCCTGGTACCGGGTAGGTGGGACCCTGCTGATGGCATGCGGCGCCTGGCTTTTGCTGCGCAAGTGAAACCGCAGTTCGCGCGGAATGACCCCGGCGCCGGTCAGGGAATAATAATCACCTGTCCTGGTATAAGGAAGTCGGGATCGGCAAGATTGTTGGCCGAAATCAGTGCGTCCAGGGGTACTCCAAACCTGGCGGAGATATTCCAAAGTGTGTCACCGGCTTTTACCACATACTTTTTACCCTGTCCCTGCTGTGGGGGATAGCCGGAATCTACGGCGGGGATGTCGTCATGGTCGGTTATCTGCACCGGTGTTCCCACCGCAACCATGGGGAAAATCTCCTCCACGTCCCGGTTGTGCATCCTTATGCACCCGTTGGAAATAAATTTTCCTATGGAAGATGGATTGTTAGTGCCGTGGATTCCATAGTTTCCTCCCGGAATATCCAGCCCCATCCACCTTGTGCCCAGCATACCCCCCGGGTTAACAATTTTGTTTATCACCTTGTAGTTTCCGGTGGGCGTGGGGGTGGAAAATTTACCCACCGCAACCGGGTATACTTTAACCGCATGGTCACCTTGTGAGTACTGAAGTCTGCGGGAAGAGCGGAATATGGTGATGTTGGTTCCGGCTTCCGGTATATTGTTGCAGCCTGACATTTCAGCCACCTCTCTTCATTATATTCAATGATAATATTATTAATCAGAGGGGTAGAATATGAAACAGGCATCGGCCGGGCCAAAGAAGGGTTATACTATATCGTGGCTTGTCATATCGGTAATAACAAAACACTTTCAATAGACATAAGATTTATCCGCCGCTTTATATAAATGACTTTTGCAATAAAAAAAGGAAATTTTATTGCCGGGTGGTATTAAATACCTCATAGAATGAACAAAATGTTTTTGATGGAAAGGGTTTTTAAGGTTGTTTACGGAGGTAATGGCTCCGGCCAAAATTAATCTGTCCCTTGATGTACTGGGGGTGAGGCGGGACGGGTTTCATGAGATTCTTACTGTTATGCATTGCCTTGCCCTGCACGATACCCTTGGTATAGAAACAAGGGAGGACGGAGTCATTACAGTGGAGAGCAGTGACCCCGGTGTGCCGTCCGGTTCCGGCAACATTGTTTATAAGGCTGCGGACCTCCTGCGGAGGGAGTTTGGCTGTAACAGGGGAGCAAGGATATACATAGAGAAAAACATACCGGTGGCCGCGGGACTGGCCGGAGGCTCCGCCGACGCGGCGGCGGCCTTGAAATGTCTAAACCGGCTGTGGGGGATTAATGCGGACAGCCGGGCGCTTTTCCGGCTGGGTGAAAAGGTGGGTTCCGACGTCCCCTTCTGTCTCATGGGAAATGCCGCCCTGGCCGGTGGAAGGGGGGAGGCGCTGACCCCGCTGCCGGCGTTGTCCGGCATTGGCGTGGTGCTGGTAAAGCCGCCCTTTGGGGTTTCAACAGCCAGGGTTTACGGCCTTTATGACACCCTGCCGCCCGGCCGGCATCCTGATACCATGGCCGTGGCCGGGGCGCTGAAAAAGGGAGACCTTAAAGCCCTGGCCGGGCTTTTGGGAAATGCCCTGGAAAGGGTGACAGCATCGCTGTACCCGGAAATACTGGAGATTAAAGAGGCGCTTACGGCGGCAGGGGCTGTGGGCTCACTGATGAGCGGCAGCGGCCCCACGGTATTCGGGCTGTGCGCCGATCCCGTTGAGGCCGGGTACGTTGCCTCAAGGCTTAAGCTGCCGGGGTGCCGCATTATAGTAACCGAAACACTATAAAAATAATGTAGATTACGGAGTGGGGGAATGGAAATGGCAGGGTCCAGGCTTGTTCCAATAAGGCTGGATAATTACAAGCCCCTCCGGGAGCTGGTTTTTGAATCGCTTCGCGAGGCTATTATCCAGGGGAGGCTGAAACCCGGCGAGCGTCTGATGGAAATGCAGCTGGCCGACGAGATGGGTGTGAGCAGGACTCCTATCAGGGAGGCCATCAGGAAGCTTGAGCTGGAAGGCTTTGTGGTTATGATGCCCCGCAAGGGGGCCTTCGTCTCGGGTATTTCAGTAAAAGACATAGTGGATGTTTTTGAGGTGAGGGCGGCCCTGGAGGCCCTGGCGGCGGGCCTGGCGGCTGAAAGAATAACCGACCTTGAGCTGGAAGAACTGGAGCGGTCTCTTGTGCAGATTTCAGAACTTAGCGACAAGGATGACATAGACGCCATAGTGGAAACGGACACCAATTTTCACGACTCCATATACAGGGCCTGCCGCAATGACCGGCTGGTGCAGATCATTACCCACCTGAAAGAGCAGATTCAGCGCTTCAGGACCACCTCGCTGTCTCAGCCGGGCCGCACAAAGGTCGCCCTGGGTGAGCATCGCAAGATTGTTGAGGCCATAAGCGACCGGAACATTGAGCTGGCCCAGGACCTGGCCCGGGAACATATAGAAAATGCCGAACAGAGTCTTTTAAATGCCCTGCGGGAGGCAAAGGAATAAATGGTGGATGCACTGGTACTGGCCGGCAGTAAAAACGACGGCCCCCTCAGGCAATGCAGTTCCGCGCCCTACGAGGCCATGATAGCCATTGGGCGCAAGACAATGGTGGAGTATGTTGTTGACGCCCTCAGGAGCTCTGAGCGCATCGGCAGGATTATCGTGGTGGGCCCTTCGGAAATGGCCTGTTTATCGGGAAGAAAAGATGTACGGGTCATATCCGCCAGGGGCAATCTCATGGAAAATGTGTCCAGGGGTGTGCGGGAGCTGCCGGGGGCGAATAGAATTCTGATCACTACATGCGACATACCCATGATAACACCCCGGGCCATAGAAGATTTTCTGGACAGGTGCGAAAAGAGGCCGGCCCAGATATATTATCCTGTAGTGCCGCGGGAGGTTGTGGAAAAGGAGTATGTCAGGGTCCGGCGTACATATGTTACGCTGAGAGAGGGCGAATTTACCGGGGGGAATATTTTTCTTGTGGACCCCGGGACCGTGGAGCGCTGTATGAAAATAGGGCAGCGGCTGGTTGACGCCCGCAAAAGTCCGGTACAGCTGAGCAGAATTGTGGGCATGTCCTTCCTTCTGAGATTCCTGTTAAAGAAGGTTACCATAAAGGAAGCGGAGGAAAAGGTCTCAGCCCTGCTGGGGGTGGAAGGGGCGGTGGTTGTGTCTGCTTACCCCGAGGTGGGCGTGGATGTGGATAAGCCCAGCGATCTTGAACTGGTCAGGAATGTGTTGGACACAGCCTAGGAGGCCGCTGCGAAAGGTCACCCGCTTTTTTATGATATTTCCCACAACCGGGGGGAGCCGACATGGCAGCAACTTTTACACTGGACCAGGTGGAAAAGGCCAGGGAGAGGATGGCCGGCGTAATTCACAAAACACCGCTGGATTACTCAGGCACCTTTAGCCGGCTGACCGGGGCCAACATCTATTTAAAGCTGGAAAACATGCAGAAAACAGGTTCCTTCAAGATAAGAGGGGCATACAACAGGATAAGCCTTCTCTCCCCCGGGGAAAGGTCAAGGGGTGTTATTTCAGCCTCCGCCGGCAATCATGCCCAGGGCCTGGCGTACGCCGCAGCCAGATCCGGGATAAAAGCCACCATAGTAATGCCTGAGGGCTCGCCCTTGTCAAAGGTTATGGCCAGCAGGGGATACGGAGCCGAGGTGATACTGGCGGGAAAGGATTACGACCAGGCTTTTGACAGGGCCGGAGAAATACAAAGGGACACCGGGGCCACTTATGTACACGGTTTTAATGACCATGACGTCATTGTCGGGCAGGCTACCCTCGGGCTGGAGATTCTGGAGCAGCTTGCCTCCGCCGACGCTGTGGTTTTACCGGCCGGGGGAGGGGGCCTGCTGGGCGGGGTCTCCTTTGCATTAAAGGCCCTCAGGCCTCAAATAAAGGTCTATGGTGTGCAGTCGGCCGGCACACCTGCGTTGTATTTGCTGCGAAAATTTGGTGAAACAGGTGATCTGCCTGTTTCGGCAACGATCGCCGAGGGTATCAATGTTCGCCGGCCGGGAGAGATACCATTTGAACTGGTCAGGAAATATGTGGACGACATTGTTCTGGTGGATGACGAGGAAATTTCCCAGGCCATACTGATGCTTCTGGAGCGCACCAAGGTGATGGCCGAAGGGGCAGGGGCGGCGGCCCTGGCGGCAGTGATTCACGGCAGGCTGAGGCTGGACGGGATGAATGTGGTGGTGGTGGTCAGCGGCGGCAATATTGATATAAACATCCTTTCCACAATTATTGAAAGGGGCCTGGTAAAATCCGGCCGCAGGCTGAGGCTGAAGACCATTATTCCCGACAGGCCGGGAAGTCTGCAAAAAATTATTTCACTGGTGGCCTCCCAGGGGGTAAACATAATTTCTATAATTCATGACCGGTCAAGGCCGGGTGTGCCTTTACGGGACGCGGAGGTTGAATTCAACCTTGAGACCACCGACCGTGAACACGTGGGCGGCGTGGTTGCCTCCATAAAGGAACACGGCTATTCTGTGGAGATTTTATAGCAAGGGGACAGACTACAAAAAGGGCTTGAGGTTTTTTTAAAAATTTTTTATATAAGGAATATTTTTCATAACAAAACTGGAAAAATGAAGGAATTTTTTATTGTAATGGAGAACTGTACAAAAAAATTAAACCGGTTTGGCATAATTTTTAACAGGGAAGGTGGTGAGGGGATTTGATCGTTACTGACGTAAGGGTGCGTAAAATTTTATCTGAAGGAAAGATGAAGGCAATTGTTTCGGTTACCCTTGACGACATGTTTGTAATACATGACGTCAAGGTGGTGGAAGGACAGAACGGATTATTCGTTGCCATGCCCAGCAGGAAAACTCCTGACGGGGAATTCAGAGATATAGCGCATCCCATCACATCTTCTGCCCGTGAAGTTATACAGAACGCTGTGTTGCAGGCGTATGAGGCAGCGATATAATAATAAAACGGGAAACATAAGGGAGCCTAGGCTCTCTTTTTTGTGTGAAAAATCAAAAAAAAGATAAGTATAGAGGGAATTTCTATTTCTTGTTGAATAAAAAAAAGGTTTGCATTGTAAAAATGAATATTGTAAAAATAGCGAAGGGCAGGCTGGGAGAATGCACCTGGCAACCGTTGTTCTTGCTGCCGGCAAGGGAACCAGAATGAAGTCCGGACAGCCGAAGGTTCTTCACAATATTTGCGGCTTACCGATGATTTGCCACGTTTTGCAATCGGCCATGGAGGCCGGTTCCGACAAAATTATTGTTGTTGCGGGCTTTGGCGGTGACCTTGTGGCGAAAGAAATTGAGGGGCTTGGAGAGGTGGTTTACCAGCATGAGCAACTGGGGACCGCCCATGCTCTGCTGCAGGCGGCAGAAGCCCTGAAGGACTTTTCCGGTGATGTCATGGTCCTGTGCGGGGACACGCCCCTGATTACATCCGGCACCCTTAAAAAGCTTATAGCGGTTCACCGGGAGAGTGGGGCCGCGGCCACTGTACTCACGTCCGTTGCCGAAATTCCGGAGGGCTACGGGCGGGTTATACGGGGCGAAGATGGAAGGGTTTTGAGGATAGTGGAGCAAAAGGACGCCTCTCCGGATGAACTGGCGGTAAGGGAAATAAACACAGGGATGTATTGTTTTAAAACAGACGGCCTTTTTGAGGAACTTGGACTTTTAAAACCTGACAACGCCCAGGGGGAGTATTATCTGACGGACCTGATAGAAAAATACGTGGTCGGCGGAAAACCGGTGAACGCTGTTCCCGGAGCGGATTTGTCCGAAATCATGGGGGTGAATGACCGCGTTCAGCTGGCGGCGGCCAGGGAGAGCATGGCCGGAAAAATAAACAGGGAGCTGATGCTTTCCGGTGTTACCATAATCGATCCCCTGTCGGTATATATAGATGTTGGTGTAAAGATAGGATGTGACACGGTCATATACCCGGGCACACTGATACAGGGCAGCGCCGTGATAGGTTCGAACTGCCGCATCGGGCCCTTTACCCAGGTGCTTTCGGCCAGGGTGGGTGATAATGTCACGGTAAGGCAGTCAGTTATAGAAGACAGCATTATTGGCGATGGCTGCAACATTGGCCCATACTCCTATATAAGGCCGGGCTGTGTCCTTGACAGCGGCGTCAAGGTGGGCGATTTTGTGGAGCTCAAGAAGGCGCGGATAGGCCGGGGGAGCAAGGTGCCCCACCTGAGCTATATGGGCGATGCCGATATTGGGCAAAATGTTAATGTTGGGGCCGGCACTATTACCTGCAATTATGACGGTGAGAAAAAATGGCAGACACATATAGGGGACAATGCTTTTATCGGCAGCAACACAAACCTTGTGGCCCCTGTAAAAGTGGGCCGGGGTTCGGTCACCGGCGCAGGTTCCACAATAACCAAGGATGTCCCGGACGGCGCCCTCGGGGTGACCAGGGATGTACAGAGGAATGTTCCGGGCTGGTCCGGCAGAAAGAAGAAAGTAAAAGTGGATAAATAAATTCCCTTGTTGTTCCGCCATTTTGGCAATCAACCCTAATACGGAGGTAATACTAATGGCATCCCGCAGAAGGCTGAAAATTTTCACCGGTAATGCCAATCCCCGGCTTGCTGAAGAGATTGCACACTACCTGGGGGTTTCGGTAGGATCCGCCAAGGTAAGCAGGTTCAGTGACGGAGAAATTCAGGTTAAAATCAACGAAAGTGTCAGGGGGGCGGACGTTTTTATTGTCCAGCCCACAAGTACACCAGTCAATGAACATCTCATGGAACTGCTGATTATGGTGGACGCTGTGCGCCGCGCTTCAGCCAGGAGGATAACGGCTGTTCTTCCGTATTACGGCTATGCCCGCCAGGACCGCAAGACCAGGGCGAGGGACCCTATAACGGCCAAGCTGGTGGCAAACCTTCTTTTTGCCAGCGGCGCCAGGAGGGTCATTACCATGGACCTTCACGCCGGACAGATACAGGGTTTTTTTGATATACCGGTGGACCACCTGCCGTGTGTGCCCATTCTTGCCCAGTACTTTATACAACAAAAGCTGGAGAACCTAACCGTGGTTTCTCCCGACCTGGGGGGGGTTACCAGGGCAAGGGACCTGGCGGAGCGCATCGGGGCGCCCATAGCCATTATCGACAAGCGCCGCCCGGAGCCCAACGTGGCTGAAATAATGAATATTATCGGGGACATCAGGGACCGCAACGTGATTATGATCGATGACATAATAGACACGGCCGGAACCATTTCCCAGGGGGCAAGCGCGTTAAGGGAACGGGGCGCCAGAGATATCTACATCTGCTGCACCCACCCCGTGTTAAGCGGGCCGGCCCTGCAGCGCCTGGAAAACGCACCCGTCAAGGAGGTGCTGGTGACCAACACCATAAATGTTCCCCAGGACAAGGTTATTCCCAAGATGAAAATTCTTTCCGTGGCCCCCCTGTTGGGTGAGGCCATAATAAGGATACATGAGGACCTTAGTGTCAGCAAGCTGTTTGACACATAGTAAAGCTGTTGCTGCGTGGAATTGTGGTCAGAACTCAGAATGGTCAGGTTGGGTTCAAGAAGAAAAATAAGCCTCTCATAGCGAGAGGCTTATTTTATCATGGGGTGGTTTCAAAAGGCCTTAAAAACTGAGGAATGCATATAATTCTGAGTTCTGAGTCCTGAGTTCTGAGTTCTAGTGCCGCCCAGCGGGCGACTACTTTATGGTTACGTCGTCCGGAAGATCGGGCGGTGGTGGTTCCGGTGGCGACATATGGTCTTCCTCAGCGGGAGCTTTTTCAATGTCTAATGGCTGCTCTTCGGCCGGACCGCTCTCCACCCGGCTGTTTTGCTCCGGCTTTGTATCGCTTTCCCCGGACCTCCTTTCCCTTTTGATTCTTTCCAGGGACTGGTTGATATTCTGGCCCAGCTCCCTGGTTTTTTGCCAGGTAATATCCAGCAGCTGGCCGGTATTTTCCCGGAAAGCGCGCAGTGTCTCCTGCAGCCCGCCGTCCATCTTTATGGCATTGTTCAGTGAAGAGTCGCTGCATATAACTATTGAGGCCCCCAGGGTCATTATGTAATTGGCGTCAAGAAATGCGCTTCCCTTAAAAAGATTGCTTACCGTTCCCCCGGAGAACTCGAGCCCTACTATATCCCCGCTTTTAAGATCGATGTAGAATTCATCCACCAGCCCCATCACAGTGCCGCTTTCAGTAACGAGCCGGGATCCGATAATCACAGCCCTGTCTTTGAACAGCTTTAAAATTTCCGGCAGGCTGGTTCCCTTTTCAGCCCTGCTGCTGCGGTCTATGGTGATGACGTCTTCCCCGATGCTGTGCACCTTGCTGAAGGGGATGAATTTTTGTTCTCTGAACCAGCCCTTCTGATCAATTATTAGTGCGGCTACACTTTTTGAATTGGGGTTTATTACCAGCCCTCCGACGGAACCGATTTGGGTGCCTTCCTCCAGGCTTACCACATTCATGCCGTTGAACTGCTTACTTTTAAGCAATTTTCTTACCCCCCTTCAAAAGATTTATCAAAAGTTGATTTGGCGTAATAAAAAATGCTGTGACGATACCTTATAACTAATGCTATGCCGGTCTGTGTTTTTATATGACAAATAAAGGGAAATAATATTAACTTGCAGCCTCTGAGGAAATAATCACCAATCTGCAACCCCCGGCATATTTTGTAACATAGATTTTTTAAGGGGGTTAATTTATGGCTGGCAAAAAAGATAAATCAGCCCGGCATGACGGAATTGACGTATCGGGATATATGCCGC
Organism: Bacillota bacterium; assembly: GCA_049325075.1. Lineage (GTDB taxonomy): Bacteria > Bacillota > Desulfotomaculia > Desulfotomaculales > Desulfocucumaceae > BRHc4a. Next base: position 66,757 of record JBMOPF010000012.1, on the reverse strand, counting down.
CAGGTGGTCCGGTGGCCCCTTATCCTCCTGTTACGGGACCCGGGGCGCCTTGCTGTCCGCCTGCGCCGGAATGTAAAGGCGGCCACAAGGACGGCACGCTTTTTATCAAGCTTCAGTCCCTGGTGGGACAGCAGGTAACTGTTTATGTCAAGGAAATGGGACCGATTACCCCGGTGCAGGGCCTGACCGGAGGGGCTGCTGTTGTAACCGGGGGCGGTCCGGTGGGACTGACGGGGATGCTGCACAATGTCGGGGTTGACTATATTGAGTTGCATATAATGACCAATACCATGAGGATAGCCTATATACCGTTTGTTTCAATTTCCGCTGTTGTTCCCGGCGGCCCCCTCCTGGCCAATGTGGAGCCCAACACAGTAACCACACTTCCGGAGACCATTTAAAAAAGGAGCGCGTACCGGGTACCTAAGTTACTAAGTTATTTCCCCATAGTATGACTTACAATAGAATAACTTAGTAACTTAGGTACCCGGTACGCATAACCTGTTGAAAAACACGGTAATCGCGGTTAGAATAGGCCTATTGGTAGTGTTTTTCATCCGGAGGTGGTTTCACAGTGCATCTTATTGTCGGGCTGGGCAATCCGGGCCGTGAATACGCCGGTACAAGGCATAACATGGGTTTCAGGCTGGTGGACCTGTTGGCTGAAAAAATGGGCGCCCCGGTGAACAAGTCCATGTTTGGGGCCTTAACCGGGCGGGGGGTGCTGGAGGGAAGAACAGTGACATTGGCCAAGCCCCAGACATACATGAACCTGAGCGGGGAATCCGTGGCCGGTCTGGTAAACTGGTTTAAAATACCCATTTCCAGCCTTGTGGTTGCTGTTGACGACATTGACCTGCCCCCGGGCAGAATTCGTATCCGGCCCCGTGGGGGGGACGGCGGCCACCGCGGCCTTAAATCCATTATTGAGAGGCTGGGCACCGGCGATTTCGCCAGGATACGGATAGGTGTGGGAAGGCCGGAACATCCGGATTATGAGGTGACTGACTGGGTTTTGGGAAGGTTTTCCGAAGAGGAGGAAAGACTGGCCGCCAGGGCGCTGGAGACGGCCGTCGAGGCGCTGGCCGTTCTGGTCGGAGAGGGTGTTGAATCGGCCATGAACAGGTATAACAGGGCGCCAGGGGTATAGAAACCTTGCATTTATGTCAAATCTATAGATTATAATGAGTTTATCGGGCGGCAATATTTTACTGGCCTCAGCTGCGGCTGCAGCCCTGGCCATGGTGTTGAACCGGTTTATCGGGAGGCTGGGGTGGCCCGGCGTAGCCGTTTACGGGCCTTTTTGCGAGGAATGGATTAAATCCGGCTCTGCCATCATTTTCGGGGTGTCGGTACCCGGGACGCACATAATTTTCGGGCTGCTGGAAGCTGCCGGGGACTGCTTATGGGGTGGAAGGATGAGGTTCTGGGCCGCCCTGTTCGGGGTGGCGGCGCACACCCTCTTCGGAATGGTCACCTTTTTACTGCTGGGGTCCGGATATCCGGTATACCTTGCTGTGTCAGGGGCGGTTGTGGCCCATATGGCGTGGAATATTGCCGTGTTAAGGCTGTCGGCGCTGAAAAGGACTACGCGGGGCTGATCCTTGCTGTAACTAATTGCCATTATTGACGCCTTCCGGTTACAAAGATATAATTGGAGATATAATGCCGGGAGATTACTGTTAGAATAAACTGTATCAAGGCCTTTATGACAGTGCCGGGAGACCTTGGGGCATCCTGGAAGGTATAATTATGTCTTTTTGCCCGGCTTTCAGTACTGTTTAAAGGGCTTTAGCCTTGCTAAAGCTCTTTTCGTCGTGTCCTTTCAATATTAAGTCGGATTGTGGAGAAGAAACATTATGAGAGAGCTGCTGGGGCCACTGGAAAGAACAGCCGAATACAGGAAGATATGCAGCGGTCTTGAAAGAAAGGCGGGGCGGCAGACAATATTCGGCCTGTCAGGCTCACAGAAGGCATATGTGCTGGCCGCGCTTATTGAATATAAAAACGGGCCGGCCCTAATCATTACGCCAGGGGAGCAGGAAGCATCCACCCTGGCCGAAGACCTGACCGGCCTGCTGCCGGGCAGGAGGATAATGCAGTTTCCGGCCATGCAGCTGCTTCCCTATCAGATTCTCGCAGCCGGCACCGAGACAACGGAGGCAAGGATAAGGGTGCTGGAGGCCCTTTCCCGGGGGGAGGATGTGGTGGTTGTGGCCACCCTTGAGGCATTCTTGCGGCGGCTTGTCCCCCCGGAAATATTTTCCGGAAGCGGTGTTGTGCTCAGGGCCGGGGCGGTAATTGACCCGGAGGACTTTAAAAGGCGCCTCGCGGATATGGGATATGAGCGGAGCGATATGGTGGAGGGGCGGGGGCAGTTCAGTTCCAGGGGGGGGATAATTGATGTTTTCCCAATGACTCTGGAAAACCCCGTCCGGGTTGAATTTTTTGATGATGAGGTGTACTCCGTCAGGGCCTTTGATGTGGATACACAGCGTTCGCTGGAAGAATTCAAGGAGATAAGGATTGCCCCTGCCGTTGAGCTGGTTGTGAATGAAAAGGCCCGGGCGGCGGCACTGTCCGGCCTGGAGAAGGATTACAGCGCCCAACTGAAAAGAATAACCAGGTCCGGCAGCGTTGACGCCAGGCGGTCTCTTGGGGAAGTGTATCGGACGGCGGTGGAAAGGATTGGCTCAGGCCTCTATTTTCCGGGGATGGAGCAGTTTTTGCCCTATTTTTACCATGAACCGGTAACCCTGGCCGACTATTTTCCGCCGGGTATCCTGTCTGTTCTGGACGAACCCCAGCGGCTTAAAGAACTGAGTGACGTTATCCACAGGGAGAGAAGCGAGACCTATACCGGCCTTCTTGCCAAAGGGAAGGTGCTTCCGGGCCAGTACGAAGGATATGTCCGGTGGGAGGACGTCCGGAAGGGGCTGGACAGGTTCGCCGGGGTGGATGTCTTCTTTCTTTCGCGCCAGTCGCAGGATATAAATCCGGAGAATGTTGTAACCATTCAGGCCAAGGGGATGCATGCATTCCTGGGCCGGATGGACATTCTTGCCGACGAGGTGTCCGCCTGGAAGCGGGCCGGCTATGCGGTGGTGCTCCTGGCCGGGGACCGGGATCAGGCGGAACAGCTGCTTGCCGTGCTGAGGGATGCCCGGATAGACGCTTATATGGGGCCGCTGTCCGGCGGTGTAAGGCATGGCAATGTTATCATTGCCGAGGGGGCATTGTCCGGAGGCTTTGAGCTGCCCCTGTGCAAGCTGGCGGTTATTACGGGCTTCGAGATGTTCGGCAGGCAGAGGCGCCCCAGGGGCAGGGCAAGGTTTAAAACATCCCGGATGGAGCCTTTTACGGATCTCAAGGTGGGTGATTTCGTGGTTCACGTGAACCACGGGATAGGACGCTATACAGGGATTGAAAAGCTGGATATAGGCGGTATCCGGAAGGACTACCTGGCCATCAAATACTCCGGGGAGGATAAGCTGTACGTTCCCACCGACCAGGTGGGGCTCATTCAGAAGTACCTGGGGGGGGATTCCGACGCCCCCAAGCTTTCAAAACTGGGCGGCGCCGAGTGGGGCCGGCTGAAGGGAAGGGTCAGGGAGGCCGTAAAGGAGATGGCCCAGGAGCTGCTTGCCCTTTACGCGGCCAGGGAAAGTGTGCGTGGGCACGCCTTTGGCAAGGACACGGTTTGGCAAAAGGATTTTGAGTCGTCCTTCCCCTATGAGGAAACTCCGGACCAGATCAGGGCCATTGATGAGGTAAAAAGAGATATGGAAAGCAGCCGCCCCATGGACCGCCTGCTTTGCGGAGACGTGGGCTACGGCAAGACCGAGGTTGCCCTCAGGGCCGCCTTTAAATGCGTGATGGACGGAAAACAGGTGGCCGTATTGGTGCCCACCACCATATTGGCCCAGCAGCACTACAACACCTTCCGGGAAAGGTTTGCCCCCTACCCCGTCGAGATAGAAATGATCAGCCGCTTCCGGACGCCCCGGGAGCAGAAGAAGATACTCCGTGACCTGTCCCAGGGGAAACTGGACATAATTATAGGAACCCACAGGCTGGTTCAGGAGGATGTTGTTTTTAAAAACCTGGGCCTGCTGGTGGTTGACGAGGAGCAGCGCTTCGGGGTGGCCCACAAGGAAAAGCTAAAGATGATAAGGAACAATGTGGACGTGCTGACACTTACCGCCACACCCATACCAAGAACACTGCACATGTCGCTGGTGGGGGTCAGGGACACCAGCCTTTTGGAAACACCGCCGGAAAACCGTTTTCCGGTACAGACCTATGTTCTGGAAGAGGACCCCGCCATGATCAGGGAGGCCATCTATAGGGAGATGAACAGGGGGGGGCAGGTGTTTTTTGTCCATAACAGGATAGTCGACCTGGACAGCGTGGCCGGGTGGATACAGGGGCTGGTTCCTGAGGCCAGGCTGGCGGTGGCCCACGGGCAGATAAGGGAAGACGACCTGGAGCAGATAATGATGGACTTTATAAACGGCGCCTATGACGTGCTGGTGTGCACCACTATTATTGAAAGCGGGCTGGACATACCCAATGTGAACACCCTTATTGTGAAGGATGCCAACAATATGGGCCTTTCCCAGCTGTATCAGCTCCGGGGCCGGGTGGGACGGTCCAACAGGATTGCCTATGCCTATTTTACCTACCGGAGGGACCGGATACTGAATGAGGTGGCTGAGAAAAGGCTGGCGGCCATCAGGGAGTTTACGGCCTTCGGGTCGGGATACAAGATTGCCATGAGAGACCTGGAAATAAGAGGGGCCGGTAATCTGCTGGGGGCTGAGCAGCATGGCCATATAGACGCCGTGGGCTTTGACCTTTACTGCCGGCTTCTGGAAGAGGCGGTAAGGGAGGCCAGGGGAGAGGAACAGGCCGGCCCGGTGGAAGCCTCTATCGAGGTGCCGGTGGAGGCATATATTCCCGAACAATACATGCCGGACCCCAACCAGAGGGTGGAAATATACAGGAGAATGGCAGGGCTGCTGGATGAACCGTCCCTGGACGACCTTGCCGGTGAGCTGGCGGACCGGTTTGGGCCGGTGCCGCTGCCGGTGGAAAGGCTGTTGAGGGTCGCCAGGATAAAGGCCCTGGCCTCAGCGTTGAGGATTAAAAATATTGCCGGCCAGCAGGGGTTTTTCCGTTTGCAGTTTGCCCCCGGACACCCCCTGACGGGGGAAAAGCTGGTGAAAATCGGCCAGTCACACAAGAGCAGGGTAAAATTTTCCGCCCAGGGGGATGATTTTGAAATAAGGCTGAGGGCGCCTTCCGGGGACGACCCCGAATACTATCTTGACCAGTTGGAGGGGTTTGTAAGGGACCTGGCCTAGGTTGGGCGGATATCTCCGGTGAGAATAATTTGTTCATTGCACTTTTAATCAAAGAAACATATAATCAATTTAATGTGGGGAGGGATAGTATTGAAAAAGTCTGTTAGTTGTAAGGTTCTGGCGGCGGTTATTGCCATACTTTTAATGACGGTGGCACTGGCTTCAGGCTGCAGCAGCGGCGGGACCGCGGCTGTGGTGAACGGCGAGGCCATTTCCACTAAACAGCTGGACGAAACGGTCCAGAACATGATTAAGAGCTATCAGGCATACGGTTACCAGATAGATGAAAAACAGGATGCGGACATGGTGGCCATGATCAGGTCCCAGGCCATTGATAACCTCATCAACAAGACCATTCTGCTTCAGGAAGCAAAAAAAATGGAATTAACTGTTACTCCGGAAGAAGTGGACAAGGAATTGGCCAATATTAAGGGTAAGATGAGCGAGGAGGATTACCGGAAAAGACTGCAGGATTCCGGTCTCACCGAGCTTAAGCTCAGGCAGGAAATAGAAAAGAGCCTGCTCATTTCCAAGTTGGAGGATAAGGTGGTTGCCGATGTGCCGCCGGCAACCGTGGACCAGGCCAGGGAATACTACCAGCAAAACAAGGAGGAATTCCTGGTTCCTGTACAGTACCAGGTCCGGCATATACTGGCTATGACCATGGGGAAGGACGGTGACCCGGCCCAGGTTGACCTGGAGGCCAGAACGAAAATACTGTCTATTCTTGAGCAGATAAACCAGGGAAAAGACTTTGCCGAACTGGCCAGGCAGAATTCCGAGGATCCGGGCAGCGCTTCCGACGGAGGGCTTTTCACCTTTAGCCCCGGAGAGGCCGATCCGGCCTTTGATGCTGCGGCAAAGGCCCTGAAGCCGGGCGAGATTACAAAGGACCCGGTAAAAAGCCAATACGGGTACCACCTGATCAAAATGGAAAAAATCACCCCTGAAAAGCAGAAAACATTTGACGAAGTCAAGGATGAGATAATAAGCAAACTGACCGGGCAGGCGCAAATGGAAAAGGCCAACAAGTTCCTGGAGGACGCTAAAAGCCGGGCGCAGATAGTAAATTATATCCAAAAGGCTGAAGAACAACAAAGCCAAACCGGCCAGAATGCTGATAACAGCGCCCCCCAGGCGGAGAATAAAGGCGAATGATGAAAAAAAAATAATGGTCATTGGTAAAAAATGAATAATTCCTTTCCTCCTGTTATATACTATCTGTGAAAGTTAATTCGTTATTTTGAGGCATAAAAAGGAGGGAAGGGTGAATAGATGAAAGCCACCGGTATCGTTCGCCGCATTGACGATTTGGGCAGAGTTGTCATACCGAAGGAAATCAGAAGGACGCTGCGAATACGTGAAGGAGACCCTCTGGAAATATTTGTGGACAGGGAAGGCGAAGTAATACTGAAGAAATATTCTCCCATCGGAGAGCTGGGAGATTTCGCGAAGGAATATGCCGATTCTCTGCATGAGGCGCTTGGGCATATAGCCTGTATAGCGGACAAGGATACTATTATTGCAGTGGCCGGCGCGCCAAAGAAGGATTTTATAAACAAGCCCATCGGCTCTGCAGTGGAAAAGGTGATGGAGGACAGAAAGGCGGTCATTCTGAACAACCCGGGGAAAGATCCCCAGTTCAAGGACTGCATGATAGTTGAAGACGAAGACTGCAAGTATTCGGCTGAAGTAATCGCCCCCATAATCGCCGAGGGTGATCCCATCGGTGTGGTTATACTGGCCTCCAGGGAGCCTGATATCAAAATGGGGGAAATGGAACTCAAGCTGGCTGAGACTGCAGCAGGCTTTTTGGCCAAGCAAATGGAGCAGTGAACTCGTTCAGCCAGGCTGAACATCGGGGCTTCAGATGGGGATTCAACCCCACCTGAAGTGAAAAAAGGAACTCCCACTTGTAGAAGTGGGAGTCTTGGAAATAAGATATATCCCCGGCCGCAAATAAGTCATTTTGGGTTTTTGGCAGCACGGCAATTTCAGTATTTTTGTCAAGGGTGGCCCGCAAGGGCCACCTTTTATGCTAATTCTGATTGAATCTGCTGTCAGAACTCAGTACTCAGGACTCGGAAGTTACGGGCATTCCTTATAAGTTATAAAGGCTGATTAGTTGGACTTATATATTTCTGTGTTCCATGCATGTAGTTGAAAAAGTTGTAGAGGACACAGAGATTGAAGAGGAATTTATGAAAAAGCAAAAGAGAAATGCATACTCATTCTGAGTTCTGAGTCCTGAGTTCTGAGTCCTTGCCGTCTGTCGGGACGGCACCGGCCAGAGGCCGGTTAAGAGGCTTTTGTGGTATAATAAACCGGAAACGCGCTTATTTCTGGCGAAAAAATATTAACCAGGCAGGTGGGCTATGATTACTATTGTGGGGCTGGGCCCGGGAGATCCGGGACAGATTTCACTGGCTGCGGCGGAGGCGCTGTTAAAAGGTAAATGCATATGGCTTCGCACCGGGGTTCATCCCGCTGTGAAATGGCTGGAGGAGCATCAGCTGCAGTTTCAGACATTCGACTATATATACCGGGAAGCCGGAGATTTTCAGGAGGTATACCGCCGCATCGCGGAAAAGGTGCTTTTCCTGGGAAAGAATGAGGAGGTTGTGTATGCCGTTCCGGGAAGTCCGCTGGTGGCCGAGGAGTCCGTTCATTTAATACTGGAAGGCGCCTCCGGGGACAACGGCATTGTCCGCATAGTTCCCGGCATGAGTTTTCTTGACGCCATGCAGGCCGTTGTAAGGATGGACCCCGGGGCGGGGATCCATATAGTGGACGGCCTCAGGCTGGACAGGCAGATGCCGGACCCGGCCGCCAACACTGTTATTACCCAGGCTTACAGCCGGATGGTGCTTTCCGACATAAAGTTGTCCCTGATGGAGATTTACCCTGATGAGCACAGGGTGGTGGTGGTCACCGCCGCCGGTGTTCCGGGAGAGGAGGTGGTACAGGAGTGTCCCCTGCACCATCTGGACAGAGTGGATACTGTAAACCACCTTACATCGGTTTATGTTCCGCCGGCAGGCGATTCTCCGGCCGCCTGCCGCTATCCCCTGGACCCCCTGGTGGAGGTAATGGACCGCTTGCGGGGGCCTGGCGGGTGCCCCTGGGACAGGGAGCAGGACTTTTTGAGCCTCCGCCAGTATATGCTGGAAGAGGCCTACGAGGCTGTTGACGCCATTGGAAGGCGGGATATGTATAATATATGTGAAGAATTGGGAGACTTATTACTACAGATAGTCTTCCACTCCAGGATTGCCTCGGAGGGCGGCTTCTTTGATGTTAACGATGTGATAAAAACTGTTACGGAAAAAATGATCAGGCGGCATCCCCATGTTTTTGGGGAAATAAAGGTAAAAAACAGCGATGAGGTGCTGGAGAACTGGGCGGCTATTAAAAAAGAGGAGAAGGGGGAAACCGGCGGGGGTCTGCTGGAGGGTATTCCCCGGTACCTTCCGTCATTGATGAGGGCGCAGAAAGTGCAGGCAAAGGCCGCCAGGGTCGGGTTTGACTGGCCGGACCACCAGGGGGCTGTGGAAAAAATATATGAAGAACTTGTCGAAATGGCGGAGGCAATAAAGGGCGGCGACCCTGCGCGGATGGAAGATGAGATGGGGGATGTTCTGTTTTCAGTGGTTAACCTTTCCCGGCTGGTAAAAATTGATGCGGAGGTAGCCCTGGCCGGCACATGTGAAAAGTTTATGCATAGATTTGCTCTTGTGGAGGGAAAGGCGGCTAAATCAGGGAAAAGAATGGAAGAATGCTCCCTGGAAGAAATGGACAAGTGGTGGGAAGAAGCAAAAAAAGATAAAAAAGTATAAAAATATAGGAATTATTTTCTTGCCAGGAGGAAATAAAAGAAAAACAGCGAATAATAAATCCATTAACAGGTAAAAGATAAGGGAGGGTATTTATGAACAAGGCTGATCTCGTTTCGAAGGTTGCAGAAAAAACCGATTTTACCAAGAAGGATGCCGAAAAAGCTGTATCTGCTGTTCTAGCCAGCATCGAGGAAGCTCTTTCCGGTGGGGAAAAGGTTCAACTGGTCGGCTTTGGCACCTTCGAAATTCGGCAAAGGGCTGCCCGGAAAGGCCGTAACCCGCAAACCGGTCAGGAGATTAACATAGCAGCGGCAAAGGTTCCTGTGTTTAAGGCCGGCAAAGCCCTGCGCGAAAGTGTTGGCTAAAATATTTGTCTTATTCGTTTTAATTTTTTTAATTGTAAGGTTTCTTGAAAAAATCCACGCACATGTGTGGATTTTTTATTATATGCGTAGTTGAGAATTGAGGGGGGGTCTGGTTTGAGACTGGATAAATTTTTAAAGGTATCCAGGGTGATTAAGCGGCGAACTGTGGCCAAGGAGGTTTGCGAACAGGGGCGGGCCAGGGTCAACGGAAGGGTTGCCAAGGCCGGAACGGAAATAAAACAGGGGGACATGGTGGAGATTGTCCTGGGTGAAAGGACAGTCAGATTTGAGGTGCTGGAGGTCAGGGAAAACGCTCCTGCAAGGGAAGCGTCCGGGATGTATAGAATTATTGATGAGTAAGGATTTTGTGCCGAGTGAATTCAGGGTCGGGGACAGAAAACGGGAGGGCATTCCCCCATGGATATATTTCTGAGAGGGGTGCCCTCAAAACATTAAAAAAGCAGTATTTTTAGAGATGGAAGAAAAAGGACGGCAAGTAAAGAAATCGGTGGAGAAACAGCCTTAATCTGAATAACCGGGCAAATACCGGCAGAGACAACAGTAGCCAGATTATGGTAAAATCATCAATAAATACCAATAGGGGTGGTTTTATTGGCTGTAGCAGCGGTATTTTTTGATGATGATTTACCGAGAAGCTTCCTTCCGGGCATATATTTTGAATTTCCCGGGGCCATGGCGGCCAGGGGGGTGGAGGCCGCAGCCTGGAGACTTGTGGGGAGGTTCTTTCCCGGGGCGGTGTCCAAATCAATAGCCGGCGCCGGAAATCATGTGTTGGCCAAACCCTTTGCGCGACGAACAGGCTCATGGGTAAGGGGGCCTTAAAGCCTGAATAATGCAGGGTGCCTGAGTGTGGATGGGGGTATGCCGGGGGCGCTTGGCCCCATCATGATGATGTGAAAAATTTGCCCGAATTTCTTCCCGGGCATCCTGCCTGCAGAAGCACGGTTAAATGGCTGAAACAGCAGGGACGTTAAACAGGTGGTGCGGTTTTTCGTCTCAAGGGGGCCCCTTGGATGTTGTTATTCAGCCCCATAAAAAGTGAATAATCATTTTATGGTAAGTACAGGCCCTTCCTTCCAAAGGACTCTCCGGGGGCATGACATGGCGCCGCTGTGTGCGCCGCTCCCGGTCGCTCATATAAGTCTTATGCTTGCATAATTAGTTCTCTCCCGGTAAAAATAGATTAGAAAAAAATTACCGGGGGTGTGGCATTGAAAAAGCACAGGCCTGTTACAATTATAGTGCTGTTGCTGGTGACTGCATTGATTATATCTTCCTGCGCCAGGGGCGGACGGCAAAAAAGCCCGCTGCAGGAAAAATATAAGGCAGAGCCTACCATAAGCCTATATGACAACAAGACAGGAGAAAAGAAGAGTATCAAGCTTGAAGAATACCTGGCGGGGGTGGTTGCCGCCGAGATGGATCCCGGCTGGGAAGTAAACGCCCTGGCCGCCCAGGCCATAGTGGCGCGAACATTTACCATGGAAAACATCGAGTCGGGAAGAGTAAGGGAAATCCACGGCACGGACGCCTCCACCAGCGTTGAAGAGTTTCAGGCGTATGATCCCGCCCGGATAAATGATAATGTCCGCAAGGCGGTGGAAATGACCCGTGGGGAGGTTGCCACGTACAACGGGCAGTTTATCAAGGGATGGTTTTCCGCCTGTGACGGGGGGGTAGAGGCATCTGCCAAGGAGGGGCTCAGTTACGAGAAGACTCCCACCCCGTATGTCAGGGCCGGGGCAAAAGACGGCTGTCTGCAGATAACCACGCCTGAGAACAGGGCCTGGAGGGCCGAAATACCTTTGGACAAGGTCAGGGCAGCGGTTAATGAGGTGGCCGGAAAGGATCCCGGTGTTATTGATTCGGTGAAAATAGTGCAAAAGGGCCCCTCGGGAAGGGTGGAAACACTCCAACTGGGCAGCGTGCAGGTAGGGGGACCGGCTCTAAGGCTGGCCCTGGGAAGTGAGCAGGTGAGATCAACGCTTATTGACAGCGCCTCGATTCAGGGGAATAAATTAATACTCACCGGAAACGGCTTTGGACACGGAGTCGGGATGTGCCAGTGGGGAGCAAGGCTGATGGCCCGGAACGGCAAATCACCCCGGGACATAGTTAAATTTTACTTTAAAGACATTGAGATTGCAAAATTATGGCAATAATAAATAACTTTTTAAAAAGCCGCATAATTTAGCCCTTGAGGGGCGTTTTTTTTTTGCTGATTCTTTTAGACGGGCGGGGTGAATATATATGATTATGAAAATAAGTAGGACAATGGTTTTAAGGAGGGAGAGTCGGTGGAGCAGCAGGGACAGAAACTGACTCTTGTAGATAGGAAGCACCTGGAACTGGAAGGGGTCCGTCATGTGGGCAGCTTTGATGAGAGGGAGATTGTTCTGGACACTGTTATGGGAGTTCTATTTCTCAAAGGTGAAGGTATGCACATAAGTAAGCTGAACCTGGACGACGGAACCCTCAGTGTGCAGGGATATATCAGTTCTATGGAGTACCGGGAGGGGAAGTCATCCAGGGCGAAGGGCAAAAACATGTTGAGCAGAATAATGAGATGATGATTTCCCTCCTTGTGGTTTAAGCGCTAAGGCGCTTTTTTTTGAGGTATGGCAGTCTGTGTTTAAGGTGGGCAACGGCCATGGGCCGGTTATTATGCAGGGGGGTAGTGATTTGTCTTTGGCGGAACAGGTGCAGATTTTTTTATGGACTCTTGCCATTGGCATGCTTGGCGGGCTGTGCCATGTGATTTACAGGGTGTTAAGCGATATTATCAAGCCCAAAAAACTGGGTACCTTTGCCGGGGACATTGTTTTCTGGCTTTTTCTTACCGTGGTTGCCTTTGCTATTCTTTTAAAGGCAAATTACGGCCAGATCAGGCTTTATGTTTTTATAGGGCTGTTTCTGGGCGCCTTTCTGTTTGACCGCCTTCTGGGAAAGCACGCCTACAGTTTTGCCCGGTGGATGTTTTTCATGCTGGGCAGGGTTTTCAGGCTGGTTGGAATAGCCCTGTTTTATATCTGGAAGGGAGCGTTATTCCCATTCAGGATCACCTTTATCGCCGTTGTTTTCCCTTTTGGCCTTGTGGGAAGGCTTTTGGGCAGGGCTGGAAAATATACGGCAAGGCTGTCAGGCAATTCCTCTGTAAAGATAAAGGCAGCAATTACCAGGATACATGCGAAAATAGTGAAAAGCCTTTTCCCCCGCGGGTAAGAGGCTATATTATGACAAGGGTGAAGTTGTTAGCCACATATTACCTCTTGGTCTCACAGTTGGCAGCACAGTATAATAGTTCAAACGGATACAGCGCCGTAATTAATTTGGGCCGAATTTCCCGTCAAGCCGGGAATACGGGGGAATTGAGAGGTGAGAAGTGAGAAGTTGGAGGTGAGAATAAGAAGGGATTTGCTTTGCAAATCCCAACAAGGAATCTCACCTCTAACCTCCCACCTCCCACTTCTCAGAGGGTAGGGCGCCCTTGCCCGAACCCGTCAGCTAACTCCGGAGGCCGTAGGGGGGAAGGACAATAAAGCGTTATATTGATTGTTTCCGTACCGGTGTTATTGCGATGGCTTTGGGTATCACCCTGTCTGTTTCTTTTTGTGGACAGGCCCGGGCTTCGGTATATACCGTCCAGTCAGGGGACAGCCTGTGGCAAATCGGATCATGGTATGGTGTTTCCGCAGACAATATTCAAAGGGCCAACAATCTGAAGGACAGTGTTATTGTACCCGGGCAAAGGCTTTATATACCCGATGACAAGACCTGGGAATATACAGTCAAGCCCGGGGATACCCTGTACAAAATCGCTATGAACAACGGTACAACAGTTAGTCAGTTGATGTCGGATAACGGACTGAAGGGAGATCTTATTTATCCGGGGCAGAAGCTCTATTTAAGAGGAGCAGTTTCTTATCAGCCGGCGGGTGGACAGGCTGCCGGGGTGAGCCGGGGAGGCGTTTCGGCATCGGAATTTGATTACCTTGCCCGGATAATAACGGCCGAGGCGGACAACCAGAGTTACGAGGCCAAGGTGGCGGTGGGGGCCACCGTGCTTAACCGGGTGAAAAGCCCCCTTTTCCCTGATACCATCAGGGAAGTGGTCAACCAGGTGGATTCCGGTGGCAGGTATCAGTTTGAACCTGTTTTAAACGGGTGGATAAACAGGCCGCCCAGTGAGTCCGCCATCAAGGCCGCCCAGGATGCCCTGAACGGCTGGGACCCCACGGGCGGAGCCCTTTATTTCTGGGAGTCATGGGTGCAAAACAGCTTTTTGAATTCCAGGCCGGTGGCCAGGGTTATCGGGGCGTTCACCTTTACATATTAAAAGATAACCCCGCCCATGATTACAGGGCGGGGTTAAACACTAAGTATACCGTGACTAATTTTGCTATCGGCTTATTCAATTACCGGGCAGGCAATACATTCACCCTGCCTCTCTTCGCAAGAAGCAAGACACTCCCTGCACAAAAAGGCCCCGCAACTGGATTGAATATCAGTATCCGTCGGGCGATTACACATCTGGCAAAGCATAACCCGTTGCCCTCCTTCCGTTATGCAGATATTCTTAACCAGTTAACATGGAAAATATACATGGGAAATACTGAAAATGCTAATACTGAAATCCTGACAAATCTCTATGGCCCGTGTCCCTAACGCTTGCGGCAATAGATTCTGAGTGCTGAGTTCTGAGTCCTGACAGCGGACTCACCCGGTATCAGTTGTTCCGGGCCAGGCATTTCTAACCGTGTCTGGATGCTATCTTTTCAAACATCCTGACCATGCCCCCCATTAGCATATAGACCCAGTCAATGCCGAGGTTTTCCTCCACGGAGGTATCAAAAAGTATATTGAATTTGGACTGGAAATTATTCTCCGGTTTGCTGTAACTGATAAGGACAGGAACCCTGGGCAGGGGATGCAGAACAAGGGATATGTCGGCAGAGAACTTCTCCGGCGCCGGCTTTCCGCCAAATATGTGTAAAACATCCTCAAAGAGCTCCGTCCGTGTGTCGGCGAACTGTTTTAACGGCTTCTCACACCTCTGGTCATAAAGGGGGCTGAACCTTGTTCCCCCTTTCAGCTCTCTGAAAGAGACCCATTCCCCTGAGGCCTCACGCCCGGGGCAGAAGAGTATATAATTGAGCAAGGGAATGGTTATCCATGTTATCACATGGCAGTCGGAGGTAATGTTGCCCCGGGAATCCACTGTAAAGTTTTTGCCAAGGCACCTTAAGGTGAGCTTTCCTCCGGAGAGTGACGCTCCAAGCCGCTGTTCCGCCGACAAAAAATCAACGCCGGCAATTTTTTCTTTAAGCTGTGCCAAGGTTTGTTCCAGCTGATCTTCCTGTGACTTTTGCCGGACAATCTGTCCTTCCAGCTGTTCAATCAACGTCTTTTCCAGGCAGGGGCATTCCTTCAGGCGCTTTTGGCCCTGGATTACCGCGGCGGCAAAGGCAAGGCAGGTGGGCAGACGGCACTGCCTGCAGTTGGATTTTGGCAGTAGCTTATAAATATCCAGAGGGTTGTTAAGCTGAGACATGCGGAATCGCCCCTTTCAACAAGAAGTGGCCTATGCTTGTGATAAGCAAGGGTTAATTTTTTAGGACAATAATGTTAACATATTAACATTATTGTAAATGTGTTAATTGAGAGCGTCAAGAATGAATATTTGGGATCACTAAAAAGAGGGGGCCGTTCTGATATTGGACTGGAAAGGAATTAAGTGGGGGGAGTAGAAGTAAGATGTAATTGTTGTTGGGAGGTGCTGCGGGGGTGAAGGTGGTGGTAACCGGCGGTACGGGGTTTATCGGCCGGCCGCTGGTCAGTTTACTTCTGTCCGGCGGCCATGAGGTTACTGTGCTGACCAGGCGTCCGTCAGCGGTGGTCCCCCCGGGGGCCAGGGCTGTTGTCTGGCCGGCGGGGGAGGAGGGGAAAAGTCTTTTCCCAAACGGGGACACCGGCCCCAATTGGCGGGAGGCCCTGGAAGGGGCGGGGGCGGTGGTGAATCTGGCCGGCGAGTCGATTGCCTCCCGGCGCTGGAACCGGCGGCAAAAAGACCGTATTGTAAACAGCAGGGTGCTCGGGACAAGGATGCTGGTTGACGCTATAGCCGGGTTGAAGCAAAAGCCGGAGGTTTTAATCAGCAGTTCTGCGGTGGGCTATTACGGCTGGACCGGGGATGGGGAAATAACAGAGTCGGCCGGTCCCGGGCGGGATTTTTTGAGCAGTGTATGTGTGGATTGGGAAAGGGAGGCGCTTCGGGCGGAAAGTGCAGATCTTCGGGTGGTGCTGCTTCGCACCGGCATTGTGCTGGCCAAAGACGGCGGTTCGCTGCCCCGGATGCTGCTGCCTTTCCGGCTGTTTGCCGGCGGACCAATGGGGTCGGGAAAGCAGTGGATGCCGTGGATACACAGGGATGATTTGCTTTCGCTGATAGTATTCCTGATGGAGAATGAAAGGGCCCGCGGGCCGGTTAACGCTGTGGCGCCGGAGCCTGTAAGAAACCGGGATTTCTGCCGTGCCCTGGCGGGGATGTTAAGGCGCCCCTGCCGGCTGTGGGTGCCGGGGCCGGTGTTGAAAATAATACTGGGTGAAATGGCCGCCCCCCTGCTTTTAAATGGACAGCGGGCGGTTCCGGCCAAATCTCTGGAGTTGGGGTTTGACTTTAGATATGGGGACCTGAAGTCGGCCCTGGGGGCAATTCTGTCATAGGACGTAAGTTCCATGCAGGGGCGGTATGTAATAACTTATCCATGCCCGCCCTTTCTGTTTGTATTCGATGTTACAAAAAGTTTTTGCTGATATATTTATTATCCATGGCAAGCCATAACCAAGTGACTGAATTTTATACATTTACAAGCCTCAGAATATTTCGACAATGAACCTTGCAACCCTTGCGTTCCAGGTCCGTTAGCTCATCATGTCCAGTATGTGTATAAAAATCGGACAGTGGTGGCGAAAAATTAATCACCAAAGGCCGGGGTTGTCATCTGAAACCCGCTTATATTGCACTGTATAGAACTTTTCTCCTGGTATCTTATTTGCACAATGGATCACAAAAGGAGAAAAGGTGGTGGTAGGCGGGTTTTTTTGTCGGCTGATCTATACGGAGGAGGAGGGACAAAATGAGTAGAGAGAAAACAAAACAGGGCCGGCCTCTGGAGCTTGAGCCCAAACAGCACAAAACAATAGATAAAGAGAAAAATGAGTCTGTTTTGTCTGGGATTATGAAGGGACTGTTCTTTTTGGCGCTTACAGCCATAGTATACTTTCTGGTGTTTTCCAATTCGCAGAAAGTGCTTGATCTCTTATCCACAAAGAACTATACCGCTCCAATTATATCAATGAGCATAATTCTGCTGGTATCATACCTTTTTGGGACTGGTATCAATAAGTTGATCAAGTCGACGCTGGAGCGGGCGCTGGAATCACAGAAACTGAGGGAGGAGTGAGATTATGGCTGGTGCAGTGGAAATACCGGCTGCGGCCGAGGCGATTAAATTTATCGCAATGACTCCCAAGTTTGGAGTGTCTCTGGTGGGCATAGGCTTTGTGGGAGGGTTGCTGAGCGGATTCCTGGGGTCGGGCGGGGCCTTTATCATGACGCCCGCCATGATGAGCCTGGGGGTGCCCGGAATTATGGCCGTGGCGGCCAATATCACACACAAATTCGGCAAGGCTGTGATGGGGTCCAAGAAGCACGGTGAATTTGGCAATGTGGACAAAAAAATGGGCCTGGTGATGTTTCTGGCCCTGTTTGCAGGGGTTCAGGTTGCCGTAATGATGAACAAGGGGGTGTTGCACAAGCTTGGTGAGGCCGGCTCAAACCTTTATATAAGCATTATGTTTGTGCTTATACTGAGCTGGGTGACTGTATTCATGTACAGGGACATAGTCCGAATACGGAGGGGCGAGGCTGAGGGCGACGGGTCGGGTGGCGGTCTGGCCATGAAAATAAGAAACCTGAAACTGCCTCCCATCATTCATTTTAAGGTCGCCAATGTCAGGACTTCACTCTGGCTGGCCCTGCTGGTGGGATTTGCAACAGGCTTTCTGGCGGGATCAATCGGAGTGGGCGGCTTCATCGGCGTGCCGGCCATGATTTACCTGCTGGGAGTGCCTACATACGTGGCGGCGGGCACAGAATTGTTCCTGGCCATCTTTTCCGGCATGCAGGGGGCTTTCCTGTACGCGCTGTATGGGTATGTGGATCTCAGGATACCGCTGCTGCTGTACTGTGGATCTCTGCTGGGCGTTTATATCGGGGCTGTCGGGACCAGGGTGGTCAGGGGATACCAGATCAAACTGGTAATGACTTCGGTAATTGCCCTGGTTATGTTGAGCCGTGTTATGATTATACCCAAGTATCTTCATGAAATGAGCGTTATAAACCTTTCGCCGTCAGCGCTGGGAGCTGTCGGTCTGACCAGCAACCTGTTCCTTTTCGGCAGTGGAATTCTTGGTTCGGTAATAATACTGTTCTGGATGTTCCAGGCGCTGCGCAGGGCAAAGAGCGAGAAGACAAGAGAAGACGGGGTGGCTGTGGAGGCGTAGGCACCTGCCCTCCGTAGTCATAAAGGGGTGTGTACGGTTTTGGAAGGTTTTAATAAACTTCATGCCTGGATGGAACGAAACCTGGAAAGGCCTTTTGTGGAGGCTGAGATGTTAAGGGCTGAGCCCACTGAGAAATCCGGCCGTTTGTCCTCGTTTGCGCATTTGGCTGCTGCTGCCGGGATGATTGTGATGGTATGCTGGCTGACCACCCTGGCAGTTGTTTAGAGTTTTGTATTAAATTGCAGAGGCGGCTTTAGGCCGCCTCTGGGCAGATTATTTCGGGGGGTAGCGCCTTTGAACACGAGCGAGTTTTTTGGTGTTTTTGAGATTTGTAAGGAAAAGTATTTGCAACAGGACCAAACCGGTGAGAATAAAAAAGCTCTGGAAAGATTTGAAAAGTGGTTAAAAGTAAATAGCAACCTGCTGCAGTTAAGGGCGGCAAAGGAGTATAAAAACAGAAAGATAGATACCGGTAAACTGTTTTCCGATATTACCGAAGAGGCAATGAGAATACTTTCCCGAAAGGGAATACAGATAAGCTGCATCTCGTTGGGACTGAAGGAAACGTCCAAATGCATAAGCGTGTTCAACGATAACCTTGTCTATTACAGGCTTGGCAGGACCAGCCCCAGGAAGGGCACTTACAGGGGGATGGATCTTTTATTGATGGAATTGGTCATGGACGGCAATAAGAATAATGTTTTTATCCCGCTGTTGGGAGAGATTGAATCTCTGGAAAAACAGATCGGCACAAAAATTGAAAGGGAAAGCCCAAAGGTTGAGGCAACCGGTAAATACAGGTTCAAGCTATTGTTCCCGTTTGATAATGACGTTGAAAACATGGTGGAGGCCTACGCCCGGACCCTGGCCGATTTTATATATTATACAAGGGAAAAGCTGTTGGAGTTAAAGGTTTCATAGTCGGTTGAATTATCCGTCAGCATATCTTTTCAGGCGGTTTCCCGGATAGCGGACAATTTTGGCATCCGGCCGGAAACTGCCGGCTTTCTATCGGATGTAGTGTAATATTGTACAAATCCACGATAAAAATAGTGAGCATTTGAACTTTACCACACTTAATCATGGTTATATAATATACAAGGATATACTATCGGTATAAATTGTGTGGAAGGAATTACTTATGCAGAATGTAAGCTTTGGCAATAGAATTCTTATATTAATATTGATGATATTGTTAATTTCAGTACTATCTTCTGCTTATTTAATGCATACAATAAAAAATAGCGAATTGTCCATGTTGGAAACCCAAAAGGCCAAACTGGAAGAGGCCGCCCTTCTTTTTGACCAGAGTATTTCCAAGGGGCTGGATGAGTATATAGGCGACCAGGGGCTGTCTGATGCCGCAAGGACAGAGCAGATTCAGGTCCTGGGCCAGATGATCAATGAAAAAGTAGGTATAATAAAGGAAAATTATCCCGAAATTCATATTGGGATTTATTGTAACCGACTGGATGTTTTTTATGACGGCACCATGCGTTTCGGGGAAAACTTTTCCATGCGGAGGAAAAATGCCTTTGATGAGGTTATAAGTACGAGGCAGACAGTTGTAAATGATCTGGGCCCGGAGGCCGGGGGTGTGGTGGAGGTTTACCGGCCCTTTATACGTGACGGAAAGCTGGAGGGCGTTATCAGGTCGGCCATATATCTGGCCGATACAGGTTATTATGGAAAGAGAAAAGAAATTGAAACCACTATTTATATAATAATTGGACTGGTTCTTTTCACCGGGATTGGCGGGGCCATGATACTGTTCAGGCAGTTTGTGTCCCAGGTGCAAAATATAAAGGCGGGGGTCAAAAAATTGGAGGATGACCTGAGTAATACGCTGCCGCCGGCCCCGGGTGAACTGGGCGAGATTGTCAGTGCCATAAACGGCCTTGCCCTTAAAATTGCCTATCTTAATCTGTATAATGAAAAAATGCTTGAATCCATCGACGATGCCATTGTTGTGGTGGACAACAGCGGCAGGGTGGTGATTACCAACTACATGGCTGAAATGATTTTTAACATTGAAAATGCCGGTAATGCCCACTACAGTCTTATTCTCCCCAAGGGCGCCCCATTTGCCGGGCTGGTCCGGGATACCCTGTCAGAGGGCAAACACTACAAGGACTTGCAGGTGGACTGGATAAGCGGGTCGCACATGGCGCACAATTTCCTGGTAAGCACATCCACCCTGGCTGACAACAGGGGCGATATAATAGGGGCGGTTCTTACCTGCCGTGATATAACCGAGAGGATTAAGCTGGAGGAAAGGGTTCGCCTTCAGGAAAGGCTGGCCTCGCTGGGCAAGCTGGTGGCGGGGGTGGCCCATGAAATAAGAAACCCCTTGACCTCCATCAGCTGCTATATCCAGCACTGGCAAGAGCAAAACATAAAGCCCAATTCCAGGGCTCTGGCCACGATGTACCGTGAGGTGGCCCGGCTGGACTCCATAGTGGACCAATTGCTTTATTTTGCCAAGCCGGCCGAGGCCAAACTGAGTTTTAATGATATTAATGTAACTATTGAAAATGTACTGGCATTTTTTACCGACATCAATCAGGGAAGGTACAACCTGGTCAGGGACCTGAAGCCGGGACTGCCCAAGGTGTTGATGGATACCGAGCAGATTGAAAGGGTCATTGTCAATATAATGTTTAATGCCCTTCAGGCCCTTCCGGAAGAGGGTACCGTCAAGATCTCCTCGGATTTGGGGCCTGAGGAGGACACAGTGGAAATTTCCATAGAGGACAATGGCTGCGGCATTCCCCAGGAAAATATTGTTCACCTTTTTGATCCCTTTTATTCCACCCGCCCCAAGGGGACCGGCCTGGGGCTGGCCATCGTTTACGAAATCATAAAGGCGCACAGAGGGAATGTTAAGGTGGACAGCGAGGTGGGGCGCGGCACAAAGTTCTCCTTCTACCTTAAAACAAGAGAGGATGTATGATTTGTCCAGGCTTATTCTTGTGGTTGATGACGAGGCCGGTGTGAAGGATACTTTGCGTGATATCCTGGAGGACAGCGGGTACGCGGTTGAGTGTGCCGCCGGTGGAAGGGAAGGCCTTGAAAAGATTTTTAACCTTGACCCGGATGCCGTGCTGCTGGATATCAGGATGCCCGATATGGACGGCATTCAGGTGCTTGAGGCGCTCAACAAGAAGGGTAAAAATGTTCCGGTTATACTCATGACGGCCTACGGCACAACGGATACAACAATTGAGGCCATGAAACTGGGGGCCTTCGACTACCTTATGAAGCCCCTGAAGGTAAAGGAAATGCTGGGGACTGTGGCCAAGGCCGTTGAGATAAAGGAGTTGCTGGACCGGTCGGCCAATAGCTGGCGGGACGGGGAAGAGGTTGACTCCTACGAGATGATTGGCTTTTCCAGCACAATGCAGAGTGTATACAAGACCATCGGCCGGGTTGCCAATACCAACGCCACGGTTATGGTGCGGGGAGAAAGCGGCACCGGCAAGGAGTTGGTGGCCAGGGCCATTCATAAAAACAGTGTCAGGAAAGACAGGCCCTTTGTTAAAATCAACTGTGCCTCAATACCGGAAAATTTGCTGGAGAGTGAGCTCTTCGGGCATGAGAAGGGGTCCTTTACAGGGGCCGTTTCATCCAAACCGGGTAAATTTGAGCTGGCCAGCAAGGGGACGCTGTTTCTGGATGAAATAGGGGAGATGTCCCAGAGCACCCAGGCCAAACTTTTAAGGGTGCTGCAGGAAAAAGAATTTGAAAGGGTGGGCGGCACCGAAACCATCCGGGTGGATGTGAGGATTATTTCTGCCACCAACAGGGACCTGGAGGCTTTAATTGCCGAGGGAAAGTTCAGGGAAGACCTCTATTACAGGCTTAACGTGGTTGAGATAATGCTGCCGCCGCTGAGGGAAAGGAAGGTTGATATACCGGACCTGATCAGCCACATCATTAAATACTGCAACCGGGAATACAAGAAGGCCATCACCGGTTTTTCCAGCGAGGCGATGGATTTATTGAAAAATTATGACTGGCCGGGCAATATCAGAGAGCTCAAGAATATTTGCGAAAGGGCGGCCCTGATGTCCAACGGCCCGGTATTGACGGTGGAGGACCTGCCCATAAGCCTTCGAAAAAAATCCGGTCGCGCCGGTTGGCTGGCGGACATCCCCGGCGGATCACTAAAGGAGATTGTGGCCGAGGTGGAGAGGGGGGTAATACTGAAATCCCTGGAAGAAAACAACTGGAACAGGTCCGCGGTGGCCCAGTCCCTAAAGATGAACAGGAGCACCCTGTATGCCAAGATGAAGGAGTTGGGAATTATTGAATGACTGTGGTGCGGCCGCCGCCTTTTGTTGGCCGCGGTTTGCGAGAAAGATGCTGAGCCGGGAGGATTTGCCATGCCCCTTATGCACAGGGTAAAGGATGTTATGGTTCCGGTGGAGGAGTATCCGGTTATTGGTGATGACGCTGCCGTTATTGATGCCGTCCGGGAACTGGGGAGCAGTTTCCATGAAAAGGACGGAACCTGGTACGGCTTTCAGTCTTTGCTGGTGGTTGGCCAGGGAGGCGGACTGGTGGGTATTTTGACCCTGCGGGGACTGTTGAAGGCAATCAAGTTGCATATGGTGTATGACCATCTTACAAGCGGGGACTCTGACGGGCTGATGTTTTTCAAGCCCTTTCGCAGCGGCATGGATATAACCGTCAGGGACATTATGAGGCCGCTGAAGATGGTGACTGTGCAGCAGGACAGTAGCATTCTGGAGGCGGTTCAGATTGTCTGCAGGAAAAAGGTGAACTCCCTTCCTGTTATGGATGGGAAAAAACTGGTTGGAATAGTTCGCACCATCGATTTGTTCTGGTCGGTTGGCGAGTTGATGGAGGGGTCGTTTTAAGGGGGAGACTGTGGATGTTGTTACAGGAAACCAAAACAGCCGGAGACATAATGGTGCCCATAGATGATTATGCCACTATTTCACAAAATGCCACTATCTTTGAGGCCATCAGGGTGCTGCGCCGGTCCTTTCACCGGGGTGGAAAGGCCTGGCACGGCCACCGCAGCGTGGCCGTGCTTGATGACAGCGGCAGGCTGACCGGGATTTTGACCCTGCGGGGACTGCTGAAGGCGGCCGGTTTCAGGGAGTTGGACGAGGACATCAACCTTAAGGCGGAGTCCTGGGGATGGTACTTTACCAGCAGGCTGCGGCAGGAGATGGGGATAAAGGTAAGGGATGTCATGAGGCCTATAGAGCTGGCCACTGTTAAGGCCGAAACTAATGTGAACGATGTGGCGCTGGCCCTTTTGAAGCACGGCGTGAATTCACTTCCGGTTTTTAAGGGGGATAAGCTGGTGGGAATAGTAAGGACTATTGATATTTTCCTTGCCATGGGAGGTTCCGCTGAATAGCCCTTTAATATTCAGAAAATTTTATTAAAAAAACTTTTACAAACAGCAGGAGATAATGTTACAATGTAGAAAAGATGTACTAAAACCATACTATAAATGTGGATAGGCTGTAGTTTCCCGGGGTGATCTTATGAAGATAGAAATCAGGGGAGTGGAAAAGCTCAGCTTCCGTGAGAGACAGGTTGTTGCCCTGAAGGAAACCGGGTCTTCCAACGAGCAGGTGGCTAAGCGTCTGGGTTTGAGTTCAAGCACAGTGGCCACTCTTTTTAACAGGGCGCGAAGCAAGGGGTACGAGGTTGTCCTGGTTATTCCCGGTGGGAGCCTGGGCATATATGGGTCCGATGAAGAGGAGAATACCTGATGAGCAGTTCTCCTAAAGTCAGCTATCTTCCCGGCTATCAGCGGGAAAAAACCATTAAGAAAAAAGGCCGGACTTTCAGGCCCGGCAGTAGGCTTCTGACAGTTATTGCCGTTTTCCTGTTGCTTTACCTGTTAGTTTCTTTTGTTGCGCACTTTAACAGGCTGTATGCATTGCAGAGTGATATCTCACAGATCGAACAGGAAGTTAATGATTTAAAAGCAAAAAATGAGGATTTGAGGAAGGAATTAAAACAGGTTCAGTCCGATGCCTATGTGGAGCAGGTGGCCAGAGAAAAACTGGGCCTTGTAAAGTCGGGGGAAACCATGATTGTTCCTGTGCAAAAAGAGAGCCAAAAGAACAATTAATTTTTTATCTGTACCGGGCATGATCTTAATTGCAGATTTTAAAACGAACCTTGACACTTCTTGAGCCATCTGCATATAATTAATCATAATGTTTGTGCTCGTATAGAGGGAGGAAAAATAAAAAACATGCCGGTGGAAGTGGGCAGTATTCTTGAGGGCGTGGTGGCCGGTATTACCAACTTCGGGGCCTTTATCCAACTCCCCGGGGGAGAAACCGGGCTGGTCCATATTTCTGAAATCGCCGAAGTATATGTCAGGGACATCAGGGAGTATCTAAAGCCCAATGACAGAGTCTCTGTAAAGGTTATTTCGGTTGATCCGAAGGGGAAAATAAGCCTTTCCATCAAGCAGGCCAGACCGTCAAAATCCGTAAGTCCTCCCCGAAAGAAACCTCAGGGGTCATTCGAAGACCGTTTGGCACGCTATATGAAAGAAAGCGAAGAGAGGCTGCAAACCCTTCGCCGCAGCACTGATGCCAAGCGGGGCGGCAGAGGCGGCCCCGGCCGCGGTTAACTTTTTCTGATGAAAAATTTATAAAAACCTTTTTGTGATATTGGCATTCCCGTATGGGAATGTTTTTAATTGGACGGGTATTCATGGGGATGGTAGTTATGGACCGGGTGGCGGTAATTGATATCGGGACAAATTCCACCAGGCTGCTGGTGGCGGAGGTGTCAGCGGGGGGAGAGGTGAAGCCCCTTCTCTTTGACATGGAAATAACCAGGCTGGGAGAGGGTATCCAGGGCGGCAAACTCCTGGAGGAGCCATCCCGCCGTACGGTGGAGGCTGTTTCCAGGATGGAGGCCCTGGCCCGGAAATGGTCCGTGTCGGCGGTTGCAGCAGCAGCCACCAGCGCGGTAAGGGATGCGGCCAACAGGGAATGGTTTCTGGGAGAGGTTTTTAAAAGCACCGGCATCAGGGTGCGGGTGCTTGACGGTGACGAGGAGGCCTTTTATAACTGGCTGGGTGTGGGCGCCGGATTTGGCGGGGACATGTCCTCGGCGGCGATAGTGGATATAGGCGGGGGCAGCACCGAGTTTACCTGGGAGCGGGAAGGCGGCCTGTCCTGCCTTAGTGTAAGGGCCGGGGCCGTTCGTATGACCGAGGGCGGACACAGTGAGAGGGAAATATTTGAAATTCTGGGGGCGGCCCTGGACAGGGCGAGGGATGACGGGATAAGTAAAGTAATTGGGGTGGGTGGCACCATTACCACCCTGGCCGCCATGGATATGAGGCTGGAAGAATACGACCGGTCCCTCGTTCATGGTTATTTTCTATCCCGGGGCGCGATAATGCGTTTGCTTGACCTGATTGTCGGGACCGGGCCGGAGGAAAGGAAAAGGATACCCGGCCTGCAGCCCGCCAGGGCGGACATTATCGAGGCGGGCACCTGTATTTTGCTGGCTGTGGTTAATGGGTTGGGTATAGACGGGGTTACGGTGTCGGAGGCGGACCTGATGTATGGCCTGGCACTGAAGGCGGCAGAACCTGTCGAAACAAAATCCGCCGCTCAAACCTCAAAGTGACAATAATTGCTCACCGGCTGTACTATAATTGACAGATACAGGAAACTGGTACAGGGGTGAGTTTTTTTTGTCCGAAAAGACAGAGGTTTATACTTATAAGCGGATTCCGTATAATTCTTCATATCACCGGCGGCCTGCGCGAAAATCCGGGGGTATTGACCTCCGGGGGCTGCCTGGATCCCTTGCCGGTGTTTTGAGCCTTGAGGCGGTGTTTGCCGCCGTTGGGGCCTTTCTGGTGGGGCGGGCGGTTCTCCTGGGCGAGTTAATTCCCTTTGCCGGGGCTTATGCGGCGGCGGTCGCCCTGACTTTCGGCAGACGTGGAATTTTACCGGTGCTTTTTTTGTCCGCCGGGGTGGCTACAATTGAAAGCGGGTACGGTTTGTGGTCATATGTTGTCCTTGTGCTGCTGTCCTTTATGCTGGCCCAGGCTGTGCCGCCCAGATACGCCGGCCGCCGGCCGGTGATGGCGGCCCTGGTTTTTTGTGTGACAATATGCGTGAAGGCCGGTTTTTCAGCCTTTGCCGGGTCTACACCTTATGATTACATAAGCATTTTTTTTGAGGGTTTGTTTGCCGCCGCCCTGACGCCTGCCTGCATTTCATTCTTTGCCACCGTGCGCAGGCTCAACGGCATAATGCCTCTCCGGCCCGAGGAAATGGTCTCCTTTCTGGTATTACTGGCCGGAATTATTGCCGGCACGGGTGATTTACACCTCTGGTACATATCGGCCAAGGGCTTTTTGAGCAGAACCATCATTCTCCTTGCCGCCTATGTGGGGGGGGCGGGGCTTGGCGCCGCCGCCGGCTCGGTGGTGGGCATAATCCCCGGCCTGGCCTATACGGTGACACCTTATCTGGTGGGCGCCTATTCATTTTCCGGCCTGCTGGCGGGACTGGGCGGCATGGTGGGTAAATTCGGGGTGGCCCTTGCCTTTTTTGCCTCCAATATTATTCTTTTGGTTTATTTTAACAACTTTGAAAGCATGGAGTCCGTCATTGCGGAAACCGGCCTGGCCTGCGTTGTTTTTATGCTGCTGCCGGAGGCGATGGCCAGGGGGATTGCTTCCTCTGTGGCCGGGGAGGCGGCTGCGGCCAAATCCGATGATAGTGGAGAGATGCTGAGGGAGTCTTTCAGGGAAAGGCTGAAGGATTTTTCGGACATTTTCCGGGAGATGGCCATGGGCTTTGGTGAAAATACATCAATAATGGAAAAAAAGGACAACGAGCAGGCCCTGAAGCAAATAATGGAGGAAATAAGCAAAAAGGTCTGCACCGACTGCGGCTCCCGCGCAACCTGCTGGGAAAAAGAGTATTTCAGGACTTACCGCAATATGCTGGATGTGTTTGCCCTGGCCGAGGTGTACAAGCGGGTACGGGTCAGCGACCTGCCGGAAGAGCTGAAGCTGCGCTGTATCAGGCCCAGGGATCTGACCGTGGCCGCTGTATGTTTGTATGAGGTGCTGAAGGTGGACAGGCAGTGGCGCAAAAAGTTTGTCTCCGGCAGGTCCACGGTGGGGGACCAGCTCAGGGGAATGGCGGGGGTAATAGAGGGCCTGGCCGGGGAGTCGCGTTTCAGCCGGGACATGGCGGGGCAGCTCGACCAGGCCCTGAAGCAAAAACTGAAACAGCTGGGCATACCGGTAAAGGGCATCAGAACATTTGAAAAGGGTGACCGGAGGGAGATGTTGATTACTGCCAAGGCCTGCCGGGGGGAACTGGACTGCCGGTACAAAATAGCGCCGGTGGTTTCCGAACTGCTGGGCCAGGTATACGCCGCCACGGGCTGTTTTTGCGAGGGCAATATTGAGGGGCTGTGTAAATTTCGCCTCTACCAGAGTCCCTGCTACAGTGTGGCGGTGGGCGCCGCCAGGGCCGGCAAGGACGGGAGCGGAGTCTGTGGAGATACCTTTGAATTTTTTCAGCTCAGTGACGGGAAATTTGCGGCGGTACTCAGCGACGGCATGGGGTCGGGGGAAAACGCCGCCATGGAAAGCGGCGCCACCGTGGCGCTGCTCCGGCGGATGCTGGAGGCGGGAATCGACTTTGAGACCGCCATTAAATCAGTCAACTCGGTCCAGGTGCTGAAAGATCCCGAGGAAACCTTCGCCACCATAGACATGACTGTGATTGACCTGTACAGCGGGCAGGCGGAGTTCGTAAAGATTGCCGCTCCCCCCACCTACCTGATACGCGGGGGCCGGCCCGGGTTTATCAGGGCCGGTACCCTTCCGGTGGGGATATTGAATGACATAGATATAAGCGTTACGGAAAAAAGGTTAAACTCCGGAGATGTTATTGTCATGGTTACAGACGGCGTGCTGGAGTCCCACCGTGGCGGCCGGGACGGGCAGGACTGGATAACCGGGGTGCTGGATGAGCTGTCCGGGCTGGAGCCCATGGAGATGGCCGAACTGCTGATGAGGCTGGCCCAGACCGGCAGCGGGGGTGAAATAAGTGTGCCTGATGACATGGCGGTGCTGGTGATCAGGCTGGAAAAGGAAAAAGTTATAGAATTTCCCCGATAAAATGGGGGTTTTTCTTTTTAGCCGCAGTATAAAGGGAAGGATATTTCAGACTTTTTGTGGAATAAAACCTTCTTTAGAGGTAATATATACCGTTGGTGAGACTATGGATCTTCTTTCCCAGGTAAAATTAACAATACAGTTTCATAAAATGATTTTACCCGGGGATAAGATTATGGTGGGGGTTTCCGGTGGGCCGGATTCCGTATCACTGCTGCATCTTCTTTTAAGGCTGAAGGATGACCTGGGCTTTCAGCTGTGCGCGGCCCATTTGAACCACATGTTCAGGGGGGAAGAGGCGGAAGCCGATGCCAGGCTGGTGGCGGACCTTGCCGGGGAGTGGAAAATACCTCTGATTTCAAAAAGGGTAAATGTCCCGGAATTCTTGAAAAAAAGCGGGCTTTCCACACAGGAGGGGGCAAGGGAGGTACGCTACCGCTTTTTAAGGGAAGCGGCCGCAGAGTTCGGGGCCGTCAGGGTGGCGCTGGGGCACCATGCCGACGACCAGGCGGAAACAGTGCTTATTAATATCCTCAGAGGTTCGGGATTGTCCGGTATTAGCGGTATTCCGCCTGTAAGGGATGGATTCTATATACGTCCGCTGATTGCCGTCAGAAGATGTGATATCGAGCTGTACTGCCGCACGTTCGGCATTTCCTACCGGGAGGACAGCTCCAATAAGAAAAAATATTACCTCAGAAACAGGATCAGGCTGGACCTGATTCCCTTGCTGGAGGAAAACTACAATCCTTCCGTGGTGTTATCCCTGAACAGGATGGCGGACATTGTCCGGGAGGAGGACCGCTATCTGGAACGATTGGCCCGGGAGGCCTTTAAGGATTCCCTCAGCCGGGCGGAAAAGGGAAAGCTGGTTTTTTCCATTGCCAGACTGCTCACGTATCCTGATGTGATCAAAAGGCGTATTATAAGGATTGCCTGCCGGGAACTGGCCGGAAGAGGGTTTGCACCTCCCTTCGGTCATGTGGAAGGCGCCATTGGCATGCTGGAGGGTGCGCCGGGAGGCGGAAGGTTTCAATTCCCCGGGGGCATTGAGCTGTTTAAAAGGGGGTCCCTACTGGAGATTATTAAAGGCAGTGCCGGGGCCGGGGTGCCATTTTACCAATATGAACTCGAAGTGCCTGGGATTACCGGGATTCCCGAATCCGGCAAGGCAATTGCCGCTGAAATTATTGATGCGGCCTGCGTGGGGGATCCGAAAACTTTTCCTCCGGGGGAGGCTGTCCTGGACATGGAAAGCGTCAAGGGGCCCCTCAGGGTCCGCCGGCGCATGGACGGAGACGTTTTTGAACCCTTTGGCGGCGGCAGGACAAAGCTTAAAAAATTTTTAATTAATTTAAAGGTGCCCAGGGAAGAAAGAGACGCAATACCTATCGTAACATGTGGAAATGATATTGTATGGGTGGCCGGTTTTCGTCCGGGGCGGCAGTTTGCGGTCAGGGAGGATACCCGGCGCTGCCTGCATCTCAGATTATTGGAAAGCAAAGCGGAGGAAATTTGATTTTTTAAACGAAAATCAGGATTATTGAAAGAGATATTATGATGTGGTACAATTTTCATTATCGGTTTTGTTAGGCACAGAGAGGAGTGGCTTTGTTTGAACAAGGTCCTGAAAAACCTGAGTATATACCTTCTTATAGTCCTTGTTATTGTTGTGCTGATAAGGTACACCTCCCCACCTGCGGCCACGCCGGATAAAATCAGCTATGACGACTTTATCAACAATGTTAATAAAGGACTTGTTTCAGAAGTAATTATACAGACGGGGGAAAATATAAACAAAATAACGGGCAAAAAGGACGGCGTTGAAAAATACGTAACCAACGGACCTCAGCCCGATCCCAATTTGATAAAACTGCTGGACGAAAAAAAGATAAAGTACAGTTTTGAGCCGCCTCCCCAGCCGGGATGGTGGACGGGATTGATAACCAGCCTGCTGCCCATTCTGATCTTTGTGCTGCTGTTTTTCTTTCTCATGCAGCAGACCCAGGGCGGGGGCAACAGGGTCATGTCTTTTGGTAAAAGCCGGGCCAAGGTGGTTTCGGACGACAAGAAAAAGGTAACCTTTGCCGATGTGGCCGGAGCCGATGAAGTCAAGGAAGAGATGCAGGAAATAGTGGAGTTCCTTAAAAACCCCAAAAAGTTCAACGAGCTTGGGGCCAAGATACCCAAGGGGGTTTTGCTTTTTGGCCCTCCGGGAACGGGCAAGACGCTTCTGGCCAGGGCGGTGGCAGGTGAGGCCGGTGTTCCCTTCTTTACCATAAGCGGCTCGGATTTTGTGGAGATGTTTGTGGGTGTGGGGGCGTCCAGGGTGAGGGACCTTTTTGAGCAGGCCAAGAAAAACGCGCCCTGCATAGTTTTCATAGATGAGATTGACGCCGTGGGCCGGCAGAGGGGCGCCGGTCTCGGGGGTGGACATGACGAGCGTGAGCAGACCCTCAACCAGTTGCTGGTGGAAATGGATGGCTTTTCTCCCAACGAGGGCATAATAATAATAGCCGCCACCAACAGGCCGGATATTCTGGACCCGGCGCTTTTGAGGCCGGGCAGGTTTGACCGTCAGGTGGTGGTGGATGTTCCGGATCTGACCGGGCGAAAAGAAATACTGAAGGTTCACTCGGCGGGCAAGCCCTTTGAGGAAGATGTCGACCTGGAGGTGCTTGCCAGGAGGACGCCGGGTTTTACCGGGGCCGATCTGGCCAATATGGTCAATGAGGCGGCGCTGTTGGCGGCAAGGGTGGGGAAAAAGGAAATAGGCATGGCGGAGCTGGAGAGCTCGATAGAACGGGTTATTGCCGGCCCGGAAAAGAAATCAAAGGTGATCAGCGAGAAGGAGAAAAAGCTGGTTTCTTATCACGAGGCCGGGCATGCCCTGGTGGGGTACCTGCTTCCCAATACCGACCCGCTGCATAAGGTATCCATAATTCCAAGGGGCAGGGCCGGCGGCTACACCCTGCTGCTGCCCAAGGAGGACCGCTACTATATGACCAGGTCCATGCTCCTGGATCAGGTCACCATGCTGCTGGCCGGCCGGGTGGCGGAGGATGTGGTGCTGCATGATATAAGCACCGGGGCCCAGAATGACCTGGAAAGGGCCACCAGCACCGTTAGGCGCATGATTATGGAGTACGGCATGAGCGAGGCCGTGGGGCCCCTTACCCTGGGTCGCAAGCAGGAGACGGTGTTCCTAGGCAGGGATCTGGCCAGGGACAGGGATTACGGGGAAGAAGTGGCCACCACCATCGACAAGGAAGTAAAGAACATTATAGACCAGAAATATAAAAGGGCCAAGGACATTCTGGAGACCTACATGGATACGTTGCACAAGATCGCCAATGTCCTGATGGAAAAAGAAACCATCGAGGCTGCGGAATTTGAGGAATTGATGGTGCAGGACGGGCTTTACAAGGGCGTGCACAAAAGCAGTGACTGATATCAAAGGGATGGAGGGGGACTGGGCAATCGTGGAAAGAACCTATCTTATGATCAAGCCTGACGGTGTTCAGAGAGGGCTGGTGGGGGAAATAATCTCCCGCATTGAAAAAAAAGGGCTTAAAATAGTGGGGCTGAAAATGCTCACCATTTCCAGGGAGACTGCTGAAAAGCACTACGGGGAACATGCCGGGAAACCGTTTTTCAAAGACCTGGTGGAGTATATCACCTCCGGGCCGGTGGTGGCCATGGTTGTTGAGGGCAAGGATGTTGTCTCCACCACCAGGGAAATGATGGGGGCAACCAACCCGCTAAAGGCGGCGCCGGGAACAATCAGGGCCACATACGGCATGGACATGGGAAGAAACATCATCCACGGCTCGGACTCGGCCGCCAGCGCGGAAAGGGAGATAGGCATTTTCTTCCTGGACCATGAGCTGGTGGAATATAGCAGGGATATAGATATATGGATATATGAATAAGCGGCTGTAAAGCCGCTTATTTGTTCGCGCATCAGGGGGACGGAGTTGCTGACACTTTAGATTTGAGTCAGTTGTCTATAAACCTGTCCCCCTGTCATCCTCTGTCATCCATCCCTTACCAATTAGTTGTCGCAGTTGAACTTGATCTTTTATAAACTCCATCTTTATAAGCTTTGTGAGAACCATATGTTTCCCAATATTGGGTTCCGGGAGGATTTAGAGCACTTGTCGATACCGATACTGCGTTTTGATAACTTGCAGTAGCAGCATTATTGTCAACAAGGCTGCCATTCTTATAAAGCCAATTGCAGGCAGTAATTATGTCGCAAGTTACATCACTAGTCGTGTATGATCTTCCCGTTACCACTGTGTAGCTTGTGCCAATTGAACTATAGCCGCCAACTGTCCATGCGTAAACCACTGTAGCCACACATAAAACCATAGCTAATGTCATTAACAGAGTTGCAGACATACTCTTTTTATTCATCTATTTTGCCTCCTTCTGTTGCTTATCAACCTTTACTGGTTTTTCTCCGGTTATATCAAATTCGTGAAGAGTAATCGTGTTATCTTGGTGTTTGATTCCTATTAAAACTTTATCGTTCCCCTTAAGAAAAATTATTGGCTTAAAATCGCCTTTTACCATTTCATTATTTTCTGTTAATTGCTCAATAGCATCTACTACTTTTCCTCTTATGTCAGGGCTTTCTTTTGCCATTTGATCATCAAAAATGTCCCTCATGAAGAGAGGTTTTAAGTTATCGTCTCTTAGGTCGAATGTATTAATTACTGTTTCTTGTACTCTATATTCTTCATCCAAATACTTATTTCCCCCAATACCAACTTTAATAATGCCAAACAATAAAATTATCAGCCCTAAAAAAACAAATAAAAAAAACCTTTTTTTGTTCAAAGAAATCATCCTCCTTTTATATGTTATTGACACTAATTTTTCCTTGCGACAATATTCACGAATCCTATTGACTGAAAAGTTTTTGATATATATTTTTAGTGCCGGGCATTATACCGGCCTTTTCAGCGGAGGCCAATATGAATCATATTTATGATCAATTAAACATATAAAAGGTTTTGACTTTTTTAAAACTGAAAAAATAGTCCCATCATATATCCTTTGTGGAAAAACTAATTGAAGGATTTTTATAACAGTTGAAGAATTTTTTTTGTGAAAGGGTGGTAAAAATATGGATTCTTTGAAGGTGGGAATAAGGGGCAGGGCGGTTACAGAAGTTGATGATTCCAACACCGCCGTGGCCTATGGAAGCGGCAGTGTGTCGGTGTTTGCCACTCCGGCCATGATCGGTCTCATGGAAAAGGCCGCCCTTTCCTCGGTGGATCCGCTTCTTGATGAGGGCATGACCACTGTGGGCACAAAAATTGATGTCCAGCACCTGGCGGCCACACCCAGGGGAATGTCGGTGGAGGCCGAATCCGAGCTGGTTGAGATAGAGGGCAGGCGACTCCTGTTCAGGGTTGAGGCCAGGGACGGGGTGGAAGTGGTGGGGAGAGGAACCCACGAGAGGTATATAGTTCCCCTGGAAAAATTTTTGAGCCGGGCGGAGCAAAAAAAATAGACACAAGGCAATGGGGTATATAAAAGACAGGAAGGAATATCCGTTGTTTTATAGAATAAAAAAATTTTAGGAAAGAAGCGCCAGATTGTATAATTATAGCACTCCTTATATCAATATGAATGGATAGGACTGCCCTTAATTACAAAAAATTATTAATGTAAAGGGGGTTGTATTTCAGGCTCACAAGGGCTGAGTGTCCTATTTATTTTTGAGAAATAAGAAAAACGAGAGGAGAGGAACCAATGGCATACGATGCAACCCAACTTAAGGACTACCAAATAGCCGAACTGGCGGAAAAGAACATGCCCACTCCGGATGAGTGGCGCGAAAAACTGGGTCTCCAGAAGGATGAGGTCATCACCTACGGCAGGATTGCCAAGCTGGACTTCATGAAGATTATTGATCGTTTGAAAGACAAGCCGGATGGTAAATACATAAATGTTACCGCCATCACCCCCACTCCCCTGGGTGAAGGAAAAACCACAACCACCATGGGCCTGGTGGAGGGACTGGGCAAAAGAGGACAGAGCGTAGGCGCATGTATCCGCCAGCCATCGGGCGGACCCACCATGAACGTAAAAGGCACTGCCGCCGGCGGCGGGAACGCCCTGGCCATTCCCATGACCGAGTTTTCACTGGGACTTACCGGTGACCTCAACGATATCATGAATGCTCACAACTTGGGCATGGTGGCTCTCACCGCCAGGATGCAGCACGAGAGAAACTATGACGACGCCGAACTGGCCAAGAGGAACCTTAGACGCCTGGATATCGACCCCACCAGGGTTGAATTCGGCTGGATCATAGACTTTTGCGCCCAGGCGCTGCGTAACATTATTATAGGTATCGGCGGCAAAATGGACGGCTATATGATGCAGTCCAAGTTCGGTATCGCCGTCAGCTCCGAAATAATGGCCATCCTGGCTGTGGCCAAAGACCTGAAGGATATGAGGGAAAGAATCGGCAAGATCATCGTTGCCTATGATAAGAAGGGCAACCCTGTAACCACCACCGACCTGGAAGTGGCCGGAGCCATGACCGCTTTCATGAGAAACGCCATCAACCCCACCCTGATGAGCACTGCCGAATATCAGCCCGTTCTGGTGCATGCCGGCCCGTTTGCCAACATCGCCATCGGCCAGTCCTCCATCATTGCGGACCGCATCGCCCTCAAGATGTTCGACTACAACGTAACTGAGAGCGGATTCGCCGCAGACATCGGATTTGAAAAGTTCTGGAACGTCAAGTGCCGCTTCAGTGGCCTGACACCCAACGTATCTGTTATCACCGCCACCATCAGGGCCCTGAAGATGCACGGCGGCGGCCCCAAGGTGGTTGCCGGACGTCCCCTGCCCGAGGAGTATACCAAGGAGAATGTGGGACTGGTGGAAAAGGGCTGCGAAAACCTCATTCACCATATCAATACTGTCAGAAAGGCCGGCATCAACCCGGTTGTCTGCATAAACGCTTTCCATACCGACACCAAGGACGAAATCGCTGCTGTCCGCAGGGCTGCCGAGTCAGCCGGCGCCCGCTGCGCCCTGTCCGAGCACTGGGCCAAGGGTGGCGATGGAGCGCTGGAACTGGCCGACGCTGTCATCGATGCCTGCAATGACAAGGTTGATTTCAAATTCCTGTATCCCCTTGACATGCCCCTGCGTCAAAGGGTTGAACTGATTGCCAAGGAAGTCTATGGCGCCGACGGCGTTTCCTGGACTCCGGAAGCTGAGGCGAAAGCCAAGATGTTCGAAGAGAACCCCGCATACAAGGATTTCGCCACCATGATGGTTAAGACTCACCTGAGCCTTTCCCACGACCCCACCCTCAAGGGTGTGCCCAAGGGTTGGATACTGCCGGTTCGCGACGTCCTCATCTTTGCAGGGGCAAAATTCCTCTGCCCGATGACCGGAACCATCAGCCTGATGCCCGGCACCAGCTCGGACCCGGCCTTCCGGAGAATAGACGTGGATACCGAAACCGGAAAGGTTCAGGGGCTGTTCTAAGACAGAAATATCTCAAAGAAGGGGCACTCATAAAGGGGTGCCTCTTCTTTTATCCGTTTTGTTGCTTCAGAGCCAAAAATATCGACAGGCTTTTCTTAATATTAAGAAGGAATACGCCCCTTTATAAAAGAATAGTTTGTTTAAATTTTATAATCTGTGTATTGAAAAGAACAAAGTTTCGGTTAAAATACCGGTGTATCCTTGAAAAATGCTGAAATAAAGGAAGTGTGCAAATGTCGAGGCCTCCTAAATGCAGAAAGGTTGAATTTCTGCCTCAGTTGACATATTTTAAGCCTGCGGGAGTCCCCCTGCGGGAGCTTACCGAGGTAACCCTTACAGTGGAGGAACTGGAGGCGGTCAGGCTAAAGGACTTGCTGGGATTGGAGCAGGAGGCCTGCGCCGAAAAAATGGGGGTGTCCCGTCCCACCTACCACAGAATTTTATCTGCGGCAAGGCAAAAGATTGCCGAGGCGCTTATTAACGGCAGGGCCATAAAGGTGGAAGGCGGTAATTTCCAGGTGGTAATGAGGCATTATTGCTGCCGGGGCTGCGGTCACCAGTGGGAGGAGGCCTGCGGGGAGGGGGAGTCCAGATGCCCCTCCTGTGACAATACTGATATTCTGCGCATTAACAGTGACGGGTCTTTGTTTAACTGCCGGAGATGGCAGGACGGCAGAAGGATCTAGGAGGCCGTTGAAGAAGCCCGGGGGAAATGTTGCAAACTTGGATGGGGATGAAGGGTTGGACAGAATTGAAAAAATTATAAATGACCCTTTTTACTGTAAATGCCTGTCGCTAAACGATGAACGTGAGAGGGACAGGCTTTTTTGCCGTCATGATTTCAGTCATATGTTTCGTGTCTCGTTAATCAGTTATAAAATACTTATTGATACAGGAAGGCAAGGGGATATAGCCGGATGGGCCGTTGAATTGCCGCCGGCCCGGCTGAAGGAAATTGTCTATGCCGCCGGCCTGCTGCATGATATCGGCCGCTGGAGGCAGTACGATACCGGGGAAGACCATGCGGGGGCCGGGGCTGTTATGGCGGGTGAGATTCTGGCAAGATCCGGGTTTTCCGGAAAGGAGGCAAGGCTGATTGCCAGGGCCATCAGTGAGCACCGCCGGCCGGGACCAAGGTCGGGTATGCTGGGAAGGGTGCTCTGCCTGGCGGATGACCTGTCCAGGCCCTGTCTTTCTTGCGGGGCCAGGTTTGAATGTTATAAATATGACCATATGGAAAACATAAAGGAAAAGAACCTCGCGGGGTATGTGCTGGACTCGGTTTAAGTTCTGAACGGGAAGTGTGATGGCAATGGCCGTAAGAAATATTATTGTTATGAACAGGGAGCAGGCTGCAGTGGAGATTGCCGGGGTTGGCGCCGATGAAGGGGGGGTGCGCTGGATGGCCCCCAAGGCGGTGCACCGGGTTTTGAAAATATCGGGGGTGTCTCCGAAGCAGGCCAACATAATCAAACAGGAAATGCTGGGCAAGGGAGGGGAGGCCGCGGTCTGCAGGGGTGTTGTCGACTCCTCGGCGGCCGTCAGCGATGTCCTGGTCATGGGCACCCTCAAGCAGTTTGACGCCCTTATCAATAAATTAAAGATGCAGCCCTTCGGCCTGGCCGCCCTCGCCGGTGAAATGCGGGAGGTGCTGCGGGCGCTGGAGGGGCGCAAGCCCTTCAACCTGGACTGCCGCGGGAAGATTCTCCCTTTGGGGAGACGCACGCTGGTAATGGGAATTTTAAATGCAACCCCTGATTCTTTCAGCGACGGGGGCAGTTTTCTCGACCCCGGCCGGGCTGTTGAGCATGCCCTGCACATGGAGGAAGAGGGGGCGGATATTATTGACCTGGGGGGGGAATCAACCCGCCCGGGCTATCAGGTCGTAGCACCCGAAGAGGAAATAAAAAGGATTGTTCCGGTGCTGTCAAGGCTGGTAAGGGAATTGAGGGTGCCTGTATCAATCGACACCACCAAGGCGGCCGTGGCAGCCAGAGCACTGGAAGAGGGCGCCCATATGATCAATGACCAGTGGTCCCTGCGCAGTGACCCTGAATTGGCCGGGGTGGTGGCCCGCTATGGGGCCCCGCTGATTATGATGCACAACCAGAGGGGCACTGAATACCATGATCTGATGGGCGACATGATAAGTTTCTTCAGGGAAAGCATAGCCATGGCGGAAGAGGCCGGTATTCCCAGGAATAATATTATCATCGATCCGGGGATTGGCTTTGGGAAAACCCTGGAGCAAAACCTTGAAACAATGAGGAGGCTGAGGGAGCTGGACTGCCTCGGCCTGCCGGTGCTGCTGGGCACCTCCAGGAAGTCGATGATTGGCAAAACCCTTGATTTGCCGGCGGACCAGAGGGTTGAGGGGACCGCGGCCACGGTGGCCCTGGGAATAGCCCTGGGGGTTGATATTGTAAGGGTTCATGATGTCAGGGAGATGGTGCGGGTGGTCAGGATGACGGACGCCATGGTCAGGACCGGGGGTTCTGCGGATGGATAAGATATTGATCAGTGGAATGAGATTTTACGGGCGGCACGGGGTCCTGGCCCAGGAAAAGGACCTGGGGCAGACTTTTGAGGCGGATATTGAGCTTTCCCTGGACCTCAGGCCGGCGGGGCTGTCTGATGATTTAACCCGCACAGTAAGCTATGCCGAGGTGTTCGGGCTGGTCAAAGAGGTGGTTGCCGGCGACCCGGCAAATCTTATCGAGGCGGTGGCCGAGCGGGTGGCGGCGCTGGTGCTGGAGAGGTACGGCGCTGTTCAGGAGGTCAGGGTCAGGCTGAAAAAACCCTCCGCCCCCATAGAGGGAATATTTGATTTCGCCGGGGTTGAGATCATCAGGGCCAGGAGTGTTATAAGTGGGTAGCAGGGTGGTTATCGGCCTTGGGTCCAACATGGGTGACAAGGCCGCCAATATAAAAAAGGCCCTTGATTTGCTTGGCGAAAAGGAAGGAATCACCCTTAAAGGTGTTGCGCCCCTTTATAAAAGCGAGCCGGTGGGCTATACCGACCAGGACTGGTTTGTCAACACAGTGGCGTTGTTTGAAACCGATCTCACGCCGCGGCAGCTGCTGGAATTGCTGATGTCCATCGAGGGTGAAATGGGCAGGGTGCGCCTTATTCACTGGGGGCCGAGGATTATTGACCTTGATATACTTCTGTACGGGGACCGGGCCATTAATGAGCCTGATCTGATCATACCACACCCCGGGATGGGGGAGAGGGCATTTGTACTGGCGCCTCTGGCCGACCTGCTGCCGGACCTGGTGTTGCCCGGAGGTGTCAAGGTGACTGACAGGGCGGCCTTGGTAATGAAAACCCAGCGGGTGGAAAGATATTCCCAACAGACCTTGCCCGGGTAATCCCTCCAGGGGTGGATTATCTACAGGCGGGTAATTTTTATGTTATTATTAGGTGGTAAGTTGTGGAAAGAACACGTATCGCACTGGTGCAGATGCAGTCTGAACTGGGTATGCTGGAAAAGAATATACAAAAGATAGAGGGGTATATTGACCGGGCCGCCGACGCCGGCGTGGATATCATTTGTTTTCCGGAAATATGCCTCCAGGGCTACAGCCGGGGCGAGGCAAAGGCGATGGCGATCGACGTTCCGGGGGAATTTACCGGCAGGCTGGGCGGGGCGGCGCGCCGGGGGGGGATTACCGCCCTGGTAGGGCTGGCCGAAGCATCCGGCAGGGAAAATCCTTATATTACGCAACTGGTGCTTTTCCCGGACGGCAGCCTGGGAAAATACCGCAAAACACATCTTGGCAAAAGTGAGACGGCGCATTTCACCCCGGGTGACGAGCTCCCGGTTTTCAAAACAGACAAGGCTGTTTTCGGCATCCAGATATGCTGGGACCTTCATTTTCCCGAGGTAACCACCATACTTTCCCTGAAAGGGGCGGAAATAATATTTTCACCCCACGCCTCCCCGGTGATAGTGGGGGACAGAAGGGGAATATGGATGAAATATATGGCCGCCAGGGCTTACGACAACTCTGTTTTTGTGGCTGCCTGCAACCTGGTGGGCGGGGACGGGGCCGGCCGGGAATACTGCGGGGGCGCGCTGGTGATCGACCCCAGGGGCAATTCCGCGGCGGAAAGCTTCGGCAGCGGGGAAGGAATGCTGGTGGCCGACCTGGACCCGGACATTATCAATACCATCAGGATGAAAAAATCAAAATCAATGAGGGACAGTTTCTTTCTTGACTGCAGGAGGCCGGAGCTATACGGTGATCTTGTCGGGAAAGCGACTGTAAGAAATTAGGCTGGCGGGGGGATAGAGATTTCTCCACCGGAACCGGGAGGTATTTTGATGGAAAAGATGCCCATAATAACGATATCGCTGCCAACACCTTTTCCTGTGGGCGATATCAACTCCTACCTGATCATGGATGACCCGGTTACCATTATTGACCCCGGGCCCTTTTACGGCCCTGCGGAAAAAAAGCTGGCGGAGGCCCTTGAACAGTACGACCTGGAAATGTCCGATATCAAGCGGGTTTTTATCACCCACGGGCACCCGGACCACTATGGAATGGCCGGTAAAATCCAGGAGGTTGGGGGGGCTGAAGTACTGATCAGGGATGAGGAGATACAGAAAATCAAGCCGGAAAAGCATTATAAGGAACAAATGAGGCGGCTCTTTTTTTCCACCGGCATCTCGGGGGAAGCCTTGGCCATTGGCGCATCATTGGAAAAGGGCAGCCCATATGCCCACCCCGTTGAAAAGTTCAGTTCCATTACCGGGAAAAAGAGTCTTGATTTTTCGGGTTTCAGTTTTAATTTAATTCATATGCCGGGCCACAGCGGCGGCCACATGTGCCTGTATTGGGAAGAAGAAAATATAGTGCTCTCCGGAGACGCCCTTCTTCCCGAAATAAGCTCCATCCCCTCCTTTGAGTTTGATCCGGGCATGAAAAATTTACGTTACAGGAGCCTGGCCGGAGTCATGGACACCATGGACAGGTTCAGCAGGATGAAGCCCTTTGTCTGCCTTCCGGGGCACGGTGAGGCCATAGAGGACCCGGTGGAATTGGCCAGGTCCAGGATTGATTTCCACAGAAACAGGCTGGATGAAATATTCCGGCTGGTTCCGGAGGGGAAGGAAAACAGCATCACACCCTACGGCATGTCCCGGCTATACTATCCAAATGTTCAGGGGTTCGATAAGGTGCTGGCCATTTTCGAGGTGTTGTCCCACCTTGATTTTCTTGCCGATGAGGGGAGAATAATAGAATGGTTTGATCAGAATGGTGTTTCTTATTTCTATCGCCCCGCCGGTTCAGCGAAAAATTAGAGAATCCCCGGGCAATTTCAAAAACCCATACCATTTTTTTCCCTGTTGGCCGCATTCTTGCGGCCAATGTTTCTGTGCGGCCCTATAAGAAGCCTGCCGTAGGGAATTTTACTGAGCAGAAAGGTGAGAGCCAGGGAAATGGGGGCGCACAAGGCAAAGGTCAGGACACTCCTGATCAGGTGGTGGCCGGGGATCTGATGCAGAAAGGTTTTGTTGACCAAAAAGCTCAGTACCATGGCATGGGCAAGGTATCCGCCGTAGGAATACGCGCCTGTGAAATCAAGTATTTTGGAAAGAAGGGGGTTTTTTCCGGTAATGGACATAGACAGGCCGTAAACCAGGAGCAGCCCCGAGGCGGTAAAAAGGAACATAGATGGTTTGAGAAGGGTGGAATAGTTGAGGTTGATGTGACCGGATGGGGTTCCCGCCACCAGCTCATAGCCCACCCATATATAAAGCCCGGTAAACAGGAAGGCGTTCCAGCCGGCCGAATCTTTTATGAACCCGCGCCAGGCCGCTATTTTCATACCGGCCAGCCCGCCCATTATAAAATAAAGTATAAAGAAAAGGAAATTGCGGTCACGGTAGTCAATAAACGTCAGCTTCACAGCCGGCCAGGAGGGATTAAACCCTCCGGCGGGTATGTAACTGTATGAAAACCACATCAGCAGGGTGTAAAGCGCCGTCAGCCCGGTCACGACGGCAACTGCACCCAGCCTGGTTTGCATAATGTCCCAAAGCTTTTTTAACAGGGCCAGCAGCAACGGGAAGGCAAGGTAAAACTGAAAAATCATGATCACGAACCACAGATGGTAGACCTCAGTTCCCAGGGCCAGATTTTTCAGGAAAAGCGCCGGCCGGGATGGGTCCGTGGAAGGCATGCCGTTCAGGCCCAGGTCATATATCAATGTCCAGAGGGCGTAAGGAACAAATATGTCCATGGTTCTCTTTTTAATAAAACCGGCATAATTCAGCCTGTGCCGGTAGTTGTGGACCAGGACCATTCCGGTGACGAATATAAAAGCCGGGACGGCAAACTTGGTGAAGTGCAGGACCATTCCCATCATTACGGCGTCCGGCGCCTGAATGTCCTGCATGGGGGCATATGCGGCCAGAGAGTGTTGAAAGACCACCGCCAGAAAAGCAAGGCCCCTCATCACATCCAGTTCAGCTATTCTTTCCCTGCCGGGGCGCGCCGGCGTCCCGTCAACTCCTGACATATTCCTACCTCAAGCCTGAAAATACTTATACTGAGAATTTCAGTATTAGCAGTATATCATATCTGTGGCAGGCTGTGTTATGTATCTGCCTTTTTCGTCTGCGTCAAGATTTAGTAGGTAGAACCCCCGGTATTTTTTTTGTATTAGGGACAGCCGAAAAGAGGAAACTCCGGGGCCGGGGTCCGGTTTTCAATCCGGTGTATAAGGAAAGGGGACAGGTCTACTGCTCATGAATGTAAAGCTCAGGGGATGCTGTAGATACACTGCCCAAAACGGCAATATTAATTAGCCCACAATAGCCCGCATGGCCAAGGTTGTAAATTTTCTTAAATAAATAGAACAAAGGCTAATATTAACCTATACCAGATACTCCATCCGTGAACCCGGAAAATTTTTTTCCAGTTCCCTGCTGAACAGTGAATCCATTTCCTGAAGTGTTTCTTTAGGATAAACATATTTGCCGTAGCCGAACTGCCCGTACTTGAATTTCCTTACTTCCTCCTGCATGGGAAGGGTGCTGGAAGGGAATATCTCCAGAATTCTTTTCTTGGCCCTGGCGGTAAACCGGTGGCTTATAAGCTCAAAAGTGATGTTGTTTTCCGCTGCCGGGCCCAGCTTTTCCCTCAGGCTTTCCATCAGTTCGCCATAGTCCCGCTCCCAGCCGGGATAGACAATAATGGGGGCGATAATAAAGCCCAGGGGATAGCCGGCGGAAGCCACCTTCCTGGCCGCTTCCAACCGCTCCTCCGCTCCTGGGGTGCCGTGTTCATACCTTTTAATTACCTGCGGGGTGTTGATGCTGAACCTGAACCTGGTGTGACCCCGGTGATCGGCATCCAGCAGGGAGTCTATGTCGGAAAACTTGGTTACAAAACGGAAGCGCCCCAATTCCCGCCTGCCGAAAAATTCTATGGCTTTTTTCAGGGATCCGGTGTACCTTTCCACCGGCACCGGGTCCGAGGTGGCCGCCCCTTCAAAAATTGTTGTTTCCGGGGATCTTTCCTTAATATAGCCGTCAGCCGCCGCCAGTATCTCGTCGATGTTTACATAAGTGCGCAGGTATGGCTTGTTGCCCAGGGTGGTGTTGAGGTAGCAGTATTCGCACCTGCCGCTGCAGCTGGTGGTGAGGGGAAGCTGATAGTGGGCCGACGGCTTGCAGGTCTCGAATTTCAGAGTCCTCCTTACCCCCACCACCAGGGTCCGTTTGGCCTCGAAAAAAGCACGGCCCGGTGTGTCCCCGGGTATGCCGGTGACCCGGTTGTGACCTGCCGTTAACGAGATGGGGATGGCCATTTGATTGAATAGCCTGTACAGCTTTTGCCCCAGGGGATAATCCAGGGCCGGCCTTTCAAAAACAACCCTCTTTGGTACAAACTGCACTTAAAATCACCCGGATTTATTCTGCCCGGCGGATATAATCATTAATTCCACCTTTTTGAGGTCCTCCAGGTTCTTCAGCGGGTTGCCATTCACCGCAATGAGGTACGGGGGCAGGCCGGGTTTTATCATGCCCATTTCCCTTTCCAGCCCCAGGATGGAGGAGTTGACGCCGGTTGCGCACCGGAGGATTTCCTCCGGGGTCAGTCCGGCCTCTGCCAGGTAAAGCATTTCCTCCAGTAAACCGGTTCCGTGAAGAACTCCGTTGGCCCCCGCGTCGGTGCCTATGCCCAGCCTTACCCCCATTTCGGCAGCCTGCCGGACCATCCTTTGCTGGCGGCGGTAGGTCATTTCTATTACCTCGCGGTTTTCCGGCGTATGCCGGTCTTTGAGGCGGCCACGGACCTGGTTGGCCACCGGGACAATGGTAGGCACCCAGGGTGTGCCCGACCCGGCCATGTCGGCAAGGGACTGCTCGCTGATAAAGTAGCCGTGCTCAAGGCTGTCCACCCCGGCCTGCAATGCTATCTGCACAGCCTCGTCGGAACTGGCGTGGGCCATTACTCTCAGCCCGAGGTGGTGGGCTGTTGCCACCAGTTCACAGAGTTCATTCCGGCTGAATTGAATTTCTCCCACCCTCCGGTAGTTTTTAAAACTGACCACCCCGGAAACCAGCACCTTGATCAGGTCAACCCCCTTTTGGGCTGTATCTTCGACTGTTTTCCGGATCTCGCCGTCAATAATGCCCGGACCGAGGAAAGATCCGTATTTGCCTCTCTTGCCCAGTGCCATGCCTGAGGAAATAATACGGGGCCCCGGCAGGGCGCCCTC
Source organism: Bacillota bacterium (assembly GCA_049325075.1). Taxonomy (GTDB): domain Bacteria; phylum Bacillota; class Desulfotomaculia; order Desulfotomaculales; family Desulfocucumaceae; genus BRHc4a. Next base: position 22,169 of record JBMOPF010000012.1, on the reverse strand, counting down.
CATAACACTGTTTCTTGTGCGCAGCCCAATCCATTTCCTGTCTCCACCGTCCCGCACCGCCACAATGCCGGCCCGCAGGGTGGCGGACAGGTCGCCGCCTATTCTTTCCATGAGGAGTTCGGGCTGGTTCCACATCTCCAAAGCCCTCCGGAAATCAATGCCGTCCAGGGCCAGGTGGACATGGCTGTCCACCAGCCCCGGCAATATGGTATGTCCGGGCAAATCCAGTTTCTCAGCCCCTTTTCCTTCATGACGGTCCAGTTGGCCATGGGGATAGATGCCTTTTATTACCCCGTCCTTTATCAGTATTTCATGTTCATCTTCCGCGGCCTGCGTGTTGCCGTTGAAGATCCTGTCCGGACGCAGTATAAGAGTGGTATTGTTGGAGACGGATATTGTTTTCAAAGAGGGCCTCCTTCAATAAAAATGTCAGATAAATTATATCAAATTATCTAAAATAATTGAGATTCAAAAATATTTGTGGTAATATTCTATTTGGAATGTATCCTCTCAGGGGGAACTTTACCGGAAAAAGTTTTTAACCATATATAAAGTGAATAGCAAGTGTTTCCGCTTGGAGCCGGAAAGGACCGAGACGGGTGAGCTGAACAAGCCTTTAAGCCTTTCGGTATTTGTGCGCCGGAAGGCTTTTAATATGGGCCGGGTTTTAATAAGAGCGGGTCTCCTTTGAGAAAATAAAAAAAAGAGAACAAAAAACAAGGAATACCCGGACTATTCCGGCTTCTGGCTCCTGACCCAGAATTCACTCAGTATAAGTAAATACTATTTTATCCTGAAAATACTCATGATGATATGCTTATTCTGTCAGAACTCAGAACTCAGGACTCAGGACTCAGAATTTCGGGCATTCCTTGTATTTTCATTCTCTGATGGTGCCGCTTGCGGCATGGGGTAACCCCAATTCCTGATTCCCAATTCCTACAAAACATGCGGCATGGGGGTCTGGCTTCTGAATTCTGAATTCTGAATTCGGACAGCATAAGGAATACAGAATAAGCTATTTGGGCGGTGGTATTGAATAGTGTCTAATCCCAAAATAACCATAATAGGAGCGGGAAAGGTGGGCGGCGCCCTGGCCGTACTGCTGAAGGAACGGGGTTACCCTGTTTTCGGGGTCGCCAGCAAGAGGTATGAATCGGCCCTTGAGCTTGCCGCACTGGTGGGGGGGAGTGCTTTCACCACGCCGGAAGAAGCAGCCCGGGGGGCCGGCCTTATTTTCATCACCACACCGGACAGGGAGATAGAAAATGTAAGCAGGCGCATTTCAGAGCGGGGCGGTGTGAGTCCCGGCGCCATCGTGGCCCATACCAGCGGCGCTCACCCGTCGGACTGTCTGGCTGGTGTCCGGGAAAGGGGCGGACTGGCAATTTCCATCCACCCGCTGCAGTCCTTTGCCGATTTGAAGACCGCCATGGAAAATATACCCGGTTCCTTCTTTGCCCTGGAGGGCGACCGGGAGGCGATGCCGGTGGCCGAGAGGTTGGTGGAGGACCTGGAAGGACGGGTTTTTCATATAGAGGCCGGCAACAAGGTGCTGTACCATGCCGCCGCCTGTATAGCGTCCAATTATCTTGTTTCTCTGATGAGGCTCAGCACAGGCCTGCTGGAGGGACTTGGCCTGTCTGCAAAAGATTCGTTCCAGGCTTTGCTGCCCCTGGTTCAGGGTACAATAAACAATATTGAAAAAGTCGGCCCGGTTCAGGCCCTTACCGGGCCGGTGGCGCGCGGAGACGCTCCCACCATAGAGGGCCACCTCCCCGCTCTGGCGGAGGTGGGCCGGGAAGAGGAAACCATATACCGGGTGCTGGGAAAATATACAGTCCGGGTTGCCCTTGAGAAAGGAAGTATAGGGCCGGAACAGGCTGAAATACTGCTGAAAAAATTTGGGGAGGCCTTTTAATGAGCGAAAAAGTAACAGTCAGCTACTTTGCGCGGGCAAAAATGGAACACAGGCCCATCACCATGCTGACCGCCTATGACTACCCGATGGCGAAACTGGTGGACGCCGCCGGCATCGATTCCATCCTGGTGGGTGATTCGGTGGGAAATGTAGTGCTGGGCTACGGCTCGACCATTCCGGTTACCATGGACGATATGGTGCACCATGTTAAGGCGGTGACCCGGGGGGTAAGCAGGGCCATGGTGGTGGGGGACATGCCTTTCCTGTCCTATCACCTTTCGGTGGAGGAAAGCGTCCGCAATGCCGGCCGCCTGCTGCAGGAGGGAGGCGCCCAGGCGGTAAAACTGGAGGGCGGCCGCGAGGTGGCCGGTGCGATAAGGGCCATGGTAACCGCCGGCATTCCGGTGATAGGGCATCTTGGCCTCACCCCCCAGTCAGTGCTGACCATGGGCGGTTACAGGGTTCAGGGCAAGGATGAGGCTGCCGCCCGTAAATTGATTGAGGACGCCGGGGCGGTGCAGGAGGCCGGGGCCTTTGCCCTGGTGCTGGAGTGCGTGCCGGTTCCTCTGGCCCAAATAATAACCGAAACTCTGAAGATACCCACCATCGGCATTGGCGCCGGGCCGTATTGTGACGGCCAGGTGTTGGTAACGCACGACATGATAGGACTTTATGGAGGTAAGTCGCCCAAATTTGTCAAACGTTATGTGAACCTGAGTGAAGAAATAATGAAGGCGCTGGAATCATACCGGGATGATGTTGTTTCCCGGAACTTCCCGGGGCCGGAACACGGAACCGGGATGCCCGGAGAGGTAATTGAAAAGATTAAAGCTAAGGGGTAGTACCTCCGGGCGGAGCTCCGCCGGTCGGGAATGCACCAGGGCTACTCCGCCCAAACGGAAATACTATAAAGCAAAGGAAGGTTTCACCCATGCAGATCTGTGAAACCGTTAAAGATATACGGGAGTTTGTAAAAAAGGAAAAAAGCCTGGGAAAGACAGTGGGTTTTGTTCCCACCATGGGGTATCTGCACGATGGGCACATGTCCCTGGTCAGGGCGGCCCGGAGGGACTGCCGGTCGGTGGTGGTGAGCATCTTTGTAAACCCGCTGCAGTTCGGGCCGTCTGAGGATTTTGACGTATACCCCAGGGACTTTGACAGGGACTGCGGGATGTTGGAGGAGGCCGGCGTAGACGCCGTGTTTCACCCACCGGTGAGCGAGGTGTATCCGGAGGGACACGGCACCCATGTGGAGGTTTCCGGCCTTACCGGGTGCCTGTGCGGTAAAGACAGGCCGGGGCACTTCCGGGGTGTAACCACGGTGGTGACGAAGCTTTTTAATATGGTTCAGCCTGACCGGGCCTATTTCGGCCAAAAGGATGCCCAGCAGGCGCTGGTAATACGTAAGATGGTCCGGGACCTTGATATGCCGGTTGAGATAGTAACTGTTCCCATAGCCAGGGAGGCCGACGGGCTGGCCATGAGCTCCAGAAATGTTTATTTGACCCCGGAGCAGAGGGAGGCCGCGCCGGTTCTCTACCGCAGCCTCAGGGAGGCCGCTGCCGCAGTTTCCTCCGGTGAGAGGGACGTTAATAAACTGATTGATATGGTCAGGCGCAGGATAGCCGGGGTGAAGGGTACGAGCATCGATTATGTTGAGCTGCGGTCGCTGCCGGATCTCGGGGAGATAGAGATATTGGATGGCGAAGCGCTGTTGGCCCTGGCGGTAAAGTTCGGCAAAACTCGACTGATAGACAATATTGTCCTGGGAGGTGCGGGAGAATGTTTGTAACAATGTTTAAATCGAAAATTCACCGGGCAACTGTCACCGAGGCCGATCTCAACTACATGGGCAGTATCACCATTGACCGGGAATTGATGAAGGCGGCGGACATTTTCCCCAACGAAAAGGTGCAGATAGTCAATAACTGCAACGGCGCCAGGTTCGAAACCTATGTAATTCCGGGTGAGCCCGGTTCCGGTGTTATCTGTCTGAACGGGGCGGCGGCCCGTCTGGTGCAGCCCGGTGATACGGTGATAATAATCTCTTATGCCGTTATGACCAGGGAGGAGGCCGCCTCCCACAGTCCAACGGTGGTGATGGTTGATGAAAAAAACCGTATCAGTGAAATAAGAAGGGTGGAAAACCACGGCGAAACAGGATGATAAATCCCGGTCCTTGACATCTGTGCGAAATCACCTATAGAATACATTTTAGCATTATAAAACGCAGGAAAGAGGGAGTTTTGACACACCAATGGATAAAATAGAAAGGCTTTCGGAAGAAATTAAAAGGCTCAGAGAGGAGAAGAAGGCTGTAATTCTGAGCCACGTCTATCAGAGGCCGGAGATTCAGGAAATAGCCGATTTTGTCGGGGACTCCCTGGAGCTTTCAAGGAAGGCGGCGGGGACCGACGCAGAGGTGATCGTTTTTTGCGGTGTTCACTTTATGGCTGAAAGCGCCGCTATATTATCACCGGAAAAAACAGTCCTGCTGCCGGAGAAAAACGCCGGGTGCCCGATGGCCGACATGGTGGACGCCGAGTCCCTCAGGGCAAGGAAGAAGCAGATGCCCGGCGCGGTGGTGGTTTGTTATGTCAATACCACCGCAGAGGTCAAGGCCGAGAGTGATATAGCCTGTACATCGGCCAATGCGGTAAATGTGATCAATTCAATTCCCGCTGACCGCCCGGTGCTTTTTGTGCCCGACAAAAACCTTGGCAGGTATGTGGCGGCCAAAACCGGCCGGAAGAATATAACCGTCTGGGAAGGTTTTTGCAATACCCATGATAAGATAACGCGGACCGATGTGGAAAAGGCCAGGCGGGAACATCCCGGGGCGGTACTTCTGGCGCACCCGGAATGCCGGCCGGATGTAATTGAGATGGCCGATATGGTGGCAAGCACCACCGGTATGCTCAGGTATGCCGGGGAAAATCCGGCCGGGGAATTTATAGTGTGTACGGAGAACGGCATACTGCACCAGTTCCGGAAAAGATATCCGGATAAAACTTTCTATACGGTGAATAACAATATGATTTGCCCGAACATGAAGGCGACAACGCTGGAAAAGGTGCACCGGGCGCTGGTTACCCTGGAGCCCCAAATAACTGTACCCCGGGATATCAGGGATAGGGCGTATAAAACACTGGAAAGAATGCTGGAGATTGGCTGATGCTGAGTAAGTACACTGTCGGAAGTGAGAAGTGAGAAGTTGGAAGTTGGATAAAAGAAGCCTGAGTTTTATCCTGCCGGGGTTTGATGTGAGGGCCCGGGGGTTTGGAGGTAAGTTAGGTGAAACCTGATTATCTGGTTAATTTCGATACCCGGCAACTTCCCCAGGAAGAAACCGATTATGTTATAATAGGCAGCGGCATTGCCGGGCTGTATACCGCATATACAGCCAGCAGGCAGGGAAAAAAGGTTGTGGTTGTTACAAAAGGGGCGGTGGACAACAGCAATACCGACAGAGCCCAGGGAGGTATAGCGGCGGCGCTGAGCACATCGGACTCCCCCGAGCTGCATTATAAAGACACTATCATGGCCGGGGCCGGTCTGTGTGACGACGATGCCGTCAGGATCCTGGTGGGTGAGGGGCCGGACAGGGTTGTTGATTTGATAGAAATAGGAGCAAAGTTTGACCACGAGGGCGGTGGACTGGCCCTGACCAGGGAGGGGGCCCACAGCAGGCGGCGCATACTTCATGCCAGCGGCGACGCCACCGGCGCTGAAATACAGAGGATTCTTACAGAGAAAATAAGGGAAGACAAAAATATAAGGGTGCTGGAAAATCATCAGGCTGTCGATCTGCTGGTGCATGATAATGCCTGCAGCGGAATACTGGTTTACGACAAGGAATCCGACAGACTGATTGTTTACCGGGGAGCGGCGGTGATATTGTCCACCGGCGGGCTGGGGATGCTTTATGAGCATAGCACAAACCCGGAGGTGGCCACAGGAGACGGCATCGCCATGGCATACAGGGCCGGCGCCGAGGTTATGGACATGGAGTTTATCCAGTTTCACCCTACTGTGCTGAGTATTCCCGGCGCGCCAAGGTTTCTTATCTCCGAGGCGGTGAGGGGCGAGGGGGCTTATCTTCGCAACAGGTACGGCGAGCGGTTTATGACCAGATACCATGAACTGGCGGAACTTGCCCCCAGAAGTGTTGTCGTAAGCGCCATACTTTCAGAAATGGCCAGTACCGCCTCTGAAAAGATCTTTCTGGACCTTTCACACATGTCTCCGGACCTGATCAGGGAAAGGTTCCCCACCATTGGAAAGACGTGCGCCCAGTATGGAATTGACATTACCTGCGATCCGATACCGGTTGGCCCTGCCGCCCACTACATGATGGGGGGAGTCAAGACCAACCTTAACGGTGAAACAAGTATCCGTGGGCTTTATGCATGCGGAGAGGTTTCCTGCCTGGGTGTGCACGGCGCCAACCGGCTTGCCAGCAATTCCCTGCTTGACGGGCTGGTCTTCGGGTATAGGATTGTGGAGTGTGTGAAAAAGTACAGGCTCAATCGGACCAAGAAAAAAATCGAATTCAAGTGCGACTGGCTTGAAAGCAACCCGGTTGACTACGCCAGGATTCGTGCTGAACTGAGAACTGTTATGAACCAGTATGTAGGGCCGGTAAGAACCGCAGAGGGGCTTAAAAAAGCACTGGACTTTTTTGACAAAAACGAACATTCTAGAAAGAATCAGGCATTGACGGCACATGATATGGAAGTGCGAAACATGCTTGATGTGGGGGGATTAATCGCTGAGGCGGCCATGATACGCACTGAGAGCCGTGGGGCGCATACCAGGCTGGATTACCCCCAAACTGTCCGCAGGTGGGAAAAGCACGTAATACTTAAAAGATAGCGCAGGTCGAAATTACACTTATGGAGGTACGTTTGTCCGATGAATCTTGATCCCGTTCTTGTCAGGGAAATAATAATGCGCGCTCTGAGGGAGGACATAGGAACCGGGGATATTACCACCCAGAGTATTGTATCGGAAAATTATGTCACCATTGGATTCATCAGGGCAAAGGAACCCGGAGTGGTTGCCGGTATCGGTGTGGCCGGGGAGGTTTTTTTGCAGTTGAATCCGGATATTTCCTATCAGCCAAGGGTAAGGGACGGGGAGTCAATCACTGCCGGGCAGCTTTTGGCCAGGGTGGAAGGGGATGCCATGGCTATTTTGACCGGTGAGAGGGTGGCCCTTAATTTTTTGCAGAGAATGTCCGGCATTGCCACCAGGACGGCTTATCTGGCCGGTTTGATAGCCGGAGAAAAGGCAAAGCTGACGGATACCCGCAAAACCACTCCCGGACTGAGGGTTCTGGATAAATACTCGGTGAGGGTTGGCGGTGGTTTAAACCACAGGTTCGGCCTTTATGACGCAGTACTGATAAAAGATAATCATATTAAGGTTGCCGGAAGCATAGCCGGGGCTATTTCCAGAGCCAGGTCGAATGCACCCCATACAATGAAAATAGAGGTTGAGGTGGAAACCCTGCAGGGGGTGGAAGAGGCTATCATGGCCGGTGCCGACATAGTAATGCTGGATAACATGGATCTTGAGTCCATGGAAAAGGCAGTGCGGCTGGCGGATGGAAGGGTCTTGCTGGAGGCCTCGGGGAATGTAAATTCCCAAACCATTTTATCCATAGCCAAAACAGGAGTTGATCTTATATCCGTGGGAAGCATAACCCACTCCGTCAGGTCGCTGGATATAAGCCTTGATGTGGGGGAAATGAAGCCCATAGCCGGGGTTATTATTTGAAAAATTTCATAACTTGCCGGATGTCCGGAAAGGATAAAAAGCGTCAATAGGCGCTTTTTTAATTATGCAAGAATCATCATATTTATTGTCATAATATTGCAAAAAGCAACAAAATAAGTTAAATTATAGGTGTTGATTAAATAATAAAAAAATGCTTTTTAAAGAAAGTTTAGGTTCCCGACAGCCTTTAATTTGGTAAATCGTAGATATTTTGCAGTGAATACTTGTTTGCTGGAAACACACAAGTAAGCACGAAGGATGGTGGTACTGTGAATATTAAAAAGCTGACACTTTTTAGATACTGCATGCGGGCGTTTTTCCTTGCCATAATAATAGGTGGAATAACAGGGTATAATCTTTTTGGCACAAGGATATACACATATATCATTGTTTCAGCCCTGGTGGGGGTAATTTCCGCGGTTTTAATCAGTTTGGTCAATTTCAAGCAGTTTATAAAACCAATGAAACAAGCGCTGGTTTTTCTTGAAAAACTGGTTTTGAAGAGCGGCGTCGGTTCATCGGAAGACACCCGCACCATAAGCGGGCTGGAAAGGACATTTCTCCTGATACTGCATGACCTTTCCCAAAGGCTGGTAATTATTGCGGGAAAACTTACCGAAATTTCCGTAAACTTGAGTGGGTGTATAAACCAGATGATTGGCGGGGCGGCGGAGGTTGCCGGTAACATCTATCAATTGACGGAAAAAGTCGAGGATATATCCGGGAGGTTGAAAAATGTCGGCAGTCAGGCCGAAGAGGTGTTTAATACCCTGCAAGGGAGCAGTAATAATCTGCATTTGACAGGTGAGCGGATAAAGGTTATTGCCGGTCAAAACGAAACCACGATGGGAATTGTAGAGAAATTCGACAATTATTCAGGTGATGTATCCAGGGCTTTGGAAAGCATATCCGGAATAGCCCAGAGGATAAACCTTTTGTCTCTTAATGCTTCCATAGAGGCGGCCAAGGCGGGGGAGGCCGAAAGGGACTTTGCGGTTGTGGCGGCAGAGGTGAGAAAACTGGCTGATCAGTCCGCAAAGGTGGTCCGGGAAATTGGGATTATAGTTGAAGGTGTTGTGCAAAGTTCACATCTGGCAAGGGAATCAGTCAGAGAAGAGTATGAAATTGTCGGGGCCAGCGCCGGGAATATCAACAATTTGGAAAAGGAAATGGACAGTATCCTTTACCGCCTGGAAAAATTTATGGAAACCTTGGGCAGGATACCGGAATCCATAAACGGTATTGCCGGTTCTCTACATAATATATCCGCCTTTTCACAGCAGGCTGATAAAAAATCGCGCGAAATAACCGAGGCGATGGCAGTTGTAGGAAAAAGGGTGGATAACCTTAACGTTCTTTCCCGAAAGTTCAAGGTTGAAGTTCCGGAAGGTCCCGCCGGGGGCGGAAAGCAGATGGATGTTAAAAATCTCAAGCTTAATTCATATCTTATAAACACTGCTCTAATGGCTGCCCTTTATTTTGGCCTGCTGGGATTTGTGGAGTATTTTCTTGACGGCGCCTTTGTCACAACCCTGTTTGCCGCCACCTTTTCCGGCATTGGCGGGTTTTATATCAGTTCGGAAAAGTACCGCCAGATTGTGGGGCCCTTGAGGGGAGTAATGTCACAGGTTGAAAAGGTGGCCAGGCAAAGCGGCGTGGAATCCGCCGATGACTTGTATAACGTGGAAAACATCGAAAATTCACTTATGGCAATAATTGCAGACCTGATTTTGCAGCTTGAGGCGGCAGGCGAAGACCTTTTGGAAACCATCCATAACCTGAAGGGCTTTACTGAAGAAACAATGGCCGGGGCGGAGGAAACTGCAACCTCAACTATGGAGGTTGCTTTAAATGCAGGTGATATTAGCAAGCATCTGGAAAATGTAAGTGAATATGTTGACAATATGATTAAAGCCCTGGACAGAGAAGACAATGACATAAAGGAAATGGGCCGGCTAATCAGCGAGGTGGCAGAGCATAGCAAGGCCTCGGTTGAGATAATCAATCAACTTAATACTCAGTCGGAGGCTATAGTAAAGTCGCTGGAATTGGTTACCGGCATCGCCCAGAGAACAAATCTGCTGTCTCTTAATGCCGCCGTCAAGGCCATCAAGGCGGGAGAAGCGGGACGTGGATTTGCCGTGGTGGCTGAAGAGGTGGGTAAACTGGCGGAGCAGTCCGGAAAGGCGGCACGGGAAATAGGCGCCACTGTAAATGAAATAGCGGATTGTTCCAGGCAGGCTATGTCCGTCATTAATAATGAGTATGAGATAGTAAGGGATGAGAAGGGAAAAATAGACAAACTGAAAGAAATAATGTCCGAGAGCCTCACTCACGTTCAGTTTTTTTTCAGGCAGATTGGGGAAATTCCCTCACTGATAGGCCAGATAAATGTGGGGATTCAGGGTATATCCGCGGTGGCCCAGGAGTACAGCGCAGCCACCCAGGAGGTAAACAGCGTTGTGTACAGCCTTGAGGAACAGATAAACGAGCTTAAGTTGCTGGCCGGGAGATTCAGTATGGTTAAAGACAATGGCGGCCGTTAAAAGGGATTACTTATAATGGAGGTCTTTGTATAAGTGAATATTAAAAAGCTCTCATTTTTCCGCTATTGCATGCGGACATTCCTGCTTTCAGCACCCATAGGGGGATCGGTCGGATATGCCATATACGGCACCAACATATTCACCCACTTCACCGCCCCCGCCATGGTGGGATTGGTGGCCGGGGTCGGGATAAGCGCCATCAACTACAAGCAGTTTGTCAAACCCATGAAGCGGGCTCTGGCCTTTCTTGAAAAACTTGCCTCAAAAAGTGGTGTGGGTGCGCCCGAAGACCTGAGGACTTTATCCGGTCTGGAAAATACTTTTATTATGATACTTCAGGACTTGTCACAAAACCTTGAGTCCATTTCTGTAAAACTGACTTCAATTGTAAATGATTTGAGCAGTTATATGGAGCAGACTGCCGGAGGGGCGGCGGAGGCAGCCGGGACCATACATTTTCTGTCGGAAAGTGCTGCTGAAGTGTCTCAAAGGCTGGAAAACATGGGTAATCAGGCTGTGCAGGTGGTAAAAACACTTTATGAGAGCAATCAAAATTTACAGCAGATTGGAGAAAGGGTCAAGGTAATTGCCGGTCAAAACAAAATGGCGGTGGACATAGTAAAAGAATTTGAACGTTACTCCCATGAAATATCCGGGGCGTTGGAGGGGATATCCGGGATTGCGCAGAGGATAAACCTGCTGTCCCTTAATGCTTCCATAGAGGCGGCAAAAGCCGGTGATGCCGGGAAAGACTTTGCCGTGGTGGCGTCGGAGGTTAAAAAACTGGCTGAACAATCCTCAAAGGTTGTTCGGGAAATAAGCATTATTGTGGAAGAGGTTGCCGAGAGCTCCAAGCTGGCGGGAAAATCGGTCAATGAAGAAAGCGTGGTTGTCGGGGAAGGGGCCGGAAAAATTGAATTGCTTCAAAAATACGTGGATGATGCTCTTTCCAGTTTGAAGACATTCATGGAAAAAGTAGATAAAATTCCGGAATCTGTTGGAGAAATAGCTGATTCTATCAAGAATATATCAGCTGTCGCCCGCCAAACCACGGAAAATTCCCGGGAAATGGCCAATATAACAGGCATAGTTAAAAAAGGGGTGGATAACCTTAATTTACTCGCCGGCAAATTCAAGATTGATGTCCGGAATGGTGTGAAACGGGGCGGCAAACAGCTGGATATTAAGAACCTCAGGCTGAATTTGTATTTACTGAAAACTGCGCTTATAGCCTTTCCCTATTTTGGACTGGTGGGGCTTTGCGGATATCTTTTTAGCGGAATGGCCTCCACTATTATTGTCTGCGGGCTCCTTTCCGGCATGGGAGGGTTCTATATCAGCAGCGGCAAATACCGCCAGATTGTTGGCCCCATGAAAAACATAATGTCTCAACTCGAAAAGGTGGCCAGACAGAGTGGTTTGGAGTCGGTCGGCGACCTGTCCACTGTAGATGATCTGGAAAAAGCCTTTGCTTCAATTATTGGTGATTTAACCAGCCAGCTTGAGGCTGTGGCCGGGGATTTATCTGCAACAGTAAGCGGACTGAGGGACTTTGCCGATCAGACCATGGCCGGGGCGCAGGAAACCGCGAGTTCCACCATGCAGGTGGCCACAAATACCATATCCATAAACAACCACCTGGAAAATGTCAGTGAATATATTGACGGGATGCTAAAAGTGCTGGATAGTGGAAGCCGTGATTTAAAAGAGATTAGCCATTTGGTCAGCCTGGTGGAAGGACAAAGCAAGACATCGGTGGAAATAGTAAATAAACTATATGCACAGTCGGAGGGAATAGTAAAGTCACTGGAACTGGTTACCGGGATTGCCCAAAGGACCAATCTTTTGTCTCTTAATGCCGCTGTTAAAGCTGTCAAGGCCGGTGACGCAGGCAGGGGGTTTACAGTGGTGGCGGAAGAGGTGGGCAAACTTGCTGAACAATCAGGAAGTGCGGCCCGTGATATAGGGGATGTTGTAAATGAGATTGCGGGCTGTTCCAGGCAGGCCATGTCTGTGATAAATGATGAATACCAGATTGTAACGGATGAGACAGAAAAAATAAACAGCCTTGAAAAGATAATGATGGAGAATCTGGTCTTCGTTGAAGAATTTTTCAGGCAGATAGCTGAAATTCCCACCATAGTAGGCCAGATAAGCGCAGGGGTGCAAAGTATTTCAGCAGTTGCCCAGGAATACAACGCCACCACTCAGGAAATAAACAATGTGGTGTATAGCCTCAATGAACAGGTTGCCGGCCTGAAGGCGCTGGCCGGAAAATTCATTATTGCCTGAGAATATTACAGGCCAACCCTGTATTATTTTGCCTGATTATATGGGGAGTGTTGAAGGGGTGCACCGGCGCAAGAATTCAGTATCGGCAAGGAAGTGTGAAGGATGTTTGACGAGGCATTGTTAACTGCCAAACTTATAATGGTTGACACTGCCGGTAAATATATATACTATTGATATAATGACCGGAGGACTGGTGCATTGAATAAGGACGAGATACTTTGCCTTTTAAAAGACGGGTCGGACAAATACATATCAGGGGGGGAGATTTGCAAAAAACTTGGTATTTCCAGGACCGCTGTGTGGAAGCACATCCGCTCACTGCAGGAGGAAGGCTATGGGATTGATGCAGTTCCCAGCAGGGGTTACAGGCTGGTGAGTGTTCCCGACAGGCTGTATCCCTCCGAAATAGCCTATGGGTTGAATACTGAATTCACAGGAAAAGAGATTTATTATTTTGACAGTGTGGAATCAACCAACAGGGAGGCCAGAAAACTGGCGGCGGAGGGTGTGCCGGGTGGAACACTGGTGGTGGCCGAGGAACAGACAGGCGGCAGAGGAAGGCTGGGGAGAGGTTGGTTTTCCCCGAAAGGCCTTGGCATATGGTGTTCGCTGGTAATACGGCCGGAGATTATTCCGGGTGAGGCGCCGCCGGTAACCATGCTGACAGCGGTGGCGGTTGCATCGGCTGTGGAAAAGGTGGCCGGTATCAAACCCGGTATAAAATGGCCCAACGATATACTTGTGGGGGGTAAGAAAGTTTGTGGAATATTGACTGAAATGAGTGCGGAAATGGAAAGGATTAATTTCCTCATTGTCGGCGTGGGCATTAACGTGAACATACCGGAGGAATGTTTTCCCGAAGAACTGAAAGATATTGCGGCATCCCTTCACTGTTTCGGAAAGGGTCCCCTTTCCAGGCTGGAATTGCTGAGGCAGTTCCTGAGTGATTTTGAGCTGTCGTACAGTATCTGGATGGAACGGGGCTTCGGGCCGGTTCTTGAAGAATGGAGGCGGAGGTGTGTAACGCTGCACCGCCGGGTCAGATTATATACAGTAAGGGAAACCTGGGAGGGTCTGGCCGAGGATGTTGACCAGTCCGGCGCATTACTGCTTCGCCTGCCGGACGGTACTGTCAAGCCCTTTGTGGCGGGTGAGGTTTCGCTAAAATCCGAATAATTTTTTACGGCATTATTGTCAACCCAGGACAAGATAATGGTTAACTAGCAAGGAGATGAAAATGTATATGAGGATGTCTGCAAGAGATATTTCGCTGGTGGCGATGTTTGCCGCCCTGGCCGCGGTGGCGGCCACAATGTCCCGCTTTTTTACGATGGTGATTCCCTACAGCCAGATCCCTTTCAGCCTGGTGCCCATGGTGGTTCTCCTGGCCGGCATGCTGCTCGGGGCCAGGCTTGGCGCCCTGAGCATGACTGTTTATATGCTGATGGGCCTCCTTGGCCTGCCGGTATTTGAAAACGCGCCTTTCGGGGGGATGGCCTATTTCCTCAAACCATCCTTCGGCTTTTTACCCGGCTTTATACTGGGAGCCTACGTTACCGGAAAATTGGCTCCCCCAAAAGGGGATGCCGGGCCGGGCAGAGCGCTGGCGGCCTCTCTGGCCGGTGTGGCGGCCATATATGCCGTGGGCCTTCCATATCTCTATCTTGCCCTTAATTATCTGATGGGAAAGAGCTCAACGGTTTTTGCCGTTTTAAAGATAGGCTTTATACCCTTTATCATACCCGACCTGATAAAGGCGGTGCTGGTTTCCTTCCTGGCCCCGGCCCTGGGCAGGCGGATGAAAAAGGGAGAGGCCGGAGAGTAATGAGGATTTTTGATTTATGATTTATGATTCCTGCCGTACAATCTGATTCTGACTTCTGGCTCCTGACTTCTGGATTCCTGCCGCTGGAACAGCGGCGCCGCCACAGGCGGCTATATATTGCAGAACCCGGTCGCCTCTGATAAAATGCAAAGGAGAAAATGCAGACTGATGGCGGTGGGAAATATGGTACTGGTTTTTGATATTGGAAACACCAATATAGTTTTAGGGGTTTACGAGGGTAAAAACCTGATAGAGCACTGGCGTATTTCAACGGACACCCGGCGGACGGCGGACGAGTATGCAGTGGTGCTGAAGTCTTTGTTCGATGAGGCCGGGCTCTCCTTCAAGAAGATAAAGGCCATTGTTATTTCATCGGTGGTGCCCCCCCTTATGATGACCATTGATATCATGTCAAAGAAATATTTTGGCTACTCCCCGCTGGTTGTCGGTCCCGGAATAAAAACCGGCATTCGGATAAAGTACGAGAATCCGCGTGAAGTGGGGGCCGACAGGATAGTTAATGCCATCGCGGGCTATGAATTGTACGGAGGCCCCCTGATTATTGTTGATTTCGGTACCGCCACAACTTTTTGTGTAATTACAGCCAATGGGGAATACCTGGGTGGGGCTATTGCGCCGGGCATAGGCATATCCACCGAGGCACTTTTTGCCAGGGCGGCCAAACTTCCCCGGGTGGAACTGATCAAGCCGGCCTCGGTTATCGGGAAAAATACTGTCAGCAGCATGCAGTCGGGAATACTATACGGTTTTACCGGGCAGGTGGATGCCATTGTAACCCGTATGAAAAAAGAAATCCAGGGAAATCCCGGTGTTGTTGCCACCGGCGGCCTGGCGGAATTGATAGCGCAGGAGTCCATGACCATAGACAGGGTGGACCCGCTGTTAACGCTCACGGGACTGAGGATTATATACGAAAGAAACCAGGATGGCAGGGTATGAACATAGCCGGTGTACGCCTCGCTAATCCGGTGATTGCGGCGCCCATGGCGGGGGTCACCGACAGGGCTTTCCGCACCCTGGCCCGGGAGGCGGGCTGCGGTCTGGTCTATACTGAAATGATAAGCGACCAGGCGCTTATTTTTGGGAACACAAAGACCAATGCCCTGTTGAACATAGAGGGGGAGAAGGGGCCGGTAAGCGTACAGATTTTCGGGTCGAACCCCGGGTACATGCGGGAGGCCGCGAAAATAGCCGAGGCCAGGGGGCCGGATATTATTGATATCAACATGGGTTGCCCTACACCCAAAATAGTCAGGAATGGCGAGGGGGCGGCCCTGATGAAAAATCCGATGCTGGCCTTTGAGATTGCAAGGGCTGTGGTTGAGGCTGTCAGCATTCCGGTAACCGTTAAAATGAGAAAGGGCTGGGACGAGGAGCGGGTTAACGCGGTTGAGATGGCCATTTTGATGGAAAGGGCCGGTGTTTCGGCAATAGCCGTACATGGTCGCACCAGAGCACAGTTTTACAGCGGCAAGGCGGACTGGGGTATAATCAGGGAGGTTAAGAGTGCGGTCGGCATACCGGTGATAGGAAACGGTGATATAAGGAGTCCCGGGGATGCCCGGAGGATGCTGGAGGAGACCGGCTGTGACGGTGTGATGATAGGACGGGCAGCCATGGGAAATCCATGGATATTCACCGAAGTGGTTTATCACCTTGAAAAGGGTGGGCTGCTTCCCCCTCCAACGGTTTCAGACCGTGTAAAAACAGCTTTAAGGCATTTGCAGATGCTTGTTTCCTTAAAGGGGGAGCACACCGGGATCAGAGAAATGAGGAAGCACGCCGCCTGGTACCTAAAAGGGGTGAGGGGGGCCGCCAGACTGAGGCAGGAAGTGAACGCCGCCCTTAGCGTGGAGGATTTTATAAAAATAATTGAAAGTATTGATCAATAAGGGCATATTCCCGGGGGGGAGCCCTTTTTTATTGTTGTGACATTGTTTCTGCATAATTCTAAAGATGTTTCTAATTAACGTCATTATATTGCTTTTTTTTGCAAAATAAGTTAGATTTATTATAATTATTGATGATGGTAAGGATCATTTTGTTTTAGGTGAAATTGTAATGGAGGATTATGCCTGTGAATATTAAAAAGCTGTCATATTTTAAATACTGCATGAGGACATTTATACTGTCCGTACCCATTGGCACAGTGGTGGGATATAATATTGCCCACGCGGACATATTTACAGCCGTAATTATTCCCGCCACGGTGGGGATATTCGCCGCTGTGGCGGTCAGTTCCCTTAATTATAAGATGTTTGTCATGCCTATGAAACGATCGCTGATCACACTGGAGAGGCTTGCCATTAAGAGCGGTGCCGGTGCGTCGGAAGACCTCCGTACAATACCCGGCCTGGAAAAGACCTTTCTGGTTATACTGCGGGACCTTTCCCGGAGGCTTGATATTATAGCGGCGGGGCTTACCGGCAT
Source organism: Bacillota bacterium (assembly GCA_049325075.1). GTDB lineage: Bacteria > Bacillota > Desulfotomaculia > Desulfotomaculales > Desulfocucumaceae > BRHc4a. Next base: position 5,353 of record JBMOPF010000012.1, on the reverse strand, counting down.
AGTGGAGGACCTGGGCGGGTACATGGGCCAGGCCATCAAGGGTGCTGAAGAGTCTTCAGGAACCATTAAGAAACTGTCTGAAAGTGCGTCGGAAATATCCGGAAAGGTGGAAGACATCGGTAAGAAGGCGGGGCGGGTGGTTAAAGTGCTTGATGAAAGCGCCCGCCAGTTGCATTTGGTCGGCGAGCGAATCAAGGTTATGGCCGGTCAGAATGAAATGACCATCGAAATAGTAAAAAAGTTTTACCAGTATTCCGATGAAATATCCAAGGCCCTGGAGACAATCTCCGGCATAGCTCAGAGGATTAACCTTCTGTCCTTGAATGCGTCCATAGAGGCTGCAAAGGCTGGTGATTCCGAGAGGGACTTTGCTGTGGTGGCGGCAGAGGTTGGAAAACTGGCCGACCAGTCGGTAAAGGTGGTCGGCGAGATCAAGGGAATTGTGGAAGAAGTTTCCAAAAGCTCCCATCTGGCCTGGGAATCGGTCAACGTTGAAAGCGGCATGGTTAGGGATGGGGCCGAAAAGATACATGAATTGGAAAGGGGTATGGATGACCTGCTTTCCTATTTGAAAACATTCGTGGGAAAAGTTAATGAGATACCGGAAGCTGTGTATGAGATAGCAGGGTCGGTTCAGAACATTTCCACCGTAGCCCTGCAGACCACCGACAGTTCACGGAAAATGGGGAAAATTCTGGATGTTGTTGCAAATAGGGTGGCGAACCTTAATTCCCTTTCCCGTAAATTCAAAATTGATGTTCAGGCTGTTGAGTATAAGGGCAAAAAGCCCCTTGACATTAAAAACCTCAAGCCAAATCTGTACTTATTGCAAACCGCCCTCATAGCACTGCCTTATTTTGGTTTTTTGGGGTTGTGCGGTTATTTTTTACAGCCTTTGGGCGCAGTTTTTATTACCACATTTGCCGGGATCCTTTCCGGTGCCGGCGGTTTTTATATCAGCTCGGTAAAATACAGGCAAACGGTGGGTCCCATGAAGGGTGTAATGTCCAAATTGGAAAGTGTGTCCAGACAAAGCGGCATTGAGTCGACGGGTGAGCTGAATACGGTGGATGATCTGGAAAAAGCTTTTGCTTCAATTATTGGCGACTTAACCAGCCAGCTTGAGGAATTGGGGGAGGAAATATCCGAAACTGTTTTGAATTTAAAGAGCTTTGCCGATCAAACCATGGCCGGGGCCGAGGAAACCGCCAGCTCCGCTGCGATGGTGGCTTCCAATACCATGAATATAAGCAGCCGCCTGGAAAGTATCAACGAATTCGTCAACAACATGCTGGGTTCATTGGATCGCGGCAGCCGTAATTTTAAATTAATCAGCCAGTTAATCAATTCCGTGGCGGGACAGAGCAAGAAATCGGTTGACATAATCAATCAACTGCACATGCAGTCCGGGGGGATAGTAAAATCCCTGGAACTGGTGACCGATATCGCGCAAAGAACCAATCTTCTATCTCAAAATGCGGCTATCAAGGCCATCAAGGCCGGAGATGCAGGCCGGGGGTTTACTGTGGTAGCCGGGGAGGTGGGCAAGCTGGCGGAACAGTCCGGTAGGGCTGCGCGTGAAATAGGCGATATTGTAAATAAAATTGCGGATTGTTCCGGACAGGCCATGTCTGTTATTAATGAAGAGTATCAAATAGTCCTGGATGAGGCTGAAAAGATTAATAACATGGAGAAAATGATGGCGGAAAGCCTGTCTTACATAGGGGGCTTTTTCCGGCAGACAGGTGAAATACCCACCGTGGTCTGTGAGATAAGTGCGGGGGTGCAGAGTATATCGGCAGTGGCCCAGGAGTACAATGCCACCACCCAGGAAGTAAATAATATAGTGTGCGGTCTTGAGGAACAGGTTGAAGACCTCCGGCTATTGGCCCGTAAATACAGTCTTGATTAGTCCCCGGGGGATGGAGGTGCAGACCCTGTGAATATTAAAGACCTTTCATATTTGGGCACATGCATGCGGGCATTATGTCTTTCCATACCGCTGGGTGCGGTGATGGGATATATCCTATACGGGTCAAATATATATGTCATGACAATTGTTTCCGCCACGGTTGGAATGATCGCAGCAATTGGGCTCAGCTTAATCAACTACAGGCAGCTGGTCACTCCTATAAAAAGGGTGATGGACTCCCTTGAGAAATTTGCATTGAAGAGCGGAGTAGGGGTGTCTGACGATTTCTGTTCAATAGCCGGCCTGGAAAAGGCCTTTTTTATGATACTTGAGGATATGTCACTCAAGCTTGAAGGCATTGCAGAAAGGCTTAACGGGATAGTGGCCGACCTGAGCGGCTATATGACCCAGGTTACAGGCGGGGCGGCGGAGGCTGCCGGGACCATTAACAACCTGACGGAAAGCACTGTAAATATAACCGAAAGGCTGAAAAAAATAAGCAGGCAGGCGGAGATGGTGGTAGAGCCCCTTTTTGAGAGCAATGGAAATTTGCAGTTGGTTTGCAACAGGGTGAAGGTTATCGCCGGTCAAAACGAAGTGATTGTTGTTTACGGCCTTGAGGAACAGGTTGAAAACCTGAGGCAGGTGGCCCGGAAATTCAATATTGATCAGTTGTAAAAATGCAGCCGGCAGGCTGTATAATGCCCGGAACAACATTCCAGCCGGCCTGCAGTATTTGCGGGAAATAAATGCCTTGACAAAGCCCGGAACACTTCTTATAATGTTTTGAAGGTCAGGTCAAAAAATTCCCGGCACTGTAAGGTTTTACTTGCAGTGCTTATATAGTTTGGGGTTTATTAAACATTTTTATTTCTGCCTGTCGGCGTGGCGAAAATAGATCTGAATAATATTATTTAAAAAACATATATTGTCTCTGTAGTATTGGCAGATAAATTTAAAACCGTATAAGGAGAAGCACAATGAAAGAAAAAGAGGTCCTGCTGACTGTCGAGGGTCTTAAGAAACTTGAGGAAGAACTGGAACGCTACAAATCCGTAAAGCGGAGGGATGTTGCGGAGCGTATCAAGCAGGCCATTGAATTTGGAGACATCAGCGAGAACTCTGAATATGAGGATGCCAAAAATGAACAGGCCTGGATTGAGGGCAGGATACTTACCCTGGAGAAAATGCTGCGCAACGCCAAGATCATTGATGATGAAAACATCGGCACAGACGAGGTAACTCTGGGATCAACGGTGGTGTTGAGGGACCTGGAGTATGAGGACGAAGTGAAATACACCATTGTGGGCTCCATGGAAGCAGACCCGGCCAACAGTAAAATTTCCAATGAATCTCCAGTGGGCAAGGCTATACTGGGGAAAACAAAGGGAGATGTGGTCGAGGTCAATGTTCCGGCCGGGGTTTTGAAATACAAAATTGTCGATATTTTAAGATAAGTAAATGCCACAGAATTCATAGGGGCACAGGGCCGTCGGCCGGCAACCGGAAGTGCACGGCAGTGAATTAATAAAATGCAGGTCTTACCAGTAGACAGGCTGTACCGGAGGAGATTGCAGATGGCAGGCAACATGCATGGGGATGAAGGCGTACTGACGGACAATAATGTTAATTTGGAAGATGAATATAACGAGCTGATCAAGGTGCGGCTGGAAAAGCTGGAAGAGATCAGGCAAAAGGGGATTGACCCGTATGGTGGAAAATTTGATATCACCAACAAGGCCGGAGAAATAATCTCCGGCTATGAGTCGTTTGAGGGCAGGGAAGTCAGTGTGGCCGGGCGGATTATGGCCAAAAGGGTGATGGGAAAAGCATCCTTTGCCCATATTCAGGACATTTCCGGGAGGATTCAGATTTATCTGAGGCTCAATGATGTGGGCAAGGAAAATTACGATTTTTTCCTTAAGCTGGATATAGGTGACTTTATCGGTATCCGGGGCAAGGTGTTTAAAACCCGGATGGGGGAAATTACCGTATCAGCTGAAGAGATTACCCTCCTCTCCAAGTCTCTGCGCCCGCTGCCGGAAAAATGGCACGGGCTGAAGGATGTGGAACTGCGCTACCGCCAGCGCTACGTGGACCTGATAGTCAATCCCGAGGTAAAGAACACTTTTTTAATACGAAGCAGGATTATCAATTCCATAAGAAGGTTTCTTGAGCAAAGGGGATTTCTTGAGGTGGAGACCCCAATGATGCACCCCATTGCCGGGGGCGCCAGTGCCAGGCCTTTTATCACGCACCATAACGCCCTGGATATGAGCCTTTATCTAAGGATTGCCCCGGAATTGTATTTAAAGAGGCTGCTGGTGGGCGGCTTTGAGAGGGTTTATGAGATAAACAGGAATTTTCGCAACGAGGGCATATCCACCAAGCACAACCCTGAGTTCACCATGCTGGAGCTCTATCAGGCGTACGCCGACTACAGGGACATGATGGAGCTGACGGAAACACTCATTTCATCAGTTGCCGGAGAGGTGCTGGGGACAACATCGGTTACATATGAAGACACACAAATAGAGCTTTCCCCTCCATGGAACAGGATACCAATGCTGGAGGCGGTAAAACGATACAGCGGGCTTGATTTTGAGAACCTCAAGGGGGAGGGGGAAGCATACCGGGCGGCCCGGGAAGCAGGCCTGGAGGTTAAGCCGTCGGATCCGTGGGGCGCGATACTCAATGCCGTATTCGAAGAGAAGGTGGAGCCACAGCTGATTCAGCCCACATTTATTCTGGACTACCCCATTGAAGTATCCCCGCTGGCCAAGCGGAAAAAGGGGCAGCCATGGCTGACAGACCGTTTTGAGCTGTTCATATATGGCCGGGAAATGGCCAATGCCTTTTCAGAGCTCAATGATCCCATCGACCAGAAGAAGCGGTTTATGAAGCAGGTTGAAAAGAGAAAATCAGGTGATGAAGAGGCCCATATGATGGATGAGGACTATATCAACGCCCTTGAATATGGCATGCCGCCGGCGGGAGGACTTGGGATAGGAATAGACAGGCTGATCATGCTGCTTACCGGTTCCCCTTCCATCCGGGATGTAATACTCTTCCCGCTGATGAAACCACGGGACTGATCAATTTCCTTGATATTCCTGGTGACATGGCCGAATCGGTGTGTTAGTATATGTTTTGTCGCCTCTTGGCGGTGATATGAGCCAGGTACGGACAGACAATTGACGCCTAAGGAAAATACCAACAAAATGAGGCGAAATGACAGATAATGTGAGTTGACACCGATAACACGTTGTGATAAGATAAATAACGCTGCTGGTGATAACAAGCCGGCGGAGCGAAACTGGTCCTTGAAAACTAAACAGTGGTAGAGTTAAAAGACGGATAAAAGCCAGATGACCCTGTCGATGCAGTCGTGAGAGCGGCTGGGTAGATGGGAAAGAGCAAAGGAAAAGACTTTTCGAAGGA
>JBMOPF010000011.1:0-12671 GCA_049325075.1 Bacillota bacterium | reverse complement strand
GTCGCGTCCATGCGCCGGTTCAGGCTGCCGTCCGCGTCCTGCGTCCGGCCCGTCAGTCCTTAGGCTCGGTCGTTAAGAGACTGTAGCAGCCTCCGATAAATTCCGCCCGGGGTTGAACACTCCCCCCCGGATGCATGTCGCTTGGGGGTCATCTGAAAGGAATGCCCGGAATTCTGGCTTCTGGCTTCTGGCTTCTGGCTTCCGACAGCATAAGCATCTCAGTATAAGCTATTTTTAAGGTAGTGCCCGGGGTCAAAAATGTAACCCGGTGGTAACGGATATGGTCCCAAAGGAAACACATTTGTTACCCATGGTGCCCTTTGAAGCCGCCGTTAACGTATTAATATACATTTTTACTGATTGACAAATGTATACCAAATGAATTATATATCATTAAAAGTAACCAGTTTTTAATAACAGGGAGGCATATTGTGAACAGCCAGATTGTCCAAAGGTGGGAGGAACTTCACAGCAGGCCTGAACTGAGGCAAAAGCTGCCCCCTGAAATTGCCGATTCCTGGGAGAGAAGTTACCAGTACGGCGTCTTACCCACACTGTCCAGGCCTCATATGTGCAATGACGGCGAAATGTCCGCTGCCCGCAGGAATGCCATGCTGCTTTTTTTATTATCCGTCCCTGTCATGGAAAACCTTATAGAGTATATAGCCGGAACCGGATTTGTCATAGCTTTGTTTGACAACAACACCATTGTCCAAAAAGTGGCCGGCGATGAGGCAGCCTTAAAGTGGGCCGGCCAGTTCGGCCTCGTGGAGGGATCCAGGTGGTCGGAAAACACGGTGGGAACAAACGCGGCCGCACTGGGTCTGAATCTGGCCAAGCCCATCTCGCTGTCGGGCTTTGAACATTTTAGCAAATTCATGCTGGAATTGTCCTTTTCCTTTGCCCCGGTTATAGACTACACCATTCAAAAGGTATTGGGGGGTCTGGCCTTGGCCTGCCCTTTAAACAGGTATCACAAATACACCCTGGCCATGGTTGTGTCCACCACCAAACATATTGAAGCCAAGATTGCCCTGGCCAAATACAGCGAAATTGTGGTCAATTCAATCACTGACGGCCTTTTAACCATCGACCGCGAAGGAAGGATACTGAATATAAACAAAAGCTGCTTTCGCATCTTCAAGCGCAAGTTCCAGCCGTTCTACAACCTCACCCTTTACGACCTGGTGGACTTTAACGAGGAGAATTATCATTTTATAAAGGTTTTAACCGGCAACCGGTCCATTTCCGATGAGCCCATGGTGGTGACCATCGGCAAGGAAAAGGTGCATTTAAACGTCAGCATCACCCACTGCAACGTCTCGGACATGAATCTGGTGGGAAACATAATAGTTATCCAGGAGGCCGACCGAATCAACCGGATAATTAAAAACTACATCGGACGGGGCGCTAAAATGTCCTTCAACGACATCATAGGAAACAGCCGGGGTCTTCAGCAGGTGGTCAAAAACGCCAAGGCCGCCGCCACCTCCGATTCCAACGTGCTCCTCCTGGGAGAGAGCGGCACCGGCAAGGACATTATTGCCCAGTCCATGCACAATGCCAGCTCAAGGATGAACAACCCTTTTCTGGCCATAAACTGCGCCGCCCTGCCCAGAGAGCTGATAGCCAGCGAACTGTTCGGCTACGAAGACGGCGCTTTCACAGGGGCCAAAAAGGGAGGGAGCGTTGGAAAATTTGAACTGGCGGACCAGGGCACACTGTTCCTGGACGAAATAGGCGATATGCCGCTGGACCTGCAGGCATCCCTTTTGCGGGTGATAGAGGACAAAAAAATAATGCGCATAGGGGGAAGCAAGCTTATCCCGGTCAATGTAAGAATAGTTGCCGCAACCAATAAAGACCTGGAGGCCGAGGTGGCCCGCAACAGGTTCAGGCGCGACCTTTACTACCGCCTGGGGGTAATCCGCATCAGCATCCCGCCCCTGAGGGACAGAAAGGATGATATTGTACCCCTGGCCCAACATTTCCTGGAAAAGCTCCGCATACGCCTGAACAAGCCGGCCATGACCCTGGCCCCGGATGTAACGGCCGCCTTTCTCAACTACTCCTGGCCCGGCAATGTAAGGGAACTGCAAAATGTGCTGGAGGGGGCAATACAGCTGGCAACGGGTTCAGTGATAACCTACGACCTGGTCCGGGACTCCTTAACCCCCGCTGAAACTAAAAACCAAAAAGCGGTAGTGCCTGAAGGAACCATCAACGATATGGAAAGACAGGCCATAGAGAGTTCCCTCCTGAAATACGACTATAACAAGGCCAAAACGGCAAGAGCGCTGGGTATTTCACGGAAAACCCTGTACAAAAGGATGAAAGAGTACAATTTGATGTGACAATTCATATGGCTGGATTTTGGATTTGTGTCAAAGCCTACTTTTTCCCCCAGTTCTTTATTATCTGATCCCAGAAGGCCTTATCCTCAAACCCCAGTCTCCATATACATATTCCGGCAAGCTTATACTTTTTGACCAGATCCATTTTGGTTTGAAGAGTGGATGCGTTTTCAAACCAGACCTCCCTGGTTGCCCCGTATTTGTCGGTATATGTATAATACGGCTCCTGGTACTTATCGCTCCATTTTATGTTATAGCCTTTTTGCGCAGCCTCCCGCATTATTTCTTTGGTGGGCACGGAAAAGCCGTTCGGCTGTTTGGCCGGCCAGTCATACCCGTAAGTGGCCACCCCCAGACAGATCTGGGAAGGCTTGAAACCCTGCTTTATGGCCGTGGTTATGTTTTGCTCCACCCACGAAAATGGAGCCAGGGGCCCCGGGGGACTTCCCTCCTGGCTGTGGTCATAGCACATTATGGTGACTTTTTTCAGAAAGGGCGCCAGGCCGCCATAATCGTACACCCCCGACATCTCGGGAGTCACACCCACATGGGGAAGCACACACATGTGGGTTTCCTTCCCCATCGCCTTCATTTTTTCATCAAGCTTTTTTATAAACTGGGTAAGCTTATCCCGGTCAACGCTAAAGTCTTTATGGCCGGTGGTGGGCACAAACTCAAAATCTATGTTGACCCCGTCATAATTGTTTGCCCTGACTACCCTTTCTATATTATTTATAGCGTTGTCCATGGCGCTGGGGTTAACCAGCACATTGTCCTGGCTGGGAACCACATTAATAAGCGGCAGTATTTTAATGCCATTATTCAGGGCAATGCTGATTGCCTCGGCATTGGGCTCTTCCTTCAGGGAACCGTCAGGATTTACATGATACCACAGTGGATAAATCTCATTTAAAACGTCGCTGTGGAGCTTTAGGGAAGGGAGCGAATCGAAGCCGCCGGGGTCATTTACATAAAAACCGCTTACCCCGGGCCTTTTAAACAACATCGGTTTCTTGGCTGCGGCACAACCGAAACATGCGGCCAGAACAAGCACCAGCGCAACCGCAAGGAGAATGTGTTTCCTTTTCATATAATTACCTCTCTGCACTGAAATGTTTTGAGAATAGTTTCTTCAAGAAAATGCATAATATTCATTCTCACAATAAAAAGGGGTTAATTAAAGTAGAGCCATACTTGACTGTCGCGCCGGGAAAAGTTATCATTTAGTGTATGTAACATATAGATGTATTCTACAGTGAGGTGGTTGCATGCCCCCCAAAAACAAAAAATGCCAGGGCTACAGGTATGCCCCGGCATTTGTCCTGCTGTTCCTGGCCCGTGAGAACATGTATGGCGCGGCAATATTCAACAAAATGCAAAAGGAAATCCCCTTTTGCCACGCAGACAGCGCAGTGGTATACCGGACCCTTCAGGACCTGGAGGAGGAAGGGGCGGTAACATCATACTGGGAAACAGGCAACCCCGGCCCGGCCAGAAAATGGTACCGGATAACCGGCAAAGGCCATGAACTGCTGGCGGAATACAGGGACGACATTGAAAGGAGAAAAAAAAACCTGGAATTCTTCATTGAAGCTTATTCTAAAAAAGTTGGAAAGTTGGAAAGTTGAAAGGGTTGGAAGGGTTGGAAAGTTGGTTAGTTGGTTAGGATTGACTGTTCTATGATGATGCCGCGCGCGCGGCATGGGGAACCACCCCCCCAATTCCCGATTCCCAATTCTTACAAATTCCTGGATTCTGGATTCCCGACCCGTAATTCACTCAGCATGAGAGTAATTGGGAGATGATTTTATTGTCAGCCGGTTCCGCAAAAAAAGGAAAAATATTTACCCTTTCACTGGCCCACCTGTTAAATGACTGGTATATGAACTATATCCAGACACTGCTGCCCTTCCTGGTGGCCACCGGGCTGGGAGTGGGCAGGGGCGCCATTCTTATATCCGCCTTTACCATTACCTCCTCCCTGCTGCAGCCTGTTTCAGGCTACCTGGTGGACCAGAAAAACCAGCGCTGGATGGTATATGCCGGAACTCTCTGGATGGCTGTACTGATGAGCCTGGTGGGGGTGCTGCACAACTATCCGCTCCTATTTTTAGCCGTATCCCTTGCCGGCCTTGGGACAGCGGCCTTTCACCCCCAGGCTTCGGCCATGGTCACCGCGTCCAGCGGTAACAGAAAGGGGTTTTACCAGGCGCTGTTCACGGCCGCAGGGAATGTCGGGTGGGCGCTTACCCCTCTGATGGTGGTGCCCTTCGCCCAGAGGTTCGGACTGGAAATGACACCGGTATTTGTTCTGCCGGGGCTGATTGTGGCTGTTCTCCTGTGGTTCAATGCGCCCGGAACCGCCTCCGGGCCCAAGCCGGCCCCGCCGCCTCTATGGCCGGTGCTGCGCTCAGCCTGGGCTGAGCTGACCAAGGTGGTAACGGTGGTTGCTTTCCGGTCCCTGGCCTATTTCGGCCTGGTATCCTTTTTGCCCCTTTACCTCCAGCAGGAGAAGGTATCTCTCCTGCTGGGCAGCCGGCTGCTTTTCCTGATGCTTTTTTCAGGGGCCATCGGGGGCCTGGCGGGCGGTTATATCTCCGACATATTTGGGAGAAAACCGGTGATCGTGGGATCACTGCTGGCGGCCAGCCCGCTGTTTTACCTTTTCCTGAACACAACCGGCCCCTTAAGCTACCTGCTCCTGGCCCTGGCCGGCGCCTGCCTGCTGGCATCCTTCTCGGTAACCATAGTGGTAACCCAGGAGATAATCAGCAAAAACGCCGCCATGGCGTCAGGCCTCATGCTGGGCTTCGGAATAGGCATCGGCGGCCTGGGGGTTGGGCTGGTGGGACAGGTGGCGGAGCACATCGGCATCGTCCACGCCATCCAGCTGCTCATATGGGTGCCCCTCATAGCCGGCCTGCTGGGACTTTCATTAAGGGGACGAAAAGTCACTCATACCATATCTGCCGACAGATAACGATATTTATAAAGAAACATTTTCATTCACAGAATGTGACAATCAGATCCAACCAATTAACAATACCGGAAAATATTACGCATCAGGGGGCGGGGCGGCATGGAAACCGCCCCCTACATATCGGGGTCCGGTTTTGTGGATGCTCCCGCTCATTACCCAATATTAAATGAACTATTTCAAATTTACTTTATATTTTATGCGCATATTGTCGTCTAATGTCATATTGTGTTAAATAGCAATATTACTAAATACAATTGAGCTTATCTCTTATTTTCTATATTATTTATATTTTTTAATAAATCTTGACAATTCAAAATATAACTTGTTAAAATACCAGCAATGAGTTTCCTATTATCCGAAAACTTTTCAATTCATTAAGCTTAACAAACAATTATTAAATAGGAGGTGGTTGGATGAGAAAGTTATTTTTAATGCTGCTGTGTTCTTCAGTGCTGCTTTTGATAGGGGCGATACCGGCCTTTGCGGCAACCGGGCAGAATGACTATCCCATAGTGCTGTTGCACGGATGGACGGGATGGGGACGTGATGAGTTACTGGGCTTTAAATACTGGGGGGCAACCGGGGATATTGAGGAGGCCCTCAACGACTCCGGCTACACAACCTACACGGCTGTGGTGGGACCAATCTCCAGCAACTGGGACAGGGCCTGTGAATTGTACGCCTACATCAAGGGCGGTACGGTGGACTACGGCAAGGTGCACTCGGAAAAATACGGGCACGCAAGGTACGGTAGAACATTCCCGGGACTCTACAGGGAATGGGGAACCCTTGACGAGAATGACCAGATCCGCAAAATACATATTATTGGCCACAGCATGGGAGGACAGACAGCCCGCGTACTGGTCCAGCTGCTGACACAGGGCAGCGACGAGGAAAAAAACGGCACACCGGCCGGTGATCTCTCGCCCCTTTTCAGCGGCGGCAAGAACTGGGTATGCAGTGTTACCTCAATATCCACCCCGCATGATGGAACCACACTGGCTGATATGGCAGACTTCATACCCAACACCGGGCAACTGCTGGGCGCCCTGGCGGCACTTGTGGGCACATCTTCGGATAACACCTTTTATGACCTGAAGATGGATCAGTGGGGACTGAAAAGAAAGTCCGGGGAATCCATGAACGATTATTTGAACAGGGTATTTGAAAGCAGCATCTGGAAGGATAACAACGACGTCAGCAACTGGGACCTTTCCACTGACGGGGCCCGGGAACTGAATTCGTGGGTTAAGGCCCAGCCGGACGTTTACTATTTTTCCTGGTCTACAGAGGCCACCTTCAAGGACCCCCTGACCGGCCACCAGGTTCCGGAACTGAACATGAACCCGCTTTTCAGCATTTTCTCCATCGCCATGGGGTCATACACCAGCAACAAGCCGGGTCATGTGGTGGTAGACAAAAGCTGGTGGCAAAACGACGGAGTGGTCAACACCCGGTCAATGGCAGGCCCCTCCACCGATGACATTGTAAAATTCAACGGAACGCCGGTAAAGGGCAAATGGAACAACATGGGGGTCGTCAATTCCTTTGACCACATGGATATTGTCGGCCTTACCAAAAGCAAAACAGAAACATACAATTGGTACAGGGCCAGGGCCGCATTGCTGGCTTCATTGCCCAAAGACTGATTTCCCCGGGAGGCCCGCCTGTGCGGGCCTCCCTATTGTTCATCCCCTTCCTCCTTCCGCATTCCGGCAGTTCGCAAGGCCAGAAAAAGGTTCACCAGCCCCCTTGAGCCCAGCGCTATTAAAATACCAACCAGCAATTGGGCCAAGGATGAATAAAACCTGGCCCTTTCATATAAATTAATATTCTCAACAAGCCCCGCCTCTTTTTCAATAAGCAGGCAACCAAACAATTTGTAAAAAACCTCCGGCAAAGCCTGAACTATTATATAAACTCCAAGCAGCGAGAACACAGCCATGTAATAATTTAAAGTCAAAACCGGAATGGGCATAATAATTGCTTGACATAAACAGGCAGTGGGAGAAAATATACATACAGGCCGGGTAATGAGGCAACCTTTATATGAATAAATTTTTTATACGACAGGAGGAATTGCTCTTGGAAAAAACCTTTACGGACCTTATTTATGAAAAGAATGAACATATAGCAACCATCACGCTAAACCGCCCGGAAAGCCTCAATGCCTTTTCCGTGAATATGATCAAAAGCTGGGTGGAGGCGCTGAAGGACGCTCAAAGCGACGACAATGTGAGGGTAATAATGGTAACCGGTGCCGGGAGGGCCTTTTCCGCCGGTGGTAACATCCATGCCATGAAGAAAGGGGAAGGCTTTTTTACCGAGGAGGATTACCCCCCGGCGGGGGTAAACAATACCTACCACAGGAAAAAAAGCCTGTGGGAATTAATCCACCAGGTCCCCCTGACCCTGGAGAGCATGGACAAACCTGTAATCTGCGCCGTAAACGGGGATGCCGTCGGCGCAGGGTGCGACATGGCTCTCATGTGCGATCTCCGTATAGCGGCAGAATCCGCCAGGTTTTCAGAGGGGTATGTAAAGCTGGGGCTTGTGCCCGGAGACGGGGGAGCATATTTATTGCCCCGCCTGATTGGACTGCCCAGGGCTCTTGAACTTTTATGGACCGGGGATATGATCAGCGCCCGGGATGCATTGCAGATAGGCCTGGTAAACCATGTGGCGCCGGATGACAAACTTATGGAGGAAGCCTACCGCCTGGCCGGCAAGATAGCCCAGGGGCCGCCCCTGGCCATAAGAATGATCAAGCGGGCGGTGTACCAGGGCCTTAAAACGGACTTCAAGACATCACTGGACCTTATATCATCACACATGGCTATTATAACGGAAACACAGGACCACAGGGAAGGCGTCAGCGCCCTGCTGGAAAAAAGAAAGCCCAACTTTAGAGGGATTTAGGGCTTATGCTATTCTGTCAGAACTCAGAACTCAGGACTCAGAACTCAGAATAGTTTGGGTATTCCTTGTATTTTCATTCTCTGACGGTGCCACTTTAAAATGGCATGAGAGTCTGGATTCTGGCTCCTGGCTTCTGGATCCCTGACCTGGAATTCACTCAGTATAAGTAGACTTACCATAATTATACTCCCAAGGGAAAAATTCAGCTTGAGAATTAACCGCGGTTTGTTTATTATTGAAACAGTACCGTATTATATTGGCCACTGATTACATATGGTTTCATAACCAAAAACTTCAGCGGCCCTTTATTTTAGGTATAGGAAATATGCCTCTATTGACCCGACAGGAAGGCTTTGTTCTTCGCTACAGCAGGACAGGGTTGCGGAAGATATTCGGAATTGGAGGCGTTATTGTGGCAAAAAAAATAAATATTGGAGTATTTTCTCCGTATCCGGAATTTAGCAGCCTGATAAAGAAAATTGGCGGAGAATTCGACGATGTAAATTTAATTATTGAACACCTTATCCTGGGCGAAGCGGTGGAGGCAGCCAAAAAGTGGGAGCAGGAAGAGACTGTGGATGCCGTAGTGGCGCGGGGCCCAACAGCCCATATGGTTGAAGAGGCGGTGGACATACCGGTATCCACTGTTGAAATCACCAATTTCGACATATTAAACACCCTGCACCGGGCCAGGTCCAGGCACGAAACCCCAATCAGCCTGGTGGTTCACAGGAGCGGCACTCTGAAATTCGACTTCGAAAGCTATAAAGATATGTTGAATATGGATTTCAAGGTATACCGCTACAGAAATGACGCCGACCTGTTAAAGCAAGTGGAACTTGCCTGCCGGGAAGGGGTCAAGACCATGATCGCCACCGGGTCCTGTATTCTTGAAAAGACCAGGGGCAAGAATATAAAAGCCCTTTTTGTACACAGCAACGAGGAATCAATAAGGGCCGCCCTGGCCAGGGCGGTGCAAATGGTGGAACTGAAGCGGGAAAACAATATGTTCACCGACCGTTTAAGCAACATATTAAAAAGCATACATGACGGAATGCTGGCCCTGGATGAAAAGGAAACAATCTTTTTCTGCAACCCGATGGCCGGCCAGTTGCTCGGCCTGAGGCAGGAAGATATTCTGGGCAGAAATATAAACGACATGGAGGTGCCGGAGGTTATAAGGGCCCTCTACGAAAAGGGAAACAGGGTATCCGGTGAAATAATAAAGGTTTCCGGCAGGGAATTTGTGGTTAACAGAATGCCCATCATTATGAGCGGCGGCGGCCGGTGCCTGGTTGTCAACTTCCAGGGCATCAGCAAGATTAAAAAGATAGAAGAAAAAATAAGGCAAAAACTTCATGACAAGGGGCTGCTGGCCAGGTACCACTTTACGGACATAGTCGGCAAAAGCCCACTGTTGACGGATGTTATAAACCAGTCAAGAAAATACGCCCGCACTTCGTCCACGGTTATGATTACCGGTGAAAGCGGGACCGGAAAGGAATTGTTCGCCCAGAGCATACACAATGAGAGCAACCGCAGCGAGGGCCCCTTTGTGGCGGTGAATTGCGCCGCCCTGCCCGAAAGCCTTCTGGAAAGCGAATTATTCGGATACGAGGAGGGGGCTTTCACCGGCGCCAGGCGCGGCGGTAAGCCGGGCCTCTTCGAGCTTGCCCATGGCGGCAGCATTTTCATGGATGAGATCGGTGAACTGGGCCCCCAGTTGCAGGCAAGGCTGCTAAGGGTTATACAACAAAAAGAGGTAATGAGGGTCGGGGGCGACAGGATAATACCGGTTGATGTCAGAATAATATCCGCCACCAACCAGAACCTGGCCCAGGCGGTAAAGAAAGGCGATTTCCGGGAAGATTTGTATTACCGGCTTAATGTTTTGACCGTACAGATACCGCCCCTGCGGGAAAGGCGGGAAGATATCCCCCTTTTGTTTTTACACCTCCTGAAACAGAAGGACAAAAGCAAAACCGGGGTGAATATTCCGGAGGAAGTCACAGATAGGCTGAAATATTACGAGTGGCCGGGCAATGTAAGGGAACTGGAGAACTTTGCCGAGAGGTATTGCGCCATCGGCGAGGAGGACCCCGCCACCTATAAAACCCTGAAGTCGCTTATTTCCGGGCTGACGGGAGAAAAACACGGCAAAACCGGCACCAAGATGCAAATAACAGTGGATGTGGGAACCTTTGAAGAAATAGAAAATAAAATTATCAGCCAGTTAGCCAAACATTTTCCGGATTCCAAGGACGAAATGGCCAGGACTCTGGGAATAAGCCGGACCACGCTCTGGCGAAAGCTTAAAACTCTGGACCATAAAGTGAACTGATACCCGTTTAATTTTGAGAAAAATTGTTTCATATTTAAACACAGAGGTTCAGGGGGATATCCCCCTGAACCTCTGTGTTTTTTAAAGGACTTCTTCCGGAATTTCCATGGCGGAGGTGTCGCAGTCCCTGATGACCCCGTCAATAGTGAATATTTCAGGGACAACATTTCTGATGTAGAATTGGACTGTTTTGATTTTACCCAGATAGAACGGGTATTCATAATGATCTTTACCCAATTCCTCAATCTTTTTCAACGCCACGCCGGCCTGCTCCAAAAGCAGCGACCCGCCCCAGAGAAGGGCTGTGGCCCGGAGCACCCTGGTGGAGTAAAGGGGCACAGTCTTTATGTTCTTGGCGAAGACTCCGGCCATAAAGGCCTGTATGCCGGTATAGGTCTCATACGCTTTCTTCATTATTTCTCCCTCCCGGGCAAGCCCCTCCAGGTTGCAGTGCCTGTCAAGGGAGTCCTTCAGATCGGCCAGCCATTCTGCGAATAGTTTACCCCCGTCAAGGGTCCATTTCCTGCCCACCAGGTCCATGGACTGGATGAAGTTGGTGCCTTCCCATATGGACAGTATTTTGCTGTCCCGGGCATACTGGGCAACCGGATATTCCTCGGTAAAGCCGTAGCCACCGTGTACCTGAATGGCCTCGCTGGTGGTAAGCCACACCATATCGGAGGGATACGCTTTCACTAACGGGTTATTTACATCGATCCTCCGCTGCGCCATTTTCCTTTCTTCGGGGTCGGGGCTGTATTTGGAAAGGTCTATATAATAGGAATTCCTGGCAATCATGGCCCTGCAGGCCTCGGCCACGGATTTCTGGAACATCAGCATCCTTCTGACATCAGGATGCTGGATGATGGGAACCCTGGGACCCCTGGGATTGTCGATGGCCTTGCCCTGTATGCGCTCTTTGGCATACTGAAGCGCGTAGTTATAGGCTGCCTGTATAATGGAAAGGGCGGTCAGGCCGGTGCCCTGCCTGGCGCCGTTCATCATTACGAACATCTGGGCCATACCCTGAGCCTTGCCGTTTTCATCCGGAGGATTGCCCAACAATATGCCCCGGCAGTTGTCGTTCTCTCCGAAGCTCAGCATGGCGGTGGGAGAGCCGTGGATGCCCATTTTATGCTCCAGCGCCACGGTGGTCACATCGTTCCGCTCTCCCAGGCTGCCGTCATCGTTAACCCATATCTTGGGCACTATAAAGAGGGAAATCCCCTTGGTGCCCTCGGCGCCGCCCTCACACCTGGCCAGCAGCAAATGAATAATATTTTCCGTGATGTCCTGGTCGCCGCAGGTGATGAAGCATTTGGTACCCTTTATTTTATAAATCCTGGGGTCGTCGGTGGGGAACGCCCTGGTGGTTATATTGCCCACATCGGAGCCGCAGCAAGGCTCGGTTAGGCACATGGTGCCGGACCATTCACCGCTGAACATTTTGGGCAGGAATTTTTTCTTGTCCTCTTCCGTGCCAAAGGTGTTAATCAGGTTGGAAGAACCTCCCGCCAGACCGATATAGGAGTGAAAGGCAGGGTTGGCCGCATTGAAAAACTCCTCCAGCGCCACATGAATTAAAGTGGGAAGCTTTCCCTCTTCTTCGGGGTCGAACTGGGAATTGCCGTAGCCATTTTCCTGCATGAAATGATACATCTTGTGGAAAGACTCCGGCACCACAGCCTGCCCGTCTACAAGCTTTACGCCTATCCTGTCCCCGTCAATGTTGGTGGGCGCCACCACTTCTTTGGCCACCTTTACACCCTGGTCCAGAATCATGTCCACATCTTCCATCCCGTAAACATCCTGGAAGGCCTCAAAGTTCAGTATTTTTTCGGCATCCAGCCACTCCTTGATGATAAATTTGTGATCCCTGTTCGAATAGGTAAAATTACCAGCCATTTCCAACTCTCCTTTTGATTAAAATTTATATGCATATGGTTCCGTACTACCCTGAAAATACTTATACTGAGTGAATTACGGGTCGGAAGCCAGAATTCAGAATTCAGAATCCAGAATTCCGGGCATTCCTTGTATTTTCGTTATCTGCTGGTGCCGCATTTTTGCGGCATGG
>JBMOPF010000010.1:0-85969 GCA_049325075.1 Bacillota bacterium | reverse complement strand
TGCCCACATTGCAAAAATGATGGAGCCGGTAAAATATTAAGGTAAGGGGACACACCTGCTGAAGTATGTGTAATCTCTTGGGACAGGAATGTCCCCACTGGAGAGTAAGGGGACACACCTGCTGAAGCAGAGGTATTAGAAAAGTTAATTATGAAAATACCAGGTTAGAAGTCAGGAACAGAATACTATAAAGACAGACATGCCGGGCACGAACATTCTGACTTCTGACTTCTGGATTCTGGATTCCGACCATTGAGGAATGCAAAGGAGGTACTTTTATGATCCTTATAGGTGAGCGGATTAACGGTATGTTCAAGGATATCCGCGAGGCCGTTCTTAACAAAGATCCCGAGCCGATCAGACACTGGGCCAAGCGCCAGTATGAAGCAGGAGCCCATTATCTTGATGTCAATACAGGACCGACAGTGGAAGCCAAGGATCAGCCGGCTGTAATGGAGTGGATGGTCAATATATGCAATGAGGCAGCTCCCCTGCCCTGCTGTGTGGACTCCACCAACCCCGAGGCAATCGAAGCCGGTTGTGCGGCAAACAAGCACGGTAAGGTTATGATTAACTCCACTCACGCCGATCAGTGGAAAATGGACATTTTCCTTCCCATGGCGTCCAAATACAACGCGGCCATCATAGGTCTGGCCATGAACGAAAAGGGTGTTCCCAAAGTTGCAGCGGACCGTGCCGCCCTGGCCATGGAAATTGTGGTAAATGCGGATGCCCACGGGATTCCCATGGAAGACCTGTATATTGACCCTCTGATGCTGCCCTGCAATGTTGCCCAGGAGCATGGTGTCGAGGTGCTGCAGGCGATTCGCCAGATTAAAGAGCTGGCGCCGGGAGTAAGGACCACCCTGGGGCTTTCCAATGCATCGCAGCGCTGCACCAACCGTCCCCTGATCAACAGAACCTTCCTTATTATGGCAATGGCAGTGGGGCTGGATTCAGCCATTGCCGATGTTGATGATCCGGAACTGGTGGACGCTGTGGCAGCGGCCAACATCCTGCTGAACAAGGATATTTACTGCGACTCCTTCCTGAAGACATTCAGGCAGAGGTAACTAAGAATATCATTCGGTTGACGGACAAAAATCAGCGGGCGGCAAAGTATGGCCGCCCGCTGATTGGAATAGCTTATTTGCCGGCTTTCCAGGGAATTGACTTTGAATTTTAGAGATATTATACTAGGGACAAGGTGTCGCTTTCAGGAAAGTGTTCCACGAAGGCAGCACGGATGACATATGCGAGCGGAAAAGAAGATGGGGGAATACGGGGTAAATTACCTTATTGCCAACTGAAAATTGAGATGTTTCGCCTGTTAACATGCGGATTAACAGTGCTGTTTTTTTGTGTTTACCGTAATGTACACAGGTAGTTCCTTATGTGGCTGTTCTAAAATGACAACTCCTCCCCCTTGAATGGAAGTTAAGAATGGAGGTGAGAAGGCTTTTTAACTGCTCAGCCAGGTAATTATCAGAATGCTTTGGAGAGAAGATTGGAATATTTTGAATTATTGTCCCGGATTTATCGATATTGACCCAAATACCTGAGAATTTATTTTCTCTTGTATGAAGCCCGGGCGAAGAAACGCCCGGACCGAAACTAGGAGGACGGATGTGATGCAAAGATGACAAATAATCCCGAGAAAGTCGGGGCCGTGCTGGTACTGGGAGCCGGCATAGCGGGAATTCAGGCGTCCCTTGATCTGGCTGAGTCCGGCTACTATGTTTATCTGGTGGAAAAGACACCGGCCATCGGCGGCACCATGCCGATGCTGGACAAAACCTTCCCAACCAACGACTGTTCAATGTGCATCCTGTCACCAAAGCTGGTTGAGTGCGGGCGTCACCTTAACATCAATGTTATGACCTATTCGGAGCTGCTTGACCTGGAAGGTGAGCCGGGTAATTTCAAGGCCACCATACTTAAAAAGGCCCGCTTCGTTGACCCGGACAAATGCACCGGATGCGGCTCCTGTGCTGAAAGCTGCCCGGTTAAGGTTGATGATGCCTTCAACCAGGGCCTGGACAAACGCAAAGCCATCTACAAGCTTTATGCCCAGGCTTACCCCAATGCATATGCCATAGATAAGGAAAAATGCCTTAAAATAAAGAATCCAAAGGCCTGCGGAAAATGTCTGGAAGCCTGTCAGGCAGGAGCAATAGACCATACCATGCAGGATGAAACCGTCGAGGTAAAAGTAGGCTCTGTAATACTTGTTCCGGGATTTGACGGATTCCAGGCCAAAGAACTTTCCTATTACGGCTATGGCAGATTGTCCAATGTTGTGACCAGCCTTGAGTTCGAACGTCTTTTGAGCGCTTCCGGACCGTTCGGAGGACACCTTGTAAGGCCTTCCGACCACAAGGAGCCTAAAAAGATTGCCTGGATACAGTGTGTCGGCTCAAGAAACTGCAGGATTGAAAACGGTTACTGCTCCTCGGTATGCTGCATGTATGCCATCAAGGAAGCCGTTATCGCCAAGGAACACACACCCTATGAGCTGGATACCGCGATATTCTTCATGGATATGAGGACTTACGGTAAAGAATTCGAAAAATATTACGACCGGGCGCGGAACGAACAGGGCGTGCGTTTTATCCGCTCAAGGATTTATGAGGTTACCGAGGCCACTGACGGCAGCGGAACCATGTTAATCCGCTATTCAAATGAAGACGGAACCATCACCAACGAGGAATTTGATCTGGTGGTCCTTTCCATCGGGCTGGAGCCGTCGGCCAATATGGTTGAAATGGCGGGAAAACTGGGAATTGAACTTAACAAGTTCAATTTTGCGGAACCTCCTTCCCTTACCGGTGTGGGCACAAACAGGCCCGGGATTTACGTGGCCGGCGCCTTCAGCGGCCCGAGAGATATTCCCGAGACGGTCATGCAGGCCAGCGCTGCGGCGGCTGACTCTTCAGTCATCCTTGCCGGGGCCAGGGGAACTCTGGTCAGGAAAAAGGAATACCCGGCAGAAAAAGATGTTGCCGGAGATGTTGTGCGCACCGGTGTGTTTGTCTGCCACTGCGGCATCAATATTGGAAGCGTGGTCAGGGTTCCGGAAGTGGTGGAATACGCCAGAACGCTTCCCGGCGTGGCATATGCCGACGAGAAACTGTATGCCTGCTCCCAGGACACAGCCGGTCAGATTAAAGAGGCCATTGAAAAGTACGGACTCAACCGTATTGTTGTGGCTTCCTGCAGCCCCAGGACACACGAGCCCATGTTCCAGGAAACATTAAAGGAAGCAGGGCTGAACCCCAACCTGTTTGAGATGGCAAACATCCGTGACCAGTGTTCATGGGTGCACCAAAATGAGCCCGACGCGGCCACCGAAAAGGCCAAGGACCTGGTGAAAATGGCCGTTTACAAGGCTGCATTGCTGGAGCCGCTGCATGGCGTAAGCCTGGGTATGAACCATGACGTGCTGGTTATAGGCGGCGGCGTGTCCGGGATGAATGCCGCACTGAATGCCGCGGCCCAGGGTTATAAGGTATACCTGGTGGAAAAAACGGACACCCTTGGCGGGATAGCCAACCGCATCCGTTTCGGAATGAAGGGCGAGGATGTAAAGGCATATATAGCCGACCTGTCTGCAAAGGTGAACAGCAATCCGTTGATTAAAGTGTATACCGGTGTTGAAATAGCCGATGTTCAGGGCTTTGTCGGAAACTTTGTCACCAAGCTGTCCAGCGGCGAGGAGATACAGCACGGTGTCGCCATTATTGCCACCGGCGGAAATGAATATACTCCCACTGAATATATGTATGGTCAGAATAAAAATGTCAAGACCTTGCTGGAACTGGAGTCTGATCTTGCCGAAGGCAAGCTTGCCGGGGCAAAGAACGTGGTGTTCATTCAGTGCGTAGGGTCCAGGGAGCCGAACCGGCCGTATTGCAGCAGAATTTGCTGCACCAAGTCGATCAAGCAGGCCCTCAAGATTAAAGAGGCCAACCCGGATACCAATGTGTTTATACTGTACAGGGATATCAGAACTTACGGATTCTATGAAGAGATGTACACCGAAGCCAGGCGCAAGGGCGTTATCTTTATCCGCTACACTGTGGAAAGCAAGCCTGTGGTAGAGGCCGCCGGCGACAAGGTGAAGGTTACTGTTACCGACCATGTGCTGGGACAGCCTGTGATAATCGACGCCGATGTTGTGGGACTGGCCGCTGCCATTGTGCCTGCCGACAACAACAAGCTCTCCCAGTTCTTCAAGGTTCCGCTAAACCAGGAGGGGTTCTTCCTGGAGGCCCACTTGAAACTTCGCCCGGTGGACTTTGGAACAGACGGCGTGTTTATGTGCGGTCTGGCTCACGGGCCCAAAAACCTGGAAGAAAACATCTCACAGGCCAAGGCTGCCGTTTCCAGGGCCTGCACTGTACTGGCCAAGGAAGCAATAGATGTTGAGGGCAAGTGTGCCACGGTCAATAAGAAAAAATGCGCAGGCTGCGGCGTTTGCGAGTCGGTGTGCCCGGCCAAGGCCATCAGCATCGATCCGGCCGAAAAGGTTGCCGTGGTAAATGAGGCTCTGTGTAAGGGCTGCGGGGCATGTGCCTCATCATGCCGCTGCGGTGCTCTTAACGTAAGGGGTTGCACCAACGAGCAAATCATGGCCATGATAAACGCGCTATAGCGAGGGGGAGGGATAGGTAAATGGAATGGGAACCGAAAATAGTCGCCTTTCTGTGCAACTGGTGTAGCTATGCGGGGGCGGACCTGGCCGGAGTCGGCCGGATTCAGTATCCCCCCAATATACGTGTAATCCGCATACCCTGTTCAGGCCGGATAAACCCCCTGTTTATAATGTCGGCCATCAAGAACGGCGCGGACGGCGTGCTTACTTCCGGGTGACACCCCGGTGACTGCCACTATGTTAGTGGCAACCTGGTAGCCAGAAGGAAATTTGCCCTTTTAAAGAGCTTGATGGAATACATCGGAGTTGACGAAGGCAGGGTGAACTTTGCCTGGGTCTCAGCCGCCGAGGGTGGCCGGTTTGCTGAACTGGTCAAGGAAGTAACGGCAAAAGTAAAAGAACTTGGCCCTAACAAGGGGCTAATTCCCAGTGAAGAATCGGGGTGTTGTTGCGGATGCAAAAGCTAGCTTCAGCGATACAGGATGCGGCTAAAAAACTTCTGGAAGAAAAGAAGGTTGACCTGGTGGTTGGATTCACCGGCGGGAGCCTTCCCCTTCGCAGCACTCCCTGTTTTATCCGCAAGCCTGAGGATGCGGCCAAGCTGACATGGGATTACAGCTGTGAGAACAACCTGGCCAACTACCTGCGCAAGCGGGAGGGAAAGGTGGCCGTGGTGGCAAAGGGCTGTGACGTTAGATCAATAGTGCTGCTGGTAAATGAAAGCCAGATAGACCGTGATAACCTGTTTATAATAGGTGTTCCCTGCTCGGGAATGATTGACCGGACAAAGGTGGACGCGGCAATGGAAGGAAGGGAACTCATTGCCGTTGAGGACAAGGGCGGCTCACTGGTGCTGAAGGCAAAAGGATTCAGCAAAGAGATGAGCATCGACGACCTTATGCACGATACCTGCAAGGCCTGCCGCTACGGCAACCCCGTCATATCAGATATGATGGTCGGCGAGGCGGTTCCCGAAAAGCCGGAGGATAACTTTGCCGATGTGGCTGCATTCGAGGCCCTTTCAACGGCGGAGCGCAGGGCGGCCCTGGCGGCTGAGTTTTCCAAGTGCATCCGGTGCTACGCCTGCCGCAACGCATGTCCAATGTGCTACTGCAGCGAGTGTTTCGTCGACTGCTCAACACCGCAATGGATAAGGAAGTCTACGGATATCTCGGATAATATAATGTTCCAGGCAGGCAGGGTGTTTCACCTGGCAGGCCGCTGCGCTGATTGCGGCGCATGCGACAGGGCCTGCCCCATGGGAATCAACCTGCGCAGCATAACCCGTAAAATGGTCAAGGAAGTCAAGGAATTGTTCGGCTATGAAACCGGTGTCAACCCGGATGAAAAACCGGCGCTGGCAACTTTCGCCGCCGACGATCCGGAGACTTTCCTGGTGAAGGAGTGAGGTGAAAAGGATGATTATTGCGAAGAACAATCTGCCGGCTTTGCTGGATAAGCTGATTGCCGAGTACGAGGTGTACGCCCCGGTAAAAGAGGGCTCATACTCACTGTACAAACAAATCAGCAATGGCAGCGATGCGTACTTCGGATTTTTGAACACAAAAATCCCTCCGAAGGGTATCCTTTTCCCTCAGTCTGAAAAGCTCTTCAAGTACAGCGGGGCCCAAATGGAGGAATGTATCGACGACAAAAAGAAAGTGGCCTTCGGTATCCGTCCCTGCGACGCCAACAGTATGCTGCTGCTGGACAATGTATTTAAAAATGATCAATATACTGATCCGTACTACATGACCAGAAGGGAAAACACAGTGCTGGTAGGGATGGCCTGCAACGATCCGGCCGGCACCTGCTTCTGCACGTCCATGAATTCCGGGCCTTTTGACAAGAAAGGTCTGGACGTAATGCTGACCGATATAGGCGACAGCTATGTTGTGGAAGCCATAAGCGACAAGGGCAAGGATCTTGTGGCCAAGATGGGGCTTGGGGCCGCTGACGAAAGCCAGAAGGCTGCCGCGGAAAAGGCCAAACAGGCTGCGGAGGTAACCTGCAAGGTTAACATCGATGGCCTCAAGGCCAAATTGGACGTTAATTTCTACGACCCCATTTGGGACAGCATCCATGAAAAATGCCTCGGCTGTGCGGCGTGTACCTATTCCTGCCCCACCTGCCACTGCTTCGACATTGTGGATGAGGCTGTGGACTGCAACGGATGCAGGGTAAGGAACTGGGACTCCTGCATGTTTCCGCTGTTTACCCTGCATACCTCGGGACACAACCCCCGCACCAGCGGCAAGGAGCGTATGCGCCAGAGGGTAATGCATAAATTCAAGTATTTTATTGATAGATACAATGCCACGGCCTGTGTGGGCTGCGGCAGGTGCATCAAAAACTGCCCCGTTAATCTGGATATCCGTCAGGTTCTCTCGGATATCCAGGGGTCGTAAGGGAGGTCGGACAAATTATGCAAAAAAATCCATACCTGCCGCTCCCGATGAAGTTGGTTAAAAACTTTACTGAAACAGAGGATAAGCTTATTCATAGTTTCACCTTCCAGTTTATGAGCGAGGAAGATGAAAAAAGCTTTCCCTATATGCCCGGTCAGTTTGCCGAGGTGTGTGTTTTCGGTAAGGGTGAAGCCCCCTTTGGGATAGCTTCATCTCCCACTGAGCCAGGTTTTCTCAAATTCTCCGTGGCCAAGGCGGGTGTTGTTTCAACAGCACTTCACCTGATGGAAGAGGGAACAATGGTGGGTGTCCGCGGCCCGCTGGGCAACTACTACCCGGTGGAGCAGATGAAGGGAAAGAATATCGTCATTATAGGCGGTGGTTTCGCCTTTACCACACTGAGGTCTCTGGCCACATATATGCTGCATCCCAACCACAGGGGTGATTACGGAAACATCACTGTAATATACGGCGCCAGAAACCCCGGGCTGCTACTTTACAAGGAAGAGCTGGACGACTGGACCAAGCGTTCAGATATCGATCTGGTATGCACCATTGACCGTCCTGTGGACGGATGGACCGGCAGGGTAGGCTTTATTCCCGCCGTTACCAAGGAGGTTGCCCCCAGTTCGGAAAATTCCGTGGCCATAGTTTGCGGACCCCCTGTGATGATAAAATTCACCATGCCCGAGCTGGAAGCCTGCGGTTTCAAGCCGGAGCAGATAATCATGTCGCTGGAAAACCGCATGAAGTGCGGGATCGGCATGTGCGGGCGCTGCAATGTGGGCAACAAGTTCGTTTGCAAGGACGGCCCTGTCTTCACCAGGGCGGAGTTGAATCTTTTACCGAATGAATACTAGGTCAGGAATTAGGAGTTGGGAATTGGGAACCGGCGAAACGGGAGTTTCCCAATTCCCAATACCAGTTCTCAATTTTTCCCAATTCCCAATTCCCGATTATTGAGGGGAGGAACATCGTTAATGGAAGCTATTCAGGCAACACAACTTAATCCCAAGTTCAGGGACAGGGTGGCCGACCTGATGAAAAACTATGATTTTTCACAGTGTCTTGCCTGCGGAATGTGCACTGCCGGGTGTCCGTATTCGGACATTCACGAGCATCAGGATCCCCGCAAGTTCCTACGCAAAATAAATCTGGGTATGGAAAAAGAGGTATGGGAGGACCCGTACATCTGGTACTGCACCATGTGCGAGCGCTGCACAATTGAGTGCCCGATGGAAATAAACATAGCCGCACTGGTAAGGTCGCTGCGGGGAACCTGGGATAAGGATAAAATACCCGGCTACCTGCAAACCATCGCCAGGGAACACATTGAGTCCGGCAACCAGATGAATGTGAGCCAGGTGGACTATGAGGAAACACTGGAATGGATCGAGGAAGAGCTGCAGGCCGAATTGGACGATCCCGATTACAAGATTCCGCTGAACAAGGCCGGCGCCAAATATTTCTACGGCTTCAACGCCAGGGACATCAAGTACTATCCCCAGGAACTGCAGACAACGCTGAAGATATTCTATGCCGCCGGCATTGATTACACCATCAGCACAAAGAGGTGGGACGCCACCAATATAGCCCTGTTTACCGGCCAGAATGATGATTTTGTTGAAATATCCATGCCTGTGTGGGAAGAGTTTACTCGTTTGGGCTGTGAGCAGTTCATAGTTACCGAGTGCGGCCACGCCTTCCGGTCTATGAGATGGGGTCAGCGGACGTTTTGGAAGGGTGAGATGTTCCCCATCAGGCATATTCTGGAACTGCTTAACGAGCTGGTGAAAGAGGGCAAGCTCAAACTGGATCCCGATGCAATCACCGAGGTTGTCACCTATCACGACCCCTGTAATACAGCCAGGAAAGAGGGGGTCTGGGAGGCTCCCAGAGAACTGATCAGGAGTTTTGTAAAGAATTTTGTGGATATGAACCCCAATGGCAGGATGAATTACTGCTGCGGGGCCGGCGGCGGCGGCATGGCCATGCCGGAGTATAACGAAATTCGCAAGGCCAAGGGCAAGCGCAAGGTGGATCAGGTGATGGCCACCGGGGCTGAAATAGTTATTGTTCCGTGTCACAACTGTATCGACCAGTTCAATGACCTGAACAAGTGGTACCCGGACACCAAGGGCAAGTCCAAGAACATGCATATGTGTACACTGATGGAGCGAGCTCTTATATTGCCGGAAAAGAAATAGCTTAGGGCTTTTTCAACCGACATCCGAAAAAACAAAAATAGTGAAAAAGAGGCTTGTAACTATGCTCAGGCAAGGTTCGGGCCGCTTTTTCACAATATTTTTTCTGGAGAAAAATATCCCAGAGAGAGGACGGATTTGTGCCATGAGTACTGAAAAAGTCGGGGCGGTAATGGTGGTCGGCGCAGGAATTGCCGGGATACAGGCTTCGCTGGACCTGGCCGAGTCCGGGTATTATGTTTATTTGGTGGAAAGTTCTCCGGCCATAGGCGGAACAATGCCTATGCTGGATAAGACATTCCCCACCAACGACTGCTCCATGTGCATATTGTCACCAAAACTGGTGCAGTGTGGACGACATCTGAACATTAAATCCTATACCTGTTCAGACATAATGGATGTTAGTGGTGAGCCCGGAAAATTCAAGGTAAAAATACGCCAGCGGGCAAGATATGTTGATATTGACAAGTGCAAGGCCTGCAGTGAGTGCTCTCAGGCCTGTCCTGTGGAAATACCGAACGAATTCAACCGAGAACTGGAAAACCGCAAGGCTGTTTACAAGCGGTATGCACAGGCGTACCCGAATGCCTTTGTAATAGATAAAAGGGGGGTATCCCCCTGTAAGGCCGCTTGTCCTGCCGGTGTCAACTCCCAGGGCTATGTTCAGCTAATCAAAAAGGGCAAGTTCACCGAGGCATGGCAAATGGTGTACAGAGACAACCCATTCCCGGCTGCCTGCGGCCGCATTTGCACCCATCCCTGCCAGTCCGTGTGCCACCGGGGCAGCGTGGACGGCGCTGTAAACATTATGAGGCTGAAACGTTTTGCCGCCGATTACGCTTATAATAATATGGACGAACTTCCTCTGCCAGTAATAGAGGAAAAGAACGGAGAAAAGGTTGCCGTGGTGGGGGCCGGTCCCGCCGGACTTTCAGCGGCGTACCAACTGACCAAGAGGGGATATGAGGTAACAGTTTTCGAGGCCCTGCCGGTGGCCGGGGGGATGCTTAGGGTAGGCATACCGGAATACCGCCTGCCCAAGAAATGGGTTGATCTTGAGGTCGACCTGTTAAAGAGAATGGGAGTGGAAATAAAGCTTAATACTCCAATTAACAGTGAGTTTACCATAAAAGACATACTTGCCCGGGGCTATAAGGCAGTATTTCTGTCCGTAGGCGCCCAGCGCGGCATCAAACTCAGGGTTCCGGGAGAGGACCAGGAAGGCGTAATCCCGGCCGTGGATATGCTGAGGCAGATGAACCTGGGTGAAAAAGTGGACATTGCCGGCAAGGTTATAGTAATAGGCGGCGGTAATGTGGCCATGGACGCGGCCCGCAGTTCTGTAAGGCTGGGCGCAAAAGAGGTTCATGTGTACTCCCTGGAGTCCCTCGAGGAAATGCCGGCCTCTGTGGAAGAGATCGAGGCGGCCAAGGAAGAAGGGGTCGTTTTCCATCACCGCAAAGGAGTTAAGGCGATACTGGGGGAAAACGGCAGGGTTACAGGGCTGGAAACACTTAATGTGTCAAGTGTCTTTGATATAGAGGGCAGGTTCAACCCACAGTATATAGAGGGAACAGAAGAATCTGTCGACGCTGACCGAATAGTGATTGCTGCCGGGCAGAGCTCCGAGCTAAGCTTCCTGGGAGAAGACCTGGAAAAAATGACTGTGCGCGGCAGGCTAAAGGCGGACCGGCAGACACTGGCCACGGAAATACCCGGTGTATTTGCCGGCGGCGATGCCCTGACCGGCCCCAGAACAGCGGTGGAGGCAGTTGGAGCGGGGAAAGAGGCGGCCGAGTCCATTGACAGGTATATTAAGGGCATTGACCTTGTTAAAGACAGGGTATTCTCCATTCCCGAGGAGGAAATTGCCCCTCTGAGGCAGAATAAAGAGGATATAGAAATAATTCAGCCGGTGGAAGTGATCCATGTCGATCCGGCTGTCAGGGCTGCATCCTTTGAAGAGGAATCAACAGGCTACACTGCCGGGCAGGCGCAAAGGGAAGCTGAGAGGTGCCTCAACTGCGGCGGCTGCTCCGAGTGCCTGGAGTGTGAGAAAGCCTGCCTGGCGGGCGCGATAAACCACTCCATGAAGGACGAGGAGATAGAATTCGAAGTGGGCGCCGTTGTCCTTTGCCCCGGCTTTGAGCCCTTCAACAGCAAAGCCCTTCCTTACTACGGCTACGGCAAATACCCCAATGTGTTGACCAGTCTTGATTTTGAGCGTATTCTGAGCGCCTCGGGTCCTTTCCAGGGGCATCTGGTCCGCCCCTATGACCACAAGGAGCCAAAGAGAATCGCCTGGATACAGTGTGTGGGCTCCAGAAACACCAGGGAGGAAAAGGACTACTGCTCGTCAGTATGCTGCATGTACGCCATCAAGGAGGCGGTCATTGCCAAGGAGCACTGTAAATATCCGCTGGAGACCACGATATTCTACATGGATATGCGCACCTACGGCAAGGGTTTTGAAAAGTATTACAACAGGGCGGAAAATGAAAACGGTGTCAGATTTGTAAGGTCGAGGATTTATGAAGTCACCCAGCTGGATGACGAGGACAAAACACTGAGCATCCGCTACAGCGATGAAGATGGAAACATCCACACCGAAGAATTTGATCTGGTAGTACTTTCAGTGGGAATGAATCCGTCACCATCGGTAGTTGATCTGGCGGGCAAGATGGGGGTAAGCCTGAACCGCTTTGGCTTTGCGCAGCCCCTTCCGCTGACCGGCATCTCCACCAACAAGCCCGGAGTTTATGTGGCCGGGTCCTTCAGCAGTCCCATGGATATTCCGGAGACCGTCATGCAGGCCAGCGCCACGGTGGGCGCCGCGGGCGGGCTGCTGTCGGAGTCCAGGGGCACCCTGGTGAAAGAGAAGGTCTATCCGCCGGAGAAGGACGTATCCGGGCAGGAACCCCGCATAGGCGTTTTTGTATGCCACTGCGGCATAAATATAGGCGGCGTGGTCAATGTTCCCGAAGTGGTGGAAATGGCCAAAAAACTGCCCTATGTAGTGCATGCGGAGGATAACCTGTACACCTGCTCCCAGGATACCCAGGCCAGGATGCGGGAAATGATCGAGGAACACGGGATCAACAGGGTGATTGTGGCTTCCTGCAGCCCCAGAACGCACAAGCCGCTGTTCCAGGAAACAATGCTGGAGGCCGGACTCAACCGCTTCCTGTTTGAAATGGCCAACATAAGGGACCAGTGCTCTTGGGTCCACATGTATGAGCCGGAAAAGGCTACGGAAAAAGCAAAGGATCTTGTGCGCATGGCCGTTTCCAAGGCTGCCTTGCTGCAGGCCATTCATAAGAAGCCGGGCAGCGTGACCAAATCGGCGCTGGTAATAGGGGGCGGTGTTGCCGGACTTAACAGTGCGCTGTCCATGGCCGAACAGGACTTCAAGGTTTATCTGGTGGAAAAAGAGGACCGCCTGGGCGGACTGGCCAACAGGATCAATTACAGCCTTACCGGGGAAAATGTCCGGGAGTACCTGGCAGACCTGATCGGTAAGGTTGAGAGCAACCCCAATATAGTTGTTTATAAAGGGACTGAAGTGCAGGAAGTATCCGGTTATGTGGGTAATTTTAAGACAACCCTGAATAACGGTGACAGGATCGAGCACGGTGTTGTAATAATTTCCGTGGGCGGTCAGGAATACAAACCCACCGAGTACCTGTACGGGCAGAATGACCGGGTTATGACCCAGATGGAACTGGAGGACGCCATAGTAAACGGCAGTGAGTATGTGACAGGTGCCAAAAATGTGGTGTTTATTCAGTGTGTTGGTTCCAGGGAGCCCGGACGCGCTTACTGCAGCCGGTTCTGCTGCACCAAGTCCATAAAACTGGCTCTGGAAATAAAGGAAAAGAACCCGGCGGCCAATGTTTTCGTACTATACAGGGATATAAGAACCTACGGCATGAATGAGCAGCTTTATACCCGGGCCAGGAGAAGCGGAGTTATCTTCATCCGCTACAATGTGGACGATAAGCCCGTTGTTGTACAGGATGAAAAGGGCAACCTCAAGGTTACAGTCAGGGACCACGTGCTGGGCGTTCCCGTTGAAATAAACGCCGATGTGCTGGGACTGGCGGTGGCGGCCCTGCCCGCCCGGGACAATCCCAGGATAAGCACCCTGTTTAAGATACCGATAAACGAGGACGGCTTCTTCCTGGAGGCACATATGAAACTGCGTCCGGTGGACTTCGCCTCCGAGGGCGTATTTATGGCCGGGTTGGCCCACAGCCCCAAAAACCTGGATGAAAATATAGCCCAGGCCAAGGCTGCCGTTGGCAGAGCCGCCACTATACTGGCCAAGGATAAACTGGAATCCCACAATGTGGTGGCGGTGGTACAGACTGAAAAGTGCGCGGCCTGCTATACCTGCGTAAGGCTTTGTCCCTTCAATGCCCCCAGGATAGTCAACAATGCGGCGCAGATAGAGACGGTGCTGTGCCAGGGCTGCGGCACCTGTGCCGGGGAGTGTCCGAACAAGGCAATTACCTTGCAGGGTTATAGCGATAAGATGTACATGTCAATGGTAGACGAACTGTTTAAGGAGGTGGACAATAATGGAGTTTGAACCCAAGATAGTTGCCTTTTGCTGCCACTATTGCGCGTATTCCGCCGCTGATCTGGCCGGGTCCATGCGCTTGCAGTATCCGCCCAACATAAGGGTGGTTGAAATGACCTGCTCGGGCAACACCGACCACCGGGTTATACTGAACGCCTTTGAAGAAGGCGCCGATGGTGTTTATGTCGCCGGATGCATGGAGGGTGACTGCCATTTTCTGAAGGGCAACTTCAGGGCCAAATTAAGGGTTAAAGCAGTCAAAAAACTGCTTGATGAAATAGGCTTCGGCAGCGAGCGGCTGGAATTTTACAACCTTTCAGCCGCCCAGGGGCCGCGCTTTGCGGAAATAGCCAATGAAATGACTGAGCGCATCAAGGCCCTTGGACCCAGCCCGCTGAAAAAAAATAATACTGGCGCAAAGAAAGAAGGTGGCAATAAATGATTATAGCACAGCAAAAGGATATCAAGGATATAGCAGCCATGATTGATGACTGCAAAAAAGTACTCTTTGTCGGCTGCGCAGGCTGTGTCACAGTGTGTCTGGCCGGAGGTGAAAAGGAAACAGAAATTCTTGCCTCGGCAATGAGGATTAAGCGCAAGCTGGAAGACAACCCCCTGGAAGCGGTAACCTACACAGCCACCAGGCAGTGTGACCCCGAATACATCGCCATGATGGATGAAATGGTAAAGGACGTCGATGCAATAGTGTCACTGGCCTGTGGCGTGGGAGTCCAGTACATTGCCGAGCGGTTCAAGGATAAATGGGTTGTTCCGGCCCTGGATACCAAATTTATAGGCGGTTCCGTGGTGCACGGCGAGTGGGCGGAAAAGTGCGGCCTCTGCGGAGAGTGCATACTGCACAGAACAGGAGGTATCTGTCCCATAATCCGCTGCTCAAAGAGCATCTTGAACGGACCCTGCGGCGGTTCACAGTACGGCAAGTGCGAAGTCAGCAAGGATACCGACTGCGCCTGGGCGCTCATTTATGAACGCATGAAGGCTCTGGGCAAATTGGATAAGCTGATGGAAATACAGCCGCCCAAGGACTGGTCTAAATCACGTGATGGTGGGCCGCGCCGGGCTACCAGGGAGGATGTGATGATAGGTTGAAATATTTAAGCAAGCTTCACAAGATTCTTGACAGTGGACAATTTGCAGTAACCGCCGAAATAGGGCCGCCAAAGCATACATCTGTGGAAGGTGTCCGTCACCATGCCGAAATGATGAAGGACTATGTGGACGCCACCAATATAACCGACTGCCAGACGGCAATAGTGCGCATATCCAGTATTGCCACCGGTGTGCATGTTCTGAACAGCGGCGTTGAGCCCATTATTCAGATGACCTGCCGGGACAGAAACCGTATCGCCATGCAGGCCGATATCCTGGGAGCATACAGCCTCGGCATGCGCAACCTGCTGTGTCTTTCCGGCGACCACCAGAAATTCGGCAACCACCCCACATCCAAAAACGTGTATGATGTGGACTCCATGCAGCTTATCCAACTGGTAAGCAGAATGAGAGACGAGAAAAAATTCTTCTCCGGCGAGGAGATTAAAGAGCATGAGCCCCGTATGTACGTTGGCGCTGTGGCCAACCCCTTTGCCGACCCCTTCGAATTCAGGGTGGACCGCCTGGAGAAAAAGGTGGAGGCCGGTGCCCAGTTCATTCAGACCCAGTGCATATTTGACATGGAGCGCTTCGAACGCTTCATGGAGATGGTATGCCAGCGGGGACTGCACGAGAGGACTCACATACTGGCCGGCGTAACTCCGCTCAAGAGCTGGAAGGCGGCCAAGTACATGCAGAACAACGTGTCCGGTATGATCGTTCCCGACTCCGTGGTGGAACGTTTGAAATCGGCTGAGGATGCCAAAAAAGAAGGCGTGGACCTCTGCATAGAGCAAATCAAATACATCAAGGAAAAGGTAAAGGGAGTGCACGGAGTGCACATCATGGCCATCGCCTGGGAAGAAATAGTTCCGGAAATAGTACAGCGGGCAGGCCTGCACCCAAGGCCGAAGGTGGATGCGTCAGAACTGGAATAGTTAAAGAAGCTTATACAAACGGCAGGCCCGGATTTAAATTCCGGGCCTTCTTTCATGATATCGGGGGGACATTTCCATGGCCTTATCCAAAGCCAGAACAAACTCCTCAGGCCTTTGTGACCCAAAAAGGATCTGGCTTCCGTTATTAAGGTCCACCTTAACACCCCGGTTGCCGCTGACGTTGTATGCTTTTCCCCCGGCGCCGTACCAGCGGATGCCCCAACCACCGCAATCATTTATGGGGTTGTAGGTTACCGCCTGATATTTTTTGATTTCGGATAGGGCAATTTTATGGAATTTAAGATGAAAGGGGAAAAAGCAAAAATATATTCCATCCGAAATAATTTCAGTTTTAAGGTTGGTAAAATAGAACAGGGCAGGAAGTCCTATGCCGGCAATGATACAAATGATGATTAAGACTTTATCAAAAACACCTTCCTTAAACATGTTATAAAACTGAAACCAAAGGGTGGTGGTGGGGATTAATATTATAAACCACAGCCACACCTGGCGAAAATGCTGTTTTTCGCTGAAAAGAACAGTTCCACCCTTATTCACCGAAATCACCTCATTTTTTATAACTCAGCCGGTTTTGCCCCCTGGGCTATCAGACTCTGGTACAGTTCCTCCACTCCGGGATGAGAAATTACATAGTAGCTATTATTGTATTCCAAGACCACCATTTGGGGAGAACCCATGTGCCGGAACACCACAGCCTTTTTACCATTTTTCAAATTGTACCGGCCTGTACCCAAACCTGGTGTTCCGTAGCCGTTTATCCTTGTAACCGGTCGCCAGGGGCTGGATATATCCGCAAGAGATACTTTTATATTCTGTATATCCAGGGTGTCGGATCCCGAGTATGTCTTAATCATAAGTTTGCCGTTTTCTATTCGCCAACCGGCACCCACCTGGGATATGTCGGTAAGAAACATTAATATAATCGGCATTATAGCTGCAATAAAAAGAACAATCCATGAATAACCCAGCTTATCGCTCATCTTTTTCCTGAATAGGAACATGAGCAAAACTCCTACCGGGAAACCAATAAGAATTATATACATTACAGGATCAAAAGGAATAAAATTAGCTTTCAGAACATCCGTGTAATTAAGCCGGTAGGCCATTGTTCATCCCCCGGGTACTCATTAAATCATTATCAGTTTATTATGGGAATGATAGTTAAAATCCTTCCCCGAACAATGTAAAAATTGATAAAGTCGGCATTATTTACTAAATAATTTTGTTAAAAAAGCCTTAATGTTTAAGGCTTCCCTATAGCCAACAGAGGAATGCTTTTTTGAAACGCTTTTAACGGAAAGTCGGAAACAGAGGAGAACTATACTTTCCTAAGCGTTATAAAAAAAAGAGATAGCGCAAACCGGTGCGCCATCTCTTTTTTTGTAAATGAGATTTATATTCAAATCTGTATAAACATGCCGTGTACCCTGGCCATTTGCTGCTTGTCGTTGAAGCCCATAAGCTCAATGGCCTTGTTGGGGCACTCACCGGCACAGGTGCCGCAGCCCTGGCAGGTAACCGGCTCGATCTCCGCCTTGTAGGTGGAGGGGTTGATTTTTGGAGCGTTGAAGGGGCACAGCCGCACACAGGTGAGGCAGGCGGCGCATTTATCCGGGTTCACGCGGGCGCGCACACCCTTGGACTCCAGTTTGTCCCTGCTCAGTATGGTGCCGGCCCGCCCGGCGGCAGCTTTGGCCTGGTTGATGCTTTCCTCAATGTTCTTGGGGGCGTGGGACAGGCCGCACATATACACGCCCTCCGCCGGGAAGTCAACCGGACGAAGCTTCATGTGAGCTTCCAGGAAGAAACCGTCGGCATTAAGGGGCAGTTTAAACAGCTGGGACAGCTTATTGTTGTCATCGGCCGGTGTTATGGCCGATGCCAGCACCAGGAGGTCGGCGGACAGGGTCAGGGGCATGCCCAGTACGGGATCCGTAAGGCTTACCTTTATACTGTCACCTTCCTTGACCACAGACGGCTTTTGCTCCACCGAATAGCGCACGAACATGACGCCATTTTCCCTGGCCAGTCGATACTGGTCCTCAAAGAAAGAGTACGTGCGAATGTCGCGGTAGAGGATATAAACATTGGCGTCCGGGTTTTTCTCCTTGACCTTTAAAGCCATGTGCACCGATTTGGTGCAGCAGATTCTGCTGCAGTACGGGCGGCTGTCTTCACGGGAGCCGACACACTGTATCATAACAATGTTTTTGGCGCTTTTTACGCTCTGGTCTCCGGCAGCCAGCTTTTCATCAAACTCCATCTGTGTAAGCACACGGCTGTCTTCACCGTATAGGTATTCCTCAGGCTTGCTCTCGACTGCGCCGGTGGCGATAATGGTGGCGCCGTGTTCTATCTTTTCCCCGTTGCTGAGCTTGCTGATGAAGTTGCCCATATAGCCGCTGACATCATTTATTTCGCTGTTAAGATGCACATTAATCAGAGGATGATTGGTTACCCTGTCAATAAGTTTATTCAGGAAACCTTGAATATCCTCTCCATTAAGGCCCTGGGGTATTCTGCGAGCCATACCGCCCAACTGGTCCGACTTCTCAACTATTTCCACTTTATAGCCCTGTTCAGCCACTGACAGAGCCGCGGTCATACCGGCCACGCCGCCGCCGGCCACCAGGGCTGTATGGACAACGCCCACGCTTACTGCGTCGATTGGCTTGTGTAGGGCCACTTTGTACACTGCCGCCCGGACAAGGTCTATTGCCTTGGCCGTTGCTTTTTCCGGCTCACGGCTGTGTACCCAGGAACACTGGTCCCTGATGTTGGCCATTTCAAAGAGGTGAGGGTTCAGCCCGGCGTTTCTCATTGTCTCCTGGAAGAGGGGACGGTGGGTGCGGGGCGTGCACGAGGCCACCACCACACGGTTAAGATTCTTTTCCAGTATTATTTCCCGCATGGCTGCCTGGCTGTCCTGGGAACAGACGTACAGGCCCTCCTGGGCGTGCACCACATTGGGAGCGTTTTTGATGTCCTCCACCACCTGGGGAACGTTAACCACGCTACCTATGTTAATGCCGCAGTGGCACACAAAGACACCGATGCGTGGTTCTTCTCCGCTTGTGTCACGCTCAGGCGGAAATTCCTTTTCACTGACCAGCGTGTTGCGCACCGGCGCCAGCATGGAGGAAACGTCTCCGGCGGCGGCGCTGGCCTGCATAACGGTTTCCGGGATGTCCTTGGGGCCGCAGAAGGTGCCGGCTACATAAACTCCGGGCCTGGAGGTGATAACCCCGGTCAGGGCCTCCGGCTGGCAGAAGTTGTATTGATTAAGCTTTACATTCAGCTTTTTGGCCAGTTTAACCGAATCCTCATGGGTCTTGAGACCGGCGGACAAGACAACCATGTCGAAGTCATCTTCCACAAGCGTTCCATCCTCGGTGCGGTAACTGAGGCGCAGGTTTTTGCTTTGCTGCAACTCCTTGACCGTGGAAATCATGCTGCGGATATAGTTGACATTATAATCATTTTTGGCACGGTTGTAGTACTTTTCAAAGTCCTTACCGTAAGCCCTTATATCCATGTAGAATATGCTTACATCCAGGTGCGGCTCGTGGTCCTTGGCAATCATGGCCTCCTTGGTGGCATACATGCAGCAGACACCTGAACAGTAGCCATTGCCCCTGGCAATATCCCTGGAGCCCACGCACTGGATAAAGGCAATTTTATTTGGGGTGACGCCGTCGGAAGGCCTTTTGATATGGCCTCCGTAAGGTCCCGAGGCGCTAAGCATGCGCTCGAACTGAAGGCTGGTAATTACGTTGTCGTAAATACCGAAGCCGTATTCGCCCTTGAGCTCGGCATTGTAAAGCTCAAAGCCGGGGCACATGACAATGGCTCCCACATTCAATTCACTGGTGGTTTCCTGCATGCAGTGATCAATGGCATCAGCGCTGCAGGCGCGGACACATTCCATACACTCGGAGCAGACTCCGCAGTTGAGGCACCTTTCGGCCTCTTTGCGCGCCTGTTCCATGGAATAGGCGTAGGCCACCTCACCAAAGTTGGTCTTGCGGTCATCCGCCTTGAGCAGCCTTACCTGTTCCGCTTCCTTGAAAGGCACTTCACCTTCCCTGAAGCGGTGGGGTGCGATTTTTTCCTCCGGAATTTTGAATTCACGGGCAAGCTTTAGATCCTGTCCGTTTATATAGCGGTGTATTGATTCGGCAGCCACCTTGCCCTGGGCTACAGCGGCAATAACTGTTTTGGGGCCGGTTACCGCGTCACCGCCGGCAAATACGCCGGGAATCGCTGTGGCCAATGTATCCTGGTCGGCCTCGATGGTTCCGCCCCTGGACCGGCTCAGCGCCAATCCTTCCATGTCAGGCTTCTGGCCCACTGCCATAATAACTGTGTCCACATCAATTTTGAATTCACTGCCGATTATGGCAACAGGACGGCGGCGTCCGCTGGAGTCAGGCTCGCCCAGCTTGTTTTTAAGACATTCCATCTTTGAAACGCGGTCTTTGCCGTGGAAAGCCTTGGGGCTGGTCAGCATCATGAATTCGATGCCCTCTTCTTTGGCCTCATGGATTTCTTCGGGCAGGGCGGTTATTTCCTCCTCGGTGCGGCGGTATACAATCATAACCTTCTCCGCGCCCAGGCGCACTGCGGTACGGGCACAGTCCATGGCGGTATTTCCTCCGCCGATAACGGCAACCCTTTTGCCCACGCTGACCTTTTCTCCCAGGGCAACCTTGCGCAGGAAGGTGAGGCCGTGGGTCACTCCGTCGAGGTCCTCGCCGGGAACGTTCAGGGTAGTTCCCTTATGGGCGCCTATGCCGATGAATACGGCCTTGAATCCTTCTTCCAGCAGGCCGTCCACGGTGATGTCCCGGCCGAGGCGTGTGTTGTATTTTATCTCTACACCCATTTTGGTAAGCAGGTCAACCTCCAGTTGGACCCATTTCTTGGGGAGACGATATTCGGGTATACCAACGGTCATCATGCCGCCCGCCACCGGCAGGGCTTCAAACACCTTTACCCTGTAGCCCCTCTTGACAAGCTGGTAGGCGCAGGATAATCCGGCAGGGCCGGCGCCTATTACGGCGACCTTTTCATTCCTCTGGGGAGCGATGGCCGGCAGTGGAAGGTCGTTAACATTGGAGTATGCGTAATCAGCGGCCACACGTTTCAAATTCATTATGTTTACCGGCTCGTCAACCTTGCTGCGGTGACACTGGGTCTGGCACGGGTGGGTGCATACGCGTCCACAGGCCGCCGGAAAGGGGAGGTCATTGTAAATGGTCTCCCAGGCTTCCTTGAATTTCCCGAGCTTGATAAGCTGTATATAGCCCTGGGCGTTTACACCGGCAGGGCAGGCGGCACGGCAGGGAGAGATCCCCTGTTTATCCACGGCGAAGGCGTTTGGGTAAGCCTGGGCATAGGGCTTGTGAACAGCCTTGCGGGTTCCCATACCCTGGTTGAACTCGCTCTTTATTTCCACCGGGCATGCATTGGCGCATTCTCCGCAGCCCTTGCACTTATCAAGGTCTACAAAGCGCGGCTTTTGCTTTACCGTAATGGTAAAGTTGCCGGCCTCACCGGTGACGCTTTCTATCCGGGCGTCGGTAAGTACGTCTATGTTCAGGTGACGTCCGCACTCCACCAGTTTCGGCGACAGGGTGCACATGGCGCAGTCGTTGGTGGGGAAGGTTTTATCCAGCATGGGCATGGTACCGCCGATGGCTGGTGATTTTTCCAGTATATATACCTTATAGCCCATTTCGGCCAAATCAAGGGCCGACTGCATGCCGCTGATACCTGCGCCTACTACCAGTACGGCACCGACCATATTTCCGTTTTCTTTTTCAATATTATTTTTCAAAGCCCATAAACCTCCATCCAAGACTGGTTACATGGCCAGCGATAATGATCTTAATAGCGGCATCGGGTCCACAATATGTTTGGTCAGCCACTCGCTATTGTCTTTTAGACCTAATGCAAGTCCAATCAATTCTGTAAAAAAGAAAGCTGGAATAGTTTGCCTTGCTTCTCTCCGGGACTCGAAATTCATCTGGCAGAGGGGGCATGCCGTAACAATTGCCTGTGCCCCGGCCTCTTCAGCCATATCAATAATTCTGCTTACCATTTTTACGACTCTCTGGCTGGATGTCATGCTCTGGCTGGCTCCGCAGCAATCTGTTTTGTATGACCATTTAACAGGCTCGGCGCCTATGGCTTTCATCAGTCTGTCCATTGACATGGGGTACTCGGGGTTGTCAAAACAGGTTATCTCCGGGGGGCGGACCAGTAAGCAGCCGTAATAGCAGGCCACCTTTAAACCGGTCAGGGGCTTCTTTACCTTTTTGGCAATCTCCGCCGGTTCCAGTTTGGTGGAATAGGTTTCAAGGAGGGACATGACTCTTATGTCACCTGTATACCTGAAGTTCACTATATCTTCAATTTCTTTCTTTTTACAGGGGTCATTCCTCAAGACGTGGTCTGTCCTTTTTAGCCGGCTGTAGCAGGCGGCACAGGGAATGGCCAGGTCATAACCTGATTTTTGCGCCAGATCGATGTTTCTGGCGGGGAGTGCATAAGAAAGCAATTGATTTACGCTGTGTGCCGAGGTGGCGCCGCAGCAGGACCAGTCCTTAATCTCTATGAGATCTATGCCCAGGGCCTTACTGACCGCTAAGGCGGAGGAATTATATTCTTTGGCGGTGGATTCAAGAGAACACCCGGGATAATAGGATAATTTCAAGGATAAACCCCCTCTCCTCTATATTAGCGGGAACACTTCTCAAAAGCTGACTGCTTTTCATGGTCTGCGCTCTGGTTGAAAATAGACCTGATTTGTTTTTTAGCCTTGACAGTCCTTGTTATAAGGGGAAGTTTCCCTTTAAAAATTAGTTTTGCGCCGAGGTCTAAATCTGAAAAAAGATCCTTTGTTTTAACCTTGTAAATGCCCATCAGGATACCGTCATTGACCCGTCCCAGCGTCTTGACGGTACCAAGAAATATATCGTTGAAGGTTTTTATGTTTTTCTCCCTTACCGCCACATTATCCCTGATGGCAATTTCCTTCAGAGCATCCATAACCTCGGACATTTTAATTCCGTTTGGGCATCTGGCACCGCAAATCTCGCAACTGGAACATATCCAGATCATGGAGCATTCCAGAACCTTTTCCTTCATTCCCATTTGTACCATGCGGAGAATCTGGTTGGGGGTGTAATCGGTAAACCTGGTCATTGTACATCCGGAGGCGCATTTCTGGCACTGATAACACAAATCGATGGGTTGGCCGCTTTTTGCCTTTACTTCTTCGGCAAAGGAGCGATCATTAAGCGATATTTCCATAACAACTCTCCTTAATAGACTAGTTGAAAAAAGACCTATACTTACTGAGAAATATTATATGTAAGCAGTTTACTCTGATACATATACCAATTTTGGCAATATAAACTGATCTAATATGGTAAAATAAAATATTTAACTCCGGGCAATTGGTCTATATTTCATTTTAATTTCGCTTTCATTTGTTAAGTAGCGTAAAAAAAATTAGAGCTACATATCGCTCAGTAAATTTTAAGATTTTTATTTGTTTATGTCAAGTACTTATCCAATATGGCAAATAATAGTTGTTATATTCTGAAAAGTTGAAATAAAACGGGAAAATATAAAAATTATATTTAATAATAGCGAAAATATACAATGCCTGGATAATAATACCTATTGTCATTCTTCAATAATGGAAGGAGTAAATAAGGTTAATCTGTTTCTTCCGGATCTTTTTGAGTGTTTCAGGGCTTCCAGACACTGGGTTATCAATTCGTCCGGGTCGCCCGTGTCTTCCGGAAAACATGAAAGTCCGCCGGAAATGGTTGCGCTTACTCTCTGTCCGCCGGAACAGTTAAAGACAGCTTTCTCAATAGCTGAACGTATTCTTTCTATTATAGCAGACCCCTCGTCTTTGGAGGTGCCGGGCATGATGATTGAGAACTCCTCACCGCCAAACCGGCAGGCAAAGTCGGTTACCCTTGCTATTTCCTTTATTATAGAGGCGATTTCCCGCAAAACAATGTCACCTGTCTGGTGTCCGTATGAATCATTAATTTCTCCCAGCAGGTCCACGTCAATAATGGCCAGGGAAAGAGTCCGGCCTTCCTGCTTTGCGGCGGCAGTATTTTCTTTTAATAGCTTTAAGAAGTGTTTTTTTGTATAAAGACCGGTAAGACCATCGGTTTTTGCCAGCAGGCGCATCTTTTGCAGTTCAAAAAAATTATTCACTGCCGTATTCACCTGTCCGCAAAATGTCCGCATAAGATTGACCCGGTCCCTGGACAGTTTGTTTTTTTCACTGCTGTAAAGGTTAATCATACCTGCCAGGCGGTCTTCATAAACCAGGGGGAAAGAGTAAAAGGAGGCGGTGCCGGGGATAAAAACAAGTCCCTCTGCTATTTGTCTGTTTTTTATATCGCCGTGAATAACAGGGTTATTGCCGCGGTATAAGTCCCGTATCGCAGGACAGGAGACGTTCAGCGGGCTTTTGTTATATTTTTCAGTAACTTCCACGGGTACACCGGATGAGGCGCGAATAACAAGATTGCCATTA
This sequence comes from Bacillota bacterium, assembly GCA_049325075.1. Classification (GTDB taxonomy): domain Bacteria; phylum Bacillota; class Desulfotomaculia; order Desulfotomaculales; family Desulfocucumaceae; genus BRHc4a. The sequence goes on along the minus strand of JBMOPF010000010.1, from coordinate 61,480 downwards.
TAATCAGCCAGGAAAAAAACCGAATGTTCAACATCAGCCATTTCTGCAACAGCGGAGGCGGTGGTTTGGGCTATGGAATTCAGGTCGTCGTGGAAAAGAACATCCCTGGAGAGACTGTATGCGGCCTGGACCTCAATCATCCTGGACTGGGGGGTGACATCCTGGAACGTGGCCAGGGCGCCGTAAACAGAACCCTTGTCATAAACGGGAGAGATATTGAAAAGCAATTCTTTGAAAAAATCGCCCGCCATTATAATATTGCGGAGGTTGATGAACTCCTTTTGCATTATAATGGCTTCCTTGGTGTAACTGTAGTAGTTGTTGGGGAAAACCTCCAGCATGGATTTACCCACAACCTCGGCAGGGTCGCGCTCAGTGATTTCACCTGCCTCGCGGTTGAACAATTCTATCCTGCCATCGCGGTCAACCACCATAACGCCAACAGGCATGCTGTTGACAACGTTGATCAGGTTGATTGGCGGAACGTCAGGCAGCGGGGAATTGTCCCTGAATGGCGGTTGTTCCTCAGAAGACAAACTGTCCTGCATATTTGAGGGTGCGGCGGCAGATGTCTTTTTGGCAATGTATACAGATAAGATAAACATTGATGACGATATTATGATGATTAATAATGAAATCAAGTCTTTTTGATATCCGTTGTCGGCTTGTAATATGGGAACCGCCGTCAGTACCCCCGCAAGAAGCATAGCGGCTGAGGAAAATATGACAAAGACAATATATTTTTTATATCCATCAAACATGGAACCACCTCCCCCGGTTTATGGATATTTCGATGAATTTAGACAATTACCTGTTTTTAAAATTAAATTTCCTTAAATAATTGTTGTAATGGGGAAGACCTGTGGAGTCCGGTTCTGATAAAGAGGCACCGGCCTTTGGCCGGTGCTGTGCTTTTACATGCTTTTATAGGGTTTTACAAAAAAGACTGGTGGAAAAATGGGGGATTGGGCGGTTATAAAGGTGTGTGTATGACCTTCGGTTTGCCTCCCCATAATTTACTGATAACCGGTTCAACAACTTCAACCGCTCCGCTGGTGTGGAATATTTCCGTGCCCGTGCCGCCGGCCGGAGTTTCAAGGCCATGCTGTTCAAGCACCCTTTTCACCTGTCTTGCCACTGCCTCACCGGTATCTATGATGGCTATCCGGGGCCCTGTAATGGCCTGCACTGAAGCCTTGAGGAAAGGGTAATGGGTGCAGCCCAGCACAATTGTGTCAACACCTTTTTCCAGCAGAGGCCTGATGTATTTTTCCAGCAGCCTGGTGGTTTCAGGGGAATTGTGGCGTCCTGCCTCAACAAGTTCCACCAGTCCGGGGCAGGGCTGTGAATACACGTCCGAACCATTTTGGTACCTTTGCAGCAGCGATGAAAAGCGGTTTCCGGAAAGTGTAACGCCGGTGGCCAGAACACCAATTTTACCGTTTTGGGTTACGGCTGTTGCCGGCTTTACGGCCGGCTCCATGCCTATAATGGGTGTTTGATATTTCTGCCTGTAGGTGTCCAGGCCGGCCACCGAGGCTGTGTTGCAGGCAACGATAAGTATTTTTGACCCCAGTGATAAAAGGAAGTCACAAATAATAGAAGAGCGGCTTATAATTTCATCCGGCGATTTATGACCGTATGGGCAGTTTGCGGAGTCAGCGTAATAAATAATATCTTCGGCAGGCAGCATTTTCCTTATTTCTGTCAAAACCGAGAGTCCGCCGATGCCTGAATCAAATACTCCAATTGGTCTGGGATCGGACAAATCAGTACACCTCGATATCTGTTCTTGTCTAGAGTATTACCTTTTTTTGAGTCTGCCAAAAAAACCGGATACAAGTATTGCGGTGAGCACTCCCAGCAGTATGGCGATGTTTTCATTTCTTTGCCAGACCACCGACCATAAATAATAGACTCCTATTGAAAGAGTGACCGTAACCATCATATACAGGGCCCTTATGCTCAAAACAATTAACCTTCCTCTCCGGCTTAACTGAAACCTCAAAGTGGCTGTAATCCTGCGGGATTGAAAAGCAGGCCCGGGGCGCGTTAATGCTGTTCATATCCCCTTAAAAAAGAGGTAAAATATATATAGCAGGTGATAATAATTGAAATATATTTTTGTCCTGAATTAATAATACTGCGTAAAAGAGAGGGTGTAAATGATAATGGATTCAAGAATTGAAGAGCTGGAAAAGAAGATTAATGACCTCAGGAGAAGGTTGCCGGCCCATTCGGTCAAGCCTTCCATGGTGCAGGAACTGGAAGAACTGGAGGAAGAGCTTGAAAGCCTCAGGGCCGGTGATAATGAAAATACTCAGGGCGGCAAAGAATAAAGCGCATCACTCAAGCAAAGAGTCAACGGTCGATTTTAAGCGCGCACTGTCAACCCAACCCATGTAGGCGTACAGAACACGGCCCTGGCTGTCCAGGAAAAAGGTTTGCGGTACAGCGTCAACCGACATGGAGAAGGTGCCGTCATCCAGAAGGTTTATGTACCCGGCGCCCTGTCTCTCCAGTAATGTGCCTGCCCTTTCAGCGTTTTGGGGGTCTAAAACAATTCCTATAACCTGTACGTCCTTTGGGGAATAACTTTTATTCAGCCCTTCCAGGGCCGGCATCTCGCTGATGCAGGTTCCTCAGAAGGTGGCCCAGAGATTAAGTACGGTCAGGCGGCTGCCTGCGAAAATATTCTGGGATAGCTTATTTCCCTTGAGGTCGTTAAGGGTGAAGGATGGCAGTTGCTGACCCGTTGCAAAGGCCATCCCGGACTGTACGGGGGGAAGTTTGCTTTTTGTTTTTGCCTGCTCGGGTGTAGCCACGTTCTGTCCGCACCCGGAAAGCAGTATAAGGGCTATGCCTATGAGGGTTAACAGTAGAGATTTTTGTCGCATTGTTTTTGACCTCCGTAATTTTTTTTATTGTCTATAATAGGAGTTTCCATACTTTTTTCAGAAATGCCCGGATGCTAATGCCTTTTTCTTGCAGCCCAGTGACGGGGCGTTCCATTTTATTGCCCCTGCAGGGCAGTTTTTTACGCATTCCAAGCAGCGGGTGCATTCGGGGTGGTTCGGCTCATTGTAAACAGGAATGGAGGCATAGCAGCTTTTCTGGCAGGCATCGCAGGCTATGCACTTTGACAGGTCAACAGACATTGAAAAAAAACTGAAACGGTTAAATAAGGAATAAAACGCACCCAGTGGACAGAGGACGCGGCAGAAGCCCCTCCTGAAAAATATTGCAAAGGCTACCAGCAGCCCCAGCCATAACAGTCTCCAGGAGAACAGAAGACCAAGGGAGGTTCTTATGGAGGGCATGACAAAATATAACGGGATTGCCGCCTCAAGGGTGCCCGCGGGACAAAGCCACTTGCAAAAATAAGGCACTCCCAGTCCGGCTGGATCGGATAAGAGGGCCGGTAGAATCAGGACCGGTAGTAAAAGAACAATATACTTCACATAGCGAAGCCGGCCGGGAAGGTTATATTTAGGCGACGGCACCCGGTGCAACAGGTCCTGTATCAATCCGAAGGGGCAGACCCAGCCGCAGAGAAACCTGCCGAATATTATGCCTGTCAATCCTATTATGCCTGCGGCGTAAAAGGAGAAATTGAAGATATAACCTGCCGCCACTGACTGAAGTGAGCCCACCGGGCATGAGCCAACGGCCCCCGGACAGGAGTAGCAGTTTAAAACAGGCAGGCAGACGCTTTTAAGTTTTCCGCGGTATATAGTGCCCTCGCTAAAGCCCCTGACATATGAATTCATCAGAAATGCAGATAATATCTGCGATACTGTGCGCTTAGCCAATGCCGATGCACTCCAGGCATATATTGACGGCTTTTAGCAATATTTCATCATGTTCTCCCCTGCTGAAGCCGTATGCCAGGGAAAGCGCGGACAGGATGAGAACCGACCAGCTTATTATTTTATTCATATTTTGACACCCCGCACTGAAACAGAGTATAGGAGTATAGATGTGTTCTACATTTTTATTGTGAATCCTTTATAAATTACAGGTTAAGCAAACTTATAAAGGTAGGCGTAAGGATGAAAATAACAGTGGATGCCGACGCCACTCCCCGCAAAGCACTGGAGATATGCAAAGAGGCGGCGGAAAAGTTTGCGGTTGAGCTGTGGACTGTGGCCAGTATTAACCATAATATAACATCCCCAAACCACATCGTTGTTGGAAACGGCCCCCAGGAGACAGACATGAAAATATTAAACATAACAAACAGGGGAGATGTGGTTGTTACAGGCGACTTTGGGCTGGCGGCGCTGGCCCTGGCCAGGGGGGCGGCTGCCATATCACCTGCCGGCAGGGTTTACCGGCGGGAAACAATAGAATTTTTACTGGAGGAAAGGGAGTTGATGGCAAAATACAGGAGGTCGGGGGGGAGGACCCGGGGGCCTTCAAAAAGGACCAGGGATGACGACGAAAGGTTTAGGAGGAATCTCTGGCAACTGCTGGGCGGAGGCCGTTGAAAATACAAAAAAAAGTGACTGCCTGTTTTCGCAGGCAGTCACTAAAACTTAAGGGGCTGTGGTTATTTTTCCGATATGTAAAGAGCTGTGTCAACTACCCTGTTGGAATAGCCCCATTCATTATCATACCAGGAAATAACCTTTACCAGTGTCCCGTCAATTATCATTGTGGAGAGACCGTCCACTATTGATGAGTGGGGGTCGCCGTTATAATCCTTGGATACCAGGGGGAGTTCATTATATGCCATAATGCCCTTGAGTTCTCCCTCAGCGGCTGCTTTAAGGGCGGCGTTCACCTCTTCAACTGTTGTTTCCTTTTCCAGCTGGGCAACCAGGTCAACGACGGAAACGTTGGGTGTGGGAACCCTCATGGCCATGCCGTTCAGCTTGCCCTTCAGCTCCGGAAGAACAAGGGAAACCGCTCTGGCCGCGCCTGTGGTGGTGGGTATAATGGACATGCTGGCAGCCCTGGCCCGGCGAAGGTCCTTATGCGGCAGGTCAAGTATTTGCTGGTCGTTTGTAAAGGAGTGGACAGTTGTCATGATCCCTCTCACTATACCGAATTTTCTGTGGAGTACCATGGCAAAGGGGGCAAGGCAGTTGGTGGTGCAGGAGGCGCAGGAAATAATAAAGTGAGAGGCCGGGTCGTATTTCTGGTTGTTGACGCCCATTACAATGGTAATGTCCTCGTTCTTGGCCGGGGCGGATATCAATACCCTTTTCGCGCCCGCTTCAAGATGTTTGGCGGCGTTTTCCCTCTGGGTAAACCTTCCCGTGGATTCCACAACTATGTCAACTCCGGCCTCACGCCAGGGAATGCTTGCGGGATCCTTTTCGGCGTATACCTTTACATTCCTGCCATCAACAATGATTCCGTTGTCGGTAGCCTGGACATCACTTTCAAAAATGCCGTGAACAGAATCGTATTTCAAAAGATGGGCAAGGGTTTTGGCATCAGTCAGATCGTTGACAGCCACCACCTGGATTTTGTCGCCATGCTTCCTAGCGGCCCTGAATACATTCCGTCCAATCCGTCCGAAACCATTAATACCTATTTTTAACGTCATTAACAAGTCACTCCTTCCGGCGTTTTTATATGGTATGGTTATTGACTAAAAAATATTATTGTGGATAATAGTTTGTCCGTTATGGCGAATTAAATATATATAGTTTTATTGGTAAATTTTACACCAAAAACAGGCGCCAAGGTATTTTAACATAATATGGCCGGCATATCAAGACGAATCATTGACAGATAAACCCAAAGAATCATTAAAAACAGGCGGCGGTTTGTGATAGTTATAAAATTTTACCCATGCATAAAAGATTGAATGATATAATAAAAAAGCTAAATAATTTCGCATTGCCAACTATCGGGGAGAGACAGGTGTTGATAAAGGCAGGGAAAAGGCCGGGGGTAATAATAGATTTTGATGATACCCTTGTGGAAACGGCTATTCATTTTGAGACGTCCAGGGAACGTTTTAAAAATTTAATGAAAGAACTTGGATTTCCTGAAGCCGAGGTATTGAGAATACTGGATATGAAGGATATTGAGAATGTAAAAAGCCGAGGGGGCTTTATGAAGGAGTGCTTTCCCAATGCCATGGCGCAGACCTATAACCACCTTTGCAGGAGTAAAAATTTAAGGCCGGACCCCGGGGTGTGCCGTGCCGCGGAAGAGATCGGCTGGTGGGTTTTTGACCAGGACCCCGGTCCGGTTTCGAGCGCTGTGGAGGTTTTGCAGTCACTGTCCGTTGATTACAGCCTTTTCCTGGCGACAAAGGGGGATCGGACCATTCAGTGGCGGAGGATTCAAAAAAGCGGAATGAGGCAATATTTTAAGAAAATATATGTTTTGAATGATAAGACCAAAAGTGAATATGAGCATATTGCCATGGAGAACAGCATTGATCCAGGCAGTTCGTGGGTTATCGGAAACAGTATGAAGTCGGATATCAACCCTGGTATACTGGCCGGGTTTAATTGTATATACATTCCAAACAGGTATACCTGGGGATATGAGATGGAGGATCCAGTCGGAGAGTATGTGGAACTGGAAAGCTTGGCTATGGTTCCGGGAATACTGTCCTCCAAAAAATGCCGTACTGATGACAGTTTTTCCGGTCAATAAAAAGACAGAACGATGAGGGGGAGGACTGACTGGTGAAACGGATACTACTTGTGGTAAATATGCAAAATGATTATGTCAGGGAAAACGGGAGGCTTTTTTGCAGCGATGCGGTAAAAATTATTTCCTTCGTGGAGGATAAGGTCAGGGAATTCGTGTCGGAGCGGTTACCTGTGGTTTTTATATTGGACGCCCATGATCCGGACGACATTGAATTTAAGCGACTGCCCCCCCACTGTGTTTACGGTACGGAGGGAGCGCAGACAATTACGGAGCTGAAAGCCCTTGTGGAGGAATATTCCTTCGCTATACGGGTGCCCAAAAGCAGGTATAGCGGCTTTTTCCGCACCAACCTCAGTGAGATATTGAGGGATTTGAAGCCGGAGGCAATCGAGGTGGTGGGAGTCAGTGCCGAAAGCTCTGTCCTGTATACGGTAGAGGAATTGTGGAACCGGGATTATAACGTTATTGTTTTCAGGGACGGAATAGCGTCTTTTGACACCGAAGCGAAAAAATGGGCGATAGGTCAGATGGCGGGGGTGTTGGGAGCTAAAATTGAATGATATGGTACGGGCGCCGAAAAAATTTGAATTTGGTGAACCATTGTTTGTTATTAACGCTTTATTTATGTTTAATTAAAACTGGACAAACACCCGGCTCTTACCATAAAATAAGATTACATTTCAAGCGGGAGTATGTTTATGTTTATCAAGACCAGAAAGACTGTAAAAAAATACAGGCAGGGAAACATACCGGCAGCCTTTGCTGCCGATTTATGGCTTTCGGGGGCCACCAACCTGCCCAACATGCTTCTGAAATATTATAAATACATGGATATATCCGACCAGGAAATGATGACCCTGATTCAGATTATCAGGATGCGCACCGAGGACCGTGACATACACCCGTCACTTGAAAACCTTGCGGAATGCCTTTCCCAGAGTCCCGAGGAACTGGAGGGGAATATAAGGTCCCTGCTTGAAAAGAAGATAATTATAGAGACCCTTTATTATGACGAGGGAAGGGATGACGTATATACCGGCTATGATTTTGAGCCGCTGTTTGACAAGTTGTCCGACTACTGGGCCTGTGTCAGGGCCAGGGAAATAGAGAAGGCCGGATCAAAGCTGGACGGCCATGTGCAGCGAAGCAACCAGAAGGAAATACTGGCGGCAAGCTACAAAATTTTTGAAAAAGAATTTGGAAGACCTCTTTCTCCCATTGAGATGGAAAAAATTACCCAATGGGTGGAGCAGGCAGGTCCGGAACTGCTGCACGAGGCGCTGCGCAAGGCTGTATTGATGGGCAAGTGGAATTTCCGCTACATAGATACCATTCTGCTGGAATGGAAAAAGAACAACCTTAACACCATTGCCTTGGTGCAGGAATATGACAAAAAATTTCAGGGTAGAAAAAATGCCAGGGAAAAACGCAAGAGCGAGGCGGACAAGACTGATGAGGGCGGGGCTGAAAAGAAAAGGAAAAGGGATTTGATAAAAAAACTGTACCTGACATAACAGCCGGGATTAGCCGGCTGTTATGCTTTGGTTGGTTGTTAGTTGGTTAGTTGTTAGTTGTTAGTTGGAAAGTTGGAAAGTTGGAAAGTTGGAAAGTTGGAAAGGATTGACACGTTGTAAGGAATGCCTGGACATTCTGAATTCTGCCCTGAAAATTACTGATTCTGAGTGAAATCGTTGTCGGGAGCCAGGAGCCAGAAGTCAGGAGCCAGAAGAGTTTAGACATTATATTGGTCCCATATTTTCATTATTTGTGGTGCCGCATTTATGCGGCATGGGGGTCTGGATTCTGAATTCTGGATTCCTGACCCGGAATTCACTCAGTATAAGCAATGTACGGTTAAAGGATGGTTGTTTATGGCTGGTGGAAAGACAGCGCATGTGGACAAGAAGGAGCTTCGGTGCGGGATTACCACCGGTGCTTCGGCAGCGGCGGCGGCAAGGGCGGCGGCAATGCTTCTTTTTTGTGGAGAGGCCTGTGATGTTGTTGAGCTGGTTAATCCCCGGGGAAGTATTTTGAAGGTTCCGGTGGAGAGGTCGGAGCTTGTTAAAAATGGCGCCAGGGCTGTTGTCATCAAGGACGGGGGGGATGACCCCGATGTCACCCACGGACTGGAGATAGCGGCCGATGTGAAGGTTATTGAAAGCGGAATTATTATAAAGGGCGGAGACGGTGTCGGAGTCGTTACCTCTCCCGGCTTACCGGTTCCCGTTGGTGAGCCTGCCATCAACCCTGTTCCCGCCAGGATGATACGGGAAGCGGTGGCTCAGCTGGCGCCGGAGGGAAAGGGCGTGGAAATAACCATCAGCGTTCCGGGGGGCCTGGAGGCCTCAAAGAGAACTCTGAATGAACGGCTGGGCATAAAAGGCGGAATATCCATTTTAGGCACAACGGGAATTGTAAGGCCCATGTCCGAGGAAGCGCTCAAGGATTCTCTGGTTCCCTTTATTACGAAAGCCACTGCCATGGGATACAGAAACCTTGTGCTTACTCCGGGAGGCATGGGCTTCAGGCAGGCTGTGGACAATTACGGCTTCAAACCGGACGCGGTAGTTGAGATGAGTAATTTTGTCGGCTTTATGCTGGAGAAATGTGTGGAGGCAGGAGTGGAGGGAGTTATACTCTGGGGGCATGTAGGCAAACTGACCAAGGTGGCGGGGGGAATATTTCACACCCACAGCAGGGTGGCCGACGGTCGCAGGGAGATACTGGCGGCATATGCAGCCCTGATGGGCTCAAAAAAGGAATTTATTGCTGAAATATTGAATATTAACACCCTTGAGGGGGCGATAAGCCTTATTGAAGGGGCGGGAATGAGCGGCCTGTTTGATATGGTGGCTGAAAGGGCCTCCCTCAGGGCGGCTGAATATATAAGGAACAATATGGTGGTGGGTACGGTTATTACCGGCCGGGAGGGACGTATACTGGGCATGGACGCAAATGCAGCCGGACTGGGGAGAATAATGGGATGCGCAAAATTAAGGTGATCGGTGTGGGGCCGGGCAGCCCGGCCTGCATTACCCGCGAAGCCCTGGCGGCAATCAAGGAGTCGCCTGTTCTGATAGGGGGAAAAAGGCATCTTAAAACCTTTGCCGGGGAAAACCAGGAGCAATTTATTATTTCCGGCGATATGGATGAGGTTTTGGATGTGATAAAGGGGCGGCGGGAAGACGGTGTGGCCGTGCTGGCTTCAGGGGACCCGGGGATGTACGGGATACTTAATTATCTCTCCACGCGCCTGGAGGATTTTGATATAGAGGTGATACCCGGGATAAGCTCGGTGCAGGTGGCTTTCGCCAGGCTTTCCCTGCCCTGGCATGACGCTGTTATATTGAGCGCCCACGGCAGATCGGCTGAAAATGTGGCCCAAATTGCCAAAGGGGAAAAAAAGGTTGCCGTTTTGACGGGCCCGGAAAGCACACCGGAGAAATTGTTTTCCCTGATCAGCCGGGATGGAATGGACAGGCGCTTCTATTTCTGCTTTGACCTGAGCCTGCCGGGGGAAAGTATACTGAGGTTGCGTACAGGCGATGAGTTTCCGGCCGGATACAGGGGGCGGCACAACTGTGTAGTGGTGATATTAAATGGGAAATAAGCGAAATATAAATGTTCCGGGCATACCGGACAGTATGTTTGTACGGGGAAACATACCCATGACCAAGGAAGAGGTCAGGGTGATCACCCTTTCCAAGCTAAAGCCCGGCCCGGACAGTGTGGTATGGGACATCGGCTCGGGAACCGGGTCGCTGTCGGTGGAGGCGGCATTAATGTCTCCCGGGGGAAGGGTCTATGCTGTGGAAAAATCCCCCGAGGGGTGCCGTTTGACAGTGGAAAACAGCATAAGGTTCGGTGCGGACAATGTGGTGGTGGTTGAGGGGGAGGCGCCGGAGGCGCTTTTGTCTCTGCCCCGCCCCCACCGTGTCATGCTGGGGGGGTCGGGGGGCAGGCTCAAAGATATAGTGGAGGTTATAAAGGAAAGGCTTCTTCCCGGGGGAAGGCTGGTCATAAACGCAGTGACGCTGGAAACACTGACGTCGGCCATGTCCATACTGGAGAGGGGCTGGGAAACCGAGGTTGTCCAGGTCATGATCAGCAAGGGCAGGCCGGTGGGCTCAAGCAGGCTGATGACGGCATACAACCCTGTATTTATAATATCAGCCTCTGGATGGGGGGAGAAAAATGCCGGGTAAATTTTATGGCCTTGGAGTGGGCCCGGGGGACCCGGGCCTGGTTACCATAAAGGCGTACAGGATACTGGAAAGTGTGGATATAATCTGTGTTCCCAAATCGTCGTCGGACAGGGAAAGCCTTGCCCTTCAGGTAGTAAGGGAGTTGGTGAAAAAGGAATTTGAAATTATGGAGCTTTCCTTTCCCATGTCCAGGGACAGGAGTGTGCTGGAAGAAAGCTGGGCGCTGGCGGGGGAGTCTGTTGCCGGAAAGGTGCGGCAGGGACTCCGGGTGGCCTTTATAACCATTGGCGACCCCATGTTTTACAGCACTTACTGCTATGTGCTGGAGCACCTTAAAAAGAATCACCCTGCCATTGAAACGGAGACCGTGCCGGGGGTGATGGCCATGTCCGCATGCTCGTCCACTGCGGGAATACCGTTGACCGAGGGAGAGGAAAGCCTGGTTGTGCTGCCTGCCGCTTACGGGCTGGAACAGCTGGCGGAGCTGATCGGCAAATTTGACAATATTGTTTTGATGAAGGTAAACAGGAAAATAGAAGAGGTTATAGAAGTTCTTGAGGGGCTGAATATGAAGGGAAAGGCCATGTTTTTCAGCCGCTGCGGCTATGATGACCAGTTTATAACCAGTGAACTGGACAGCCTGAAGGGGAAAAAGATTGACTATATGTCCCTTCTTATTATAAAGAAAAAAGGTTTTCCCGAAGATGTTTATAAAGGTATGGGGGGGCCGGGGGAATGATTTTTTTTGTGGGGGCGGGGCCGGGAGACCCCGAGCTGATAACAGTCAAAGGGGCGCGTCTGATTGCCGGGGCCGATGTGGTCATATACGCCGGATCGCTGGTTAACCCGGCTCTTCTCGCCTCATGCAAGCAGGGGGCGGAAATACATAACAGCGCCGGCATGAACCTGGAGGAAGTTCTGGAGGTTATGTATAAGGCCCATGCCGGGGGCAAAAGCGTTGTCAGGCTCCATACCGGGGACCCGTCGGTATACGGCGCCATTCAGGAGCAAATGGACGCCCTGTCTGAAAAGGGCATCCCCTTTGAGGTGGTGCCCGGGGTGAGTTCTGTTTTTGCCGCTGCGGCTGCGGTAAAAAATGAGCTTACCCTTCCGGATGTAACACAGACGGTGATACTGACCAGGCTGGAGGGAAGAACCCCGGTTCCGGAAAAGGAGAGGCTGGCTGAACTGGCCGGACACCGCAGCACAATGTGCATCTTCCTCAGCGTCAGCCAGATTGAACGGGTGGCCAAAGAGCTTATGGAAGGCGGATATGACGCCGGAACAGGCGTCGTGGTAGTTGAGAAGGCATCGTGGCCGGATCAAAAAATAGTAAGCGGCAGCCTGGAAGAAATAGCGGCACTGGTGAAAAAGGCAGGCATAACCCGCCAGGCGCTGATTATGGTGGGAGAGGTTTTTGGAGGCAGCTATTCAAAATCAAAGCTGTATGACCGCGGCTTTTCCCATGGCTACCGGGCGGGGTCCCAATGAAGGTGGCGGTGGTGGCCCTTACCGAAAGGGGGGCGGCCCTGGCCGGAAAGGTATCGGGGGTGCTGGCAGGCTGCGGCAATGAGGTGGAAGTATACGCCATGCCGGAGGCGGCCCGGAAGAACGACGGCATAATACCCCTGGACCGGAGCCTCGGTGAGGTGACGGGTGAATTATTCAGCCGCTGTCAGGGGCTGGTTATGATTATGGCCCTGGGCATAGTGGTCAGGTCCATTGCCCCATATATAAAAGACAAGAGGACTGACCCCGCGGTGGTGGCCATGGACGAGGGCGGAGAATTTGTAATCAGTGTGCTCAGCGGGCACATGGGCGGGGCCAATGATCTGGCGCGGCTTATTGCCGGCAGTACCGGCTCAGCGGCGGTGATTACCACGGCCACAGATGTTAACGGGGTTCCGGCGCTGGATGTTATGGCCAGGGACCTGAAAATGGAGCCGGAGCCATGGTCCGCCGTGAAAAAGATAAACGGTGCTCTGGCCGGGAGAGAAAAGGTTTACCTTTATTCACAGTACAGTATCGTTGTTCCGGAGAGCGAATTGATTTGCGTGGGCCCATGGGAGCAGCGGGCGGAAGTGAACGGTGCCTGGAGAATACTGGTGACCGGAGACATCGGCATAGTTCCGGGCGAGAAGGATATACTCCTCAGGCCCAGGAACATTGCAGCGGGCATTGGATGTAAAAAGGGCGCCGGCTGTGAAGAAATAATCAACCAGATAAAGATTGCCATGGAATTGGCGGGAAGAAGCATGCTCTGCATTAAAGCGCTGGCAACGGTAAGTGTCAAGGCCGGGGAAGAGGGCATTGTAAGGGCGGCCGGGGAACTTGGAGTCCCGCTGCTTAGCTTTGACCGGGATCAGATAAACGATGCCGTTAAGAACTATGGACTGTCACAGTCTGAATTTGTTTTAAAAAAGATGGGAGTGGGTGGGGTATGCGAACCGGTGGCGCTGTTGGCGTGTCGGAATGGAAAACTGCTGCTGGGGAAGAGGAAAGGGCCGGGAATAACGGTGGCGCTGGCAGAGGAAAGCTCCGGGTGGTGGGAATAGGCCCGGGCGCTGAGGATCTTTTAAGCCCCCGTGCCCTGGAGGCCATAAAATCCGCCTCTGTGGTGGTGGGATACGGAACTTATATAGATTTGATAAGGGAGCTGCTGTCCGGCAAGGAAATTATAAGCACCGGCATGACCAGGGAGATAGAGCGCTGTGAGGCGGCGGTAAAAAAGGCGGCCTCGGGTTTTGACGTGGCCTTTGTGTCAAGCGGTGACCCCGGCGTCTACGGAATGGCCGGGCTGGTTGTAGAAATGCTGGAGAGGGAAGGGCTGGCTGAAAAAGTGGAGGTGGAGATAATACCCGGCATCACCTCTGCCACGGCCGCGGCGGCCAAACTGGGCGCACCACTGACCCATGATTTTGCGGTGATCAGCTTAAGCGATCTGCTTACCCCCTGGGAAATAATAGAAAAGAGATTGCAGGCCGCGGCTGAGGCCGACTTCGTTATTGTGCTGTACAACCCGGCCAGCCGCAGGCGGGTCAGCCATATTCAGCGCGCCCGTGATATTATAAGGGGGCAAAGAAAAGGCAGCACCCCGGTGGGAATAGTGCGCAACGCCGACAGGGAGCAGGAGGAGGCAATCATTACCGACCTGGATAATATGCTGGATAATAAAATAGACATGTTTTCCACCATTATCATTGGTAATAGCGCAACCAGGAGGATTGGCCAATATCTTGTCACCCCCAGGGGATACAGATTATGATTCTGGTTGTGGGCGGCACGATAGACGGCCGTAAAATAGCGGCTGAAATAGCATCCAGGGGAAAAAAGGTGCTGGTAAGCACTGCCACGCAGCTGGGGGCGTCCCTTGCCGCCGGGGGGGGAATTGAGGTTATAGAGGGCCGGCTGGACGACAGGGGACTGGAGAGACTTATCCGTGACAGGGTGATAAATGTGGTGGTGGACGCCTCGCACCCCTTTGCGGTGGAAATAACCCAAAACGCCATCAAGGCATGTCAACGTGCCGGGGTTCGATATATCCGCTATGCCAGGCCGGAAGAAAACATTAATTTTACCAATTCTCCAGTCAGAGTGGCGGAGGGTTTTGAGGAGGCCGCCGTCATGGCTTGCGGCGCCGGGAAAACAGTATTTCTGACTACCGGAAGCAAGACCGCCGGTATTTTTTTGCGCGCGGCATCAGGTGCGGACTGCAGGGTATTGGTAAGGGTCAGCCCCGACCCGGAGGTGATAAGGGGTTTGCTGGCAGAGGGCTTCAGCCGGAGGGATATAGTCGCAATGGTTGGGCCGTTCGGCGAGGAATTGAATATTGCTCTTTTTAAGCAATACCGGGCGGACGTTATAGTGGCCAAGGAAAGCGGGGCTGCCGGAGGACTCCGGGAAAAGTTGTCGGCCGCTGAGAAACTGGGCCTGCCGGTTATTATTGTCAGGAGGCCGCCGGAGCCGCCGGGAGCGGTGTATTCCGGGGAAGAGGCTGTAAATAGGGCTTTGCGCCATATGGAAAGGGAGAGTACCTGAAATAAGCAAAAGGCGGGATGATTTATGAGAACAGGTGTAATATTGCTCGGTCACGGCAGCAGGATGAAGGAGGCAGAAAGCACTTTACAGGGACTGGTTGACAAGGTAAATAAGTCGGGAAAATATAATCTGGTGCTGGGGGCGGCCCTTCAGTTCAACAGCCCTGATTTGCCCGCTTCCCTGGAGAAAGCGGTATCCTGCGGGATGGAAAGGATAATAGTAGTGCCCCTTTTTCTGTGCATGGGCACTCACATGAAGAAGGACATACCCGAAATAATTGAAGAGCAAAAGAAAAAATATAACGGTGTGGATATAAAGTTGGCCGGAAATATTGGGGCTGACGACAAGCTTGTGGAAATAATATTTGACAGGATCGGGGAGGTTTAGCAGGACTTGCAGATAATAACGGATCCAAGGGAAATAGAGAAAAAGAGCATGCAAATTATTGAGGACAGCCTGCCTTCAATAAAGGAAATGCCACCGGGGGAGCGAGAGATTGTCAAAAGGGTGATACATACCACCGGTGATTTGGGATGCGTTTCACTTGTAAAGATCTCCCCGGGAGCGGTGGACGCCGGGCTGGGGGCTATAAGGAAGGGATTTTCCATATTGACAGACGTCAACATGCTCAGGGCGGGACTAATAACCGGCAGGATGGAGAGCTTTGGCGTGAAGGCATACTGCCTTATCAGCGATCCCGAAGTGGTCCGTGATGCGAAAGATACAGGGCTGACCAGGGCGATGGTCGCCATGCGCAGGGGAGCGCCCATTGTTAATGGGGGAATTGTAGCTATCGGCAATGCCCCCACGGCTCTTTTTGAAATGTGCCGGCTTATAAAAGAAGGGGAGGCGCGACCAGCGCTGGTGGTGGGAACGCCGGTGGGCTTTGTGGGGGCTGCCGAGTCCAAGGAGTTGCTGATGGAGGCAGGGGTGCCATATATAACCATGACCGGCACAAGGGGGGGCAGCACCATTGCCGCCTCCATAATAAACGCCATGCTGCTGCAAAGCTGATACTGAGTGAATTTGGGGTCGGAAGTTAGATGTTGGAATTAGTATAGCTTTTTTAAAGGGGCGACATCCCCTTTTTTTTTGTCATTAAACGGAGACAGGCCACATATGTTTTATTTGGATGGAATAATATGGTACGAATATTTACTGATGCCGAATGTCAAAACTATTGATTGGAAGAAAGGAGGATATATGAGTACCAGTTGTACCAGGGCTGCTCTGGTCGCGTTATTGCTGGCTGTGGCTTTGTGGTTTGCCGCCGGGGCAGCGGCGGGCAATGAAGAAAACGGAAACTACATGGAAGGCCGGAAAGACAATTCTTATTCCGTTCAGGAAGGGGACAACCTGTATAACATTGCCAGAAAGAATGATGTTTCCCTCAAATCGCTGATTAGGGCAAACAAATTGACAGGGACTGTTATTTATCCGGGACAGGTTCTTCTGATTCCGGGTAAGGAGCCGGATTTTGAAATAGCTGTATCCAGAGGCTATACCAGGGATGATGTTATGATGCTGGCCAGGGCGATATATGCGGAAGCCAGGGGTGAGAGCTTTCAGGGCCAGGTTGCCGTGGGTGCGGTTATTCTAAACAGGGTGGAAAGCGGTGAATTTCCCAAAACAATAAAGGAAGTAATAATGCAGTGCAGGGGTGGCACATATCAGTTCACGCCGGTTCAGGACGGCAGTATAAAGCTTGAACCGGACTACACATCCATATGTGCGGCAATTCAGGCCATGGCCGGACATGACCCCACCGGAGGGGCGCTGTACTTTTACAATCCGAAAACCGCCAGCGATAAGTGGATAAAAAGTCTTCCGGTCAGCGCCAGGATAGGAAATCATGTTTTCGCCTACGATGTATAAAACAGCTTTGTGTCTACGGCTGTCAAATAAAACATTATGATAAAGGGCCGGGGCTTTCGGAAAGACCGAAAGCCCCGGCCCAAAATACTTATACTGACATGCTTATTTTGTCAGAATGGCCAGGGGTGCATTTCCGGTTGGATTGATAAAGTGGCATGGGGGTCTGTGTTCTGTTTCTGCTGCAGGAAAGGCGGCGGCGCCGACAGGGCGGGTTTGTTCACTTATCCGGTGGTTTTGCGCTGTGCAAGTTGGTCTGTCTTCAAACCTATGTCTTTAACAAGTATATTAATTGCCTTTATAGACAGTCCGGTCATATATTCCAGCCGTTCCTTCACCCGTTCCTGTATCTTTTTGCAAACACCGGGCAGATATATGCCGTAATAAAGCACAGGTGATATGTCAATCACCAGACCGTCCTCGGTCTGTGCCACATGTATTTTGCCGGGGCTTTTCACACCGGATGTTTCGCTGGACGAAAGTGACACGATTGAGGCAATGGCGCTTTCTGATATTGTAAGCTTTCCGTAGTAGGTAAATGAGGGCCTTACCACAGACTGCTCCAGCCAGCTTTTTGACACTGCTGATGAATCCATTTCTTTTCGCATGAGGACCATCAGAGGGTCAATAAGGGTTCCCGGAAAACTCTTTCTCACCGCCATGGTGGGCGCCGGGATTACATGTCTTGAAAAACGGGTTCTGTTGATGCGGGCTTTTTTAATCTCCTCAGGGGTTGCCACATCATGGATATCAATCACCCTGGTTATTTCGGGAAGGCCGAGGGTTAAAGCGATTTTCCGCACCATGCCGAGGGAGGTGCCAAGGATCAGCACCCCGCCGGGATTGATGTTTTCAATCGTTTCCCTGGCTTTTGCCGCAAGATCATCATCAAGAAACAGGGCGGCCTTTATTGCCCCGATCCTTGTGGGCTGTTTTTTTGCCGTATGCCCGAAAAGAATGGTGTCTCCCTTGATGATAAGGCCGTCGTCGATAATTATTTCAGAATTGGTAAGGTGCGCCACCATGATGGCACGGTGACTTTTACCGGTTCCACTGGGACCTATTAGAGCGGATACCTCCACGCTGCCGACCTCCGACACTGTGCTTCGGCTTTCTATTCGCCCCACCTCCCTTAAAACCCTTTAAATATATTCTTATACTGAGTGACTCCGGAGTCAGGAATACAGAATCCTGACCATGAATTCACTCAGTATAAGCAATATATAGTATTACCCGGACGGCAAAAAAACCACATTATGGATGAAAATAAGGCCGGGCGTGTTAAAAAAAGATGTTTGTATAATAATATTTTTACAGGATTTTATGGGTTTTCGAAGAATCTGGTCAGTGAGAATAAAATACACCGCCATTATTGTCTGGAGGTGCCGTACCGTTAATGTCTGATCGGGTGGCAGCAATTTTATCAGGTGAATTCGGGCTTGACAGTAAAGCGCAGGAGCTTTTGACCAGAAATATAAAATCGCTGGGCAGGGAAGAAAGAAGATACTATTTTCAGCATATTAAACCCCTGGAAAAATCGTTTAAAAAGTATTTATCTCAACATTGTGTGGAGGAAGAGCGTGAAGCCACGATAAGGGAAACAGTAAGCAGCATGCTGGACAAAAAGGGGGACCCGGATCTGGCTGACAGCATTGTTATGGATGTGGTTGGCAGGCTGACAGTGTATAAATTGCTGCGGGAGAGAGCGGAGAACGATGGTATAAAGCTGAGCGCCATGACAAACTTCGGAGGACTGTCCATGGTCCTTTTTGCGGTTGTTATAATAACCGCCATTGTCCTTTATTTGAAAAGCATGTAGACAATTAACATTTGACAGCGGGGTGAAGGGATGTGCAGCCCGGTTAATGCATATCAGGAGACTTTAAAAAGATTTGTATCTGTTGACCCGGAGGAGATATCCGCCAGGTCGGGAGTGTTCTATAACAGTGAACTGAAAATTTTTGAGATGGAATACTTCGGCAGCCTTTACCATATTGACCTCAACGGAAGAGTCCGGAGAAAAGGCGATCAGGACTATGAGACGCCATTCAACGACAGGACACTTATGCTGCAGTATCTTTGTGAGGCTTCGGTGGTGTCTCCGAAGGGGAACTGGATCTCCTTTTTGGAACTTCCTGACGGCGCCCACCACTATGTGCCGCTCCAGACCGGCGCCATGAATCCTATGGCGGCGCACTTCGGCAACAATTCCCGGGGATTTGTCGAGGCTGCGGGCGCCCTTGGGGGCAGGCCGCTTTCCCTGGGTGATTATTCATTTTATATTCCCGCGCTGCCCAGGGTTCCGCTGGCTGTTGTATTATGGGAGGGAGATGATGAGTTTCCCGCCAAAAGCAATATTCTATATGATGCCACAGCGCCTCTCCACTTGACCACCGCGGCGCTGTGGGTGCTGGGTGTGGAGCTGGCCCATAAAATGATAGGCCACCACAACCGGGATGCCGGTGAGGAAATAGCCGTCACTTGGCTGAAAGGGGCTGGTAATGATTGAAAGGTATGAGGAAGACCGGGAATAATATAAATATGTTTGTCACCAAATTTTTACTGTTCGCGCCGGTGATCGGAATAATATTGCCCTTGTCAGGAATGGGGGATGCCAGGTATTCCATACTGGCGGCACTGGTTGCGGCAATGGCAGCCTTTTTAACTGCGGACATGGTTGTTTTTCCGAGGTATGGCAATATACCGGCCGTAATAATTGATATAATCATAGCCGGAGTTGTATTGACTGAATTTACCGTTCTTAAAGGTTTCGAGGTTTCGCTGCCCGGAATGGCTGTGATTTTAGCCGTGCTGGCCGCAGGCGAGTGGTATTACCATAGTTATTTAGCCAGGATGCTGGCGCAGGGGAAAAGGGGTAAAAAAAGATAAAAAAATTTCTTAATTCAATGGCACATATTGCCGCCTTTATGAATGGGTTTTGCAACTTCTCTAGGAAATTCGGTAAATCCAGTTATAGCCGTTATTATTGTCCCAGTTATAGGAAAAATCATGAAAACAAAAGTTAAGTTGTTTGTCTTCCATCTTAATGTCAGTTTCCCAGCCCTCCAGGGTCTTTTCCATGCTGATGTCCCCGGTTTGCCGCCACTCCGTTGAATCGCCAAATCCATAGTGCATAATCAGCGGGGCGGTTTCCGAGCCGGAGAGAATACCGTTATAGCGGATTTTGACCTCCATCCCGCTCTCATGAAGGGGCTTGACCTGAACACCGTTTATTTCCCTGGAAAATTTATAGGGTTTTATTGTCTTCATTCAATGAAACCTCCGTAGTTAATAATAAGTTGCTACTATTTTTAACAAAAACCGATTATGTAATGAGTGGCTAATTTTCTCAAAAACCGAATCCGTTATTGTGGTGAAATAAAATACCATCCGGAAAGGCTGTTGATAATATGCCTCCCAAAAGATGTGTCGGGCTTGCCTGCAGCCCGAGGAAAGAGGGCAATACGGATATTTTGCTGAGGAAAGCAGTTGAGGTGCTGCAGGGGTTTAATGTGCAGGCTGAGATTATTTATCTGGCGGATCTCAAATACTCTCCGTGCAGGGCATGTGAGAGATGTAATACCACGGGCAAGTGCGTGATCAATGACGATGCCGGAGAGGTTTATAAAAAAATAATAGAGTCGGAAATGCTTATTTTGGCAGCACCTGTTTTTAGCATGGGAATATGCGCACAGGCAAAAATGTTTATTGACAGGGCCCAGCAGTTCTGGGCGGCCAAGTATATACTGAAGAGGCCGGTGGTGGAGGAGCAGGGTTTGAGAGAGGCCCGCCGGGGGATTTTTATTTCCTGCGCCGGAACAAGATTGCCGGGTGTTTTTGACGGCCCGGTAAGAGTCGCCAAGTATTTCTTTAAAATGTTGGATATAAAACTTATGGGGACATATTGCTACAGCGGAGTGGATAAAAAGGGTGAAATACTGGCCAGGACCGAAGCACTGGAGGAAATATCGGCAGCCGTGGCCAGACTTCTGCAGGTGCCCTGATTTTTTTACAAAAAACTTTTGACAGATCAAAAAGATTAATTTATGATAAGTACAATATAGGAAATGGACTAATATAGTAGCGATGATAAATAAGATAAAAAAGCTTGGACTTAAAGCCACTCCCCAGAGGCTGGCAATCCTTAAAATACTGGAAAACAATAAATCACACCCTTCGGCTGAGGATATATACAGGCGGATAAAGCCTGATTTTCCTTCCCTTTCCATGGCTACGGTATATAATACCATGGAGGTCCTGGCCAGGGCGGGGGAATTGCAGGAAGTCCTGATAAAACCAGACAAAAGACATTTTGACCCCAACCCGGTGCCTCATACTCATTTTTTGTGCAGGTGCTGTGATAATATTTTTGACCTGGATGTAGATGCTTTGAATATTGAAGTGCCCGGGAAGGTAGACGGATATTTGCTGGAAAGCAGCTCTGTGTGTCTATACGGAATATGTCCGGGATGCCAGGAGAAGGGAAAGGGATAAAAGGGGCAATATGTTTTATTTAAAACGTGATTAATATAAGGGGGTAAGATTATGTCTTGGAGTATTATAAATTTTACCGGGGAGGAATTAGTCAGGCTGGCGGTGGAGATCGAGAAGGCAGGCAAGCTTTTCTACGATAAAGCCGTAAAGCTGGCTGATGATGCCGACGCCAGAGCTATGCTGATATATCTGGCCGGGGAAGAGGAAAAGCACATTGCTGATTTTGAGAAATTGGGTGAAAGGCTTAAAAAAGAGGTTGTGCCAAATGAGAGTTACATAGGGGAGTACGGGGATTACTTAAAATCTATCATAGACAGCCATGTTTTTAATCTAAACAATGTGGAAGATCTGGTGAAGGATATTAAAACCTTCCGGGAAGCTCTGGCCATCGCTTTCCGCTTTGAGAAGGATTCCATTATGATTTTCCAGGAATTCCAGAATGCAGTTGAGGAAACCGGCAAGGAAGTAATTGCCATGCTCATTGACGAGGAAAAGGAACACCTCAAAAAGATAGCCAATCTAAACAAGCTGCATTGAATAAAATTTCAAAACACTGCCCGCACAGGCGGGCGGTGTTTTGAAATTCAAAAAAGAGGCTAGCTGTTTTCGCTGTTATATCCCGGATCTTCATCCAGGTTTGATGATTTTGACGCACTAACAGCCAAGCTGTCGCAGCGGTTGTTAAACGGGTTGGAAGCATGTCCCTTTACCCATTTCCAGGTGATTTTATGTGGTCTGGCCAATTGCAGGATACTCTTCCACAGGTCGATGTTTTTGACTGGCAGGCCGTCGCCCTTGATCCAGCCCGAGGCTACCCACTTGTTTATCCATCCGAGGTTCATGGCATCAACTATGTACTTGCTGTCGCTGTACAATGTAATGCTGCACGGCTTCTTTAGCTCCTGCAGGCCTTTTACCACGGCCATCAACTCCATTCGGTTGTTGGTGGTGAGGCGGTAGCCGCCGGAAATTTCCTTTACATGCTTTCCATATTTTAAAATGGTTCCATAGCCGCCCGGACCTGGATTTCCCGAACATGCACCGTCTGTGTATATATCAATTTCAGGTCTTTTATCAGTCATTATAATCACCGCAGCAATAAGAACTTTGTAAAATTATACCACGGACGGAGCGTATTTGTTACAGAATAATTATGCTCTCTGGATGTACGATAGTGCCGGCGACACGGTAAGCCGGCGCATAACCCCCTCCGGGTAATAGATATCATGGGCCTCCACCTGTACAATCTCTTTTTCGGGATACCGTAGAGCGGTTAATTTGCCTCCCAGTACGCACCCCTGATCAATATCAATGGTATTGTTCCTGAATACCGCCCCGGGAACCGGGGTGTGGCCGTATACCACCAGGGGTTTGCCATGATAGGAGGCGGCCCAGTCTTTGCGAACAGGAAGGCCTTCAGTGGTCAGTTCACCCGTGGTATCCCCGAAAAGACAAAAGTTTCTAATCCTTTTGGACAGGCGCCCGATCATCTTTTCTTTTATTCCGGCGTGAGAAACCACCAGTTTCCCTCCGTCAAGAATAAGATAGGGCTGGGCGCTGCTGAACATTTCCATGAAGCGGCCGGTAATTTGCTCCCTTCTTTCCCTGCTTGCGGCGTCCAGTTCGTGAAGTGTTCTTTCCAGGCCGTGATTAATCTTTATCTTTCTGCCCTGAAAGTATGCGTTCAGCTTTCTGCAGTGGTTCCCCGGAATATAAAGGGCGTTTCCGGTTGATACCATGTCCATGACCAGTTCCATGCTGTCAAGGCAGAACGGCCCCCTGTCCCCGATATCACCAAGAAAAACAGCCATTCTGCCGCCGGGATGGTAATATGACTCCGGGCCTTTCAGGTAGCCTAATTTATCCAGGAGATCACAGAGTTCATCACGGCAGCCATGGATGTCCCCTATAATGTCAAAGGGCCCGGTAATATTTTTTTCAACCGGTAAGGGCGTTATTTTTACCACGGCGTTTTCCATCCGGTCTTTATCCAGAACAAATACCCTGTCAAATTCCTCCGATTTTATGCTGGTCAGAGCCCTGTCCATCAGCCTGCGGTGGGACTCCAGCACCTTTCGGGGAACATTCCTTTTCCTTGATTCGTTTCTTTCCCTGCAAAGGGACAGGGGTATGTCGAAGGCAATGAGCACAAGCAGAAAGTCATTCTTTTTTCCAAGGGTGATTAAATCACGCCGGGCTTTTGATGTGAGGGCGGTTGAATCGGCCACTGTGAGACGTCCCAGGGCAAGTCTCTGTTCAATGATATATTTGAATACTTTAAAGGCGCGGTGGGAGGCTGACATGTCCGACTCGTCGTCACTGACCATAGCCCGGCAATGGTCGGAGGACACCACCTGTGTAGGCATAAAGTGGCGGCAGGCGAAGCTTGATTTTCCGCAGCCCGCGGGACCGCACAATACGACAAGGGATGTTTTCGGTATTTCAATTATTTCCATATAAGAACACACCCTGACTGTTATTCTATAGTAGATATTATGACCATACCGGGACAACCCAATAATATATCTAATGTTGTTAAAAAAAGAGGTGATTTTGAAGGAAATATATTGTATAATGTGAAAAAGGGCACAAGCCCCTGTGAAAGGAGGAAAAAATATTGTATAAAAAAATACTTGTTCCTCTTGATGGTTCATTCAGGGCAAGCATTGCGGCAGAACAGGCGGTACAGCTGGCGAAGCTGATGAATTCCGAAGTCATGTTCCTGCATGTAATACCGTCTATATCGCCTTATGTCGGTCAGTATGCGGGAAAGTCCGAGGGCGCTTATGAGCAAATTCACAATGACCTCCAGAATATAGGTGAAGAAATATTAAGAAAGGCAATGGAGGATTTTGGCTCTTACGGTGTCAGCCTTGATGCCAAAAAGATTTGGGGGAACCCGGCTGCGGAGATATGCAGGGAGGCGAAGGAAGGGCGCTATGACCTTATAGTGATGAGCAGCAGGGGTCTTGGCGAAGTAAAGGGCTACTTGATGGGCAGCACAAGCAACAGGGTGGTAAGGCATGCCCTGTGCCCCGTACTGATTGTAAGATAAACAAATTGCGGGCGATTATTATTGTAATTTATGCACATATATAATAAAATTTAATGGAGTTCTGCGCTATATCCGGCCTGTACAGGGCCGGTGCTTGTTTTTGACGGAGGTGATTTTTATGTCCATCCAGGAGGTCCGGGTTGTAAACCTGCCGGAACTTCCGGATACTGTTGGTGACGCGCTTATGTATGATATTCGCAATACCCTCGGCATAAATGATATAGACAGAGTGAGGACTGCAAAGGTATACAGATTTGAGGGGATTGATGAAAACCAGGCCAGGTATATTGCCGACAGGCTGCTTTCGGAAAATCTGTTTCAGAAATACACGGTAAATAAGCCGGTGCTGGAGGGTGGCCTGCTGGTTGAGGTGGCATACAAGCCGGGGGTTATGAACCCGGAGGCGGCTTCCATTATGAAGTCGGCCGGGGATCTGGGGGTGGATGGGCTGCTGGCGGCTGACTCCAGCAGGGAATACGCCTTCTATGGAAAAGGGGCAACCAGGGAAAATATTTCTGTTATTTTAAAAAAGCTGCTGGTTAATGACACTGTTGAGAGGGTGGTGGAGGGCAGGCCGGACACCCTTGTCATAAAGGGAAGCCCCGGCGAGACACAGATCATCCCGCTTCGCGGCATGAGTGATGAGGGGATGATGGAGCTGAGCAGGGACAAGCTCTTCCTTAATATTGAAGAGATGAGGGCCATAAAGGATTATTTTATTTCCATAGGCAGGGACCCCACGGACTGCGAGGTGGAAACCCTTGCCCAGACATGGTCGGAACACTGCGGCCACAAGACATTCAAGGCTGAGCTGATGGTTGACGGAAAAAAGAAAAGGCCTCTGCTGAAAAGGCTGCAGGAGGCGACAAGGGAAGCCAACCACCCGTTGGTAAGGTCCGCCTTTGTGGACAATTCCGGGGTAATGGCCTTTTATGACGGCTGGGCCATTTGCGGCAAGGTGGAGACTCACAACTCGCCGTCGGCCATTGAGCCCTATGGCGGCGCCATGACGGGAAGCGGGGGCGTGTTCCGGGATGTGATGGGAACCGGCCAGGGCGCAAAGGTAATCGCATCCACGGATATGTTCTGTTTCGCCCCGCCTTGGACTGACCCGGGAGATATACCGCCCGGCTGCCTTCACCCCAAATACCTGCTGAGAAAAGTGGTGGCCGGTGTAAGGGACTATGGAAACAGGATGGGCATACCCACAAACAACGGGTCGGTCCACTTTCATCATGATTTCAGGGCCAAGCCCACGGTGATTGTGGGGGCGTATGGAATACTGCCGGAGGAAAGGTGTAAAAAGGGAAAGCCTTCACCGGGAGACCTGGCGGTGGTGATGGGGGGCCGCACCGGGAGGGACGGAATACATGGCGCCACCTTTTCCAGCGGTGAAATGACTCACCGCACGGTTGAGGTGAATTCCAGCGCGGTTCAGATAGGTAATGCCATAGAGGAAAAGAGGACCTCGGACGCTCTGCTGGCGGCAAGCGGTGAGGGTCTTATCAGGGCGGTGACCGACTGCGGGGCGGGAGGTTTCGGCTCGGCCCTGGGGGAAATGGGAGAGGAAACAGGGGTGATTGTATGGCTGGAAAGGGCGCCGCTGAAATATCCCGGGCTCAGTCCGTGGGAGATCTGGCTGTCGGAAAGCCAGGAGAGAATGGTTGTTGCAGTAAAGCCGGAGGACTGGCCCAGATTGTCGGAAATATGCAGCCGGCATAACGTAGAGGCCGTGGTGCTGGGGCGGTTCACCAGTGACAGGAGACTGAGGGTTACCTGCAGAGATGAGATTATATGCGATCTGGACATGGATTTTCTGCACAACGGGCTGCCGGAAAGAAAGCTTACCGCCGCCTGGGCCGGGCCGCAAAAAAGGGATTCTGTTCCGGGGCCGCCCAAGGACTGGAGGCAGGCTTACTGCAGTGTAATGTCAGACCCGGATGTGTGCTCCAAGGAGCCTATAGTAAGGATGTACGACCACGGGGTGCAGGGGAGCAGCATACTGCCGCCCTTTGCCGGGGCTGCGGGAGACGCGCCCAACGACGCCACGGTGATAGCCCCGCTTCCGGGCAAGCATTATGGTGTGGTTATAAGCCATGGCCTAAATCCCGTGCTTAACAATATAAATCCGTACCACGGCAGTATGTGGGCTGCCGCCGAGGCAGTGTCAAACGCCGTGTCCGCCGGGGCTGATCCCCGGGACATCTGCCTGATTGACAATTTCATCTGGCCATATCCCGACAGCGAGTCACTGGGCGCCCTGGATATGGCCGTGGATGCCTGCGCGGACTTTGTAAAGGCCACGGGAATGCCCTTTATTTCCGGAAAGGACAGCCTTTCCAGCACTTATAGGAACAGTGACGGCACACTTGTCAAGATACCTCCGGTACTGTGTGTGTCGGCCTTCGGAAGAATAAAGGATGTAACAAAAACAATTTCAGCTGATTTTAAAAAGGCCGGATCTGTTATTGCACTGGTGGGGAGAAGGGATCCCTCCCGGATGGCCGGATCGGTATACAGCAGGCTGGCCGGTTCGGAAGGTACCAATTTGCCTGAAATTGATCCCGGGGAGCTGCTTGCGGTGCTGAATGCGGTCCATGCGGCCGCTGACAGCGGGAGCCTTCTGGCCTGCCATGATATCAGCGAGGGAGGACTTGCCGCCGCCGTGGCTGAAATGTGTTTCGGCGGGGAGATGGGCTGCAGAATTGAAATGAGCGCTGAAGATATTCCGGAAGAATTTCTCTTCAATGAAACAGCGGGCAATTTCCTGATTGAGACGACTGACCAAAATATTCTTTCCGGTTTGTTCAGCGGAGTTTCATACAGGGTGGTGGGGAAAACGGTCCGGGAAAAAACAATATCGGTCTTCAGGGGAGGAAAAGCCCTTTTTGATATTGATTTGGAAGTGCTGAGGGAGGCCTGGAAGAGGCCCATGAAGGAGGTGTTCGGATCATGAGGCCGAATGCTTGCATACTGCGGACGGACGGCACCAACTGTGATCAGGAGACATTCCACGCCTTCGACAAGGCCGGCGCCAGGTGTGAAATGGTGCATGTCAACCAGCTCAGGTCCGGTTCCAGAAAACTGGCGGACTACCAGATACTTGCCCTGCCGGGGGGATTTTCCTATGGTGACGATGTTCACTCGGGTAAAATTCTGGCGGTGGAGCTGACGTCATTTCTTAAAGAGAGCCTGCAGGAATTTGTAAACGGCGGTAAGCCGGTGATAGGCATATGCAACGGCTTCCAGGTGCTGGTCAGGACCGGGCTGCTGCCTGACGGGAAAATGGGTGATATTCGCGCCACTCTTATGTCCAACGACAGCGGCCGGTTTGAGTGCAGGTGGGTGCGGCTGAGGGTGGAAGAAAGCCCCTCCATCTTTACCAGGGGCATGTCCGGAAAGGTTATGGATGTTCAGGTGGCGCACGCTGAGGGTAAATTTTTTACCGGTGAGGAAACGCTTTCCACTCTGGAAAAGAAGAAGCAGATTGTATTCCGGTATGTTGGCCGGAATGGTGAGCCGGCCGTGAATTATCCGCACAACCCCAACGGGTCGCTGAATTCCATTGCCGGTATTTGCGACGGCACCGGCCTTGTAATGGGTATGATGCCCCACCCGGAGAGGTTTGTTGAACCCTACCATCATCCCGACTGGAGGAGAAGGGGACCGGTAGAGCCCATGGGACTTGAAATTTTTAAAAATGCCGTCAGGTATTGCCTTGAAATGTAGCGCAGTAAGGAGTAGATGTTCCATTGTTGATAAGAAAAGCGCGCATGTGTGATATAGAAGATGTTCACCGGCTGATATCCTTTTACGCCGACAGGGGACTGATGCTGGCGAGGTCCAGGTCAATGCTTTATGAGGGACTGCGGGAGATTACGGTGGCTGAGGAAAACGGAATGCTGGTGGGCACCGGAATGCTTCACATAATATGGGAGGATCTGGCGGAAATAAGGTCCATAGCCGTACACCAGGATTACCATAAAAAGGGTATCGGCAAAACCCTTGTCGGGGCATTCATGGAAGAGGCCAGGGACCTGAAGATTCCAAGGGTGTTCGTACTGACCTACCAGCCGGGATTTTTCATCAAGTGCAATTTCAGGCCCGTGCCCAAGGAAAGCCTGTCCCAAAAGGTATGGAAGGAATGCATAAACTGTCCCAAATTCCCCAACTGTGACGAGGAAGCCATGATTGCCGATATAACATTATAGAGGTTGGATAAAACAGGCCCGGGCGCCCTTCCCCGGCCTGTTTCGTTTTTTACTGGGAAAAAAGCCGCCCTCTTGCATAGCGGGGCAAGCTCTATAAAAGACTAAGGGTTAGCAGCAATTTTTCAGTGAAAACTTCGGTCTTTGAGAAGGGGTGTTAAAATGCCGGAGGTTGTTATGCCAAAGAGCTGGAGATTGGAGACAAAACCTCATAAATTCTGTCCGGGGTGCGGCCACGGCCTTATACTGAAGGCCCTGGGACAGGCCATAGACGAACTGGGGATTCAGGACAGGGTTGCCTACGGGTGCGATATCGGCTGCTCACTGTTATCCTGGGATTTCTTCAATGTTGACACTGTACAGACCCACCACGGGCGGACCACGCCGGTTATGACCGGAATTAAAAGGGCCAACAGGGATCTGGTCTGCATTGCCTATATGGGTGACGGCGGCGGTTACGCCATCGGGTCTCAGCACCTGGTCAACGCCGCGGCCAGAAATGAAAAAATAACCGTTGTCCTGGCCAACAATACTGTTTATGCCATGACCGGCGGGCAGATGGCCCCCACCACCATGCCGGACCAGAAGACGGAGACAAGCCCCTACGGGAGGGATCCCGAATTAACCGGCCCTCCCATGCAGGGGCCGGAAATGGTGGCCGCAATAACAGGTGAGGGGGCCTTTGTGGCCAGGGGAACCATAGCCAATATGGGGCAACTGAAGGCCTATATTAAAAAGGCCCTGGAAAACCAGATGGCCGGCCGGGGTTTTTCCTTTGTGGAGGCGCTGTCCGCCTGTCCCACAAACTGGAGGACAAATGCCGGGGAAACCTGGAAATTTGTTGAGGACACAATGAGAAAATATTACCGGGTTGGTGAACTGAAGAGCCCTGCGTGAAAATGAAAAATACCGGCCTGCAACACTGTAATCCGGCGCAGCCGGAAGATGCACATGTCTTCCGGCTGTTTTGGTTATGGAAAAGATATAAGAGAATATATATAATTATGGAAAGCATGGGGTGCGTGCGGGAAAAAGGAAAAACATGCCGTCTTTCACGGATGTCAGCCATGTTAAAAAATTTAAAACCGGAGATGTAAAAGTAATGACAAAAAAAAATGTCTATGTTCTTTTCGGCGGCAAATCGGGGGAACACGAGGTTTCACTGAAATCAGCCTCATCAGTGATAAAGGCACTGGACAGAAATAAGTATAATGTTATACCCATTGCCATAAGCCACCAGGGAAGATGGATTATGGGGGTTGAGCCGGAACAGGTGCTGGCCGGTGATGTGGAACTGGATAAAATGACACGGGAGACTGTTTTCTTACCCGCTGACCCCGGAATGGGAAGACTGGTTGTCCTCGAGGGCGGCAGGGCCAGTGGCAGCGGTGGGAAAATTGATGTGGTCATTCCTGTGCTGCACGGTACCTACGGGGAGGACGGAACCGTCCAGGGCCTCCTGGAACTGGCCAATGTGCCCTACGTGGGGGCCGGTGTTCTGGGGTCAGCCCTGGGGATGGACAAGGTTATGATGAAAACAGTGCTTGCCTACCACGGAATTCCTCAGCCCGGGTTTATGTCTTGTTTACGCAGCGATCTGGAAAGGGACCCGGAGAAAACGGCAGAGGAAATTGAAAGGGAACTGGGCTTACCGTGCTTTATCAAGCCGGCCAACCTGGGTTCCAGCGTGGGCATAAGCAAGGCCCGTAACAGGAAGGAATTGCTGGAAGGCTTGAAAATGGCCGCGGCCTTCGACAGGAAGATGATTGTGGAGGAGGCGGTGGAGGCCAGGGAGGTGGAGGTCAGTGTACTGGGAAACGACCATCCGTCCGCTTCGCTGCCGGGGGAGATAGTGCCGCTGAAAGATTTTTACGACTATGAGTCAAAGTATGTTGACGGTATGAGCGAACTGAAAATACCCGCCGACCTGCCGGAAGACACGGTGAAACTTCTTCAGGAAACGGCGGTAAAGGTATTCAGGGCTCTGGACTGTTCAGGAATGGCCCGGGTGGATTTTTTCCTGCTGAAGAAGGACGGAACTGTTATGGTAAATGAAATAAACACCATACCGGGATTTACCCACCTGAGCATGTATCCCAAGCTCTGGGAGGTTACCGGCATATCCTACCCGGACCTGCTGGACCGCCTTATAAACCTGGCCATCGAGCGCCACAGCGATAAAAACAGGAATAAAACATGCTTATGCTGAGATGCTTATTCTGACTTCTGACTTCTGAATTCCGACCGGGAAGGATTACCCATAAGCCATATCAATGCACATATATTGCGCCCTTGGGGCATTTGGCCTGACAGGCGCCGCATTTTAGGCACTTTTGCCGGTCTATAAAATATGGCCGGCCTTTTTTCTCCCCGGTTATGGCCTCTGCCACGCAGGCCCTGGCACAGAGTCCGCAGGCAACACATTTCTCCTCGTCAACAGTGTAGACCAGTAAGTCGCGGCAGACCCCGGCGGGGCATTCCTTGTCCACAATATGGGCTTCATACTCATCCCGGAAATATTTTATAGTGGACAGCACAGGGTTGGGCGCAGTCTGGCCAAGGCCGCACAGTGAGGCATCCATTACCTCCCTGGACAGGTCTTCCAATTCATACAGGTCGGACATCTCCCCCCGGCCGCCGGTTATTTTTTCAAGTATCTCCAGCATTCTCTTGGTGCCCACGCGGCAGGGGGTGCACTTGCCGCAGGACTCGTCCTGGCTGAACTGGAGATAGAATTTGGCAATATCCACCATGCAGTCATTTTCGTCCATTACAATGAGCCCCCCCGATCCCATCATTGATCCCAGGGCTTTAAGGGACTCGTAGTCGATGGGAGTGTCCAGGTGGCTTTCTGTCAGGCAGCCTCCGGACGGGCCGCCGGTTTGCACCGCTTTGAACCTTTTACCCCCGGGTATTCCGCCGCCGATATCAAAAATTACCTGCCTCAGAGTGGTGCCCATGGGGACTTCTATCAGGCCGGTATTTTCAATTTTGCCGGCCAGGGAGAAAACCTTGGTGCCCTTGCTGTTTTCAGTTCCTATGGAGGAAAACCACTCAGGGCCCCGGGACAGTATTTCAGGGATATTGGCAAAGGTCTCAACATTGTTCAGCAGTGTGGGTTTTCCCCACAGTCCGCACTGGGCGGGGTATGGCGGCCTTGGGCGCGGCTCTCCCCGGAGGCCCATGGCTGATTTTAGAAGAGCTGTCTCCTCACCGCAGACAAAGGCCCCGGCTCCCAGGCGCAGCTCTATGTCGAAGGAAAACCCGCTGCTTAATATGTTTTGGCCGATAAGGCCGTATTTCTTGGCCTGGCCAATGGCATTTTCCAGCCGGTCCACGGCGATGGGGTATTCCGCCCTGACATAAATATAGCCGGCAGTGGCGCCGGTGGCATAACCCGCTATGGCCATGGCCTCCAGTACGCTATGGGGGTCTCCCTCCAAAATGCTTCTGTCCATAAAAGCGCCGGGGTCCCCTTCGTCGGCATTGCACACCACATATTTCACCGGCCCCTCCGAGCTGCGGGCAGCCTCCCACTTCAGTCCCACCGGGAAGCCTCCGCCGCCTCTGCCCCTGAGTCCGGATTTTTTAATATCTTCAATTATCTTTTCGGGACTGATTTTAAGGCAGTGGGCCAGAGTGAAATATCCCCCAACGGCTATGTATTCCCTAATATCCTCCGGGTTGATCAGCCCGCAGTGCCTCAGGGCAATGCGCTGTTGGGCCCGGAAAAAATGAATATCCTCAAGATGCTTTTTGCGGACCCCGGTGGAGGGCTCATCATACAGAAGCCTCTCCAGAACTCTTCCTTCAATAAAATGGGACTGAACCAGTTCGGGAACATCCGATGGGGAGACATTGCAATAAAAAACGGCCTCCGGATATACCACCATGATTGGTCCAAGCTTGCAAAAGCCAAAGCAGCCGGTTTTGACAACTCTTACGCTGTCGTCAAGATCACGGGCGGCCAGCTCTTTTTCCAAATCCCTTTTAATTGTGTTGCTGCCGGAAGATGAGCATCCGGTTCCGGTGCAAACCATGACATGGTGAAAGCCTCTTTCCCGGTCCCTTTTTAACCTTATATCAAGGTCCGGCAGGTGTTGGTCCCTGATTTTCCGCAGGTCGCTCAGGTTGCTGATCACGTCTGTCCTCCACCACCCTTTCAGCCTTTCTGTAATTTCTGAGTATCCTTGGAACGTCCTTGACTGTTACCTTGCCGTGAACTTCCCCGTTAACGGCTATTACGGGCGCCAGCCCGCAGGCGCCGACACAGCGGGTGTTTTTCAGCGTGAAAAGCATGTCCTTCGTGGTGTCTCCATTCTCTAAGCCCAACTCCCTTTTGAATTCATCAAACACATTCCGGGCGCCCTGAACGTAACAGGCTGTGCCCAGGCAGACGTCAATATTGTATTTTCCCCTGGGCTCGGTGTGAAAAAGGGAGTAAAAAGTCACCACGCCGTTTACCTCGCTGACTGGTATACCGGTTTTTCCGGCAATATATGTCTGGACCTCTTCAGGCAGGTATCCGAATATATTCTGGGCTTCCTGCAATATTCTAATCAGCTGTCCGCCGGATTTGTACCGGTCAATTATATTGTCCAGCCGGCCGTATTTTTCATCCAAAGGGTTTATAACGGCCAC
This sequence comes from Bacillota bacterium, assembly GCA_049325075.1. Taxonomy (GTDB): domain Bacteria; phylum Bacillota; class Desulfotomaculia; order Desulfotomaculales; family Desulfocucumaceae; genus BRHc4a. Next base: position 28,343 of record JBMOPF010000010.1, on the reverse strand, counting down.
CTCCCGTAAGAATTGGAATTAGTTTAGTTTTTTTTGGGGTTTTTAATACAAAACCTCCAGTGTATCATCCCGCCATCGGTATGGAAATAATTAGAATGAAGGGGGTCGGGGTCATATGAAAGCAAGAAAAAGCCGTAATAGAAAGGTACTTGTCGCCGGTATTGAGAGGTGGAGGGAAACAAGGAACAGGGGAAAGTACCTGAAATATTACATCAAGCCGGCGGGCAACGGCAGAAATATTCTGGCTAAAAATATAGATTTTTACGGGTTGCTGGCGGCGGCCTTTATCGTCATCTCCGGGCTGACCGCCGGTTATACGGGAGACCTGTCAAGGGCGGCGCTGATTTCCTTTTCTGCAATGGCTGTAATTACATACGCCGCATTCAGGATTCGCAGGTCGCTGGAAATGGAGGCAAGAGCTCATATGAGCATGTGGAAGGCCGGCCGCCTGTGCCAGGACCGGATCAAAAACATAGGCGGCGGTGACCTTGAGAAGCTTATTTCTGAACTGCTGGAAAAATTGCCCGGCTTTTCCGACGTGCACCTGGTTAAAAAAACGGAAGAAGATGCGCCGGAAAATTATTGTGATGTGCCGGTCAGGGCAATTTACCGCGGAGAAACAGTGGGGATCGGATGTTTGCTGCCGGGAGAGTCCGGACAGTCAATACCGGTGGAAAGGGTTACACAGTTTATAGATCGTATAAAGGAACTGGGCATAAAAAAGGGTATCCTTGTAGCGGCGGGAGTTTTCTCAGGAGAGGCGAAAAGGGTGGCTGTGGAAGAAAAAAGGACGGTAAAGCTGCTGGATATTTATAGGCTGGTAGACCTTTGCAGGGTGACAGGGCACAGGATGTTCCCCACACTGTCCAACGAAAATAAAGAGGCGGAAATAAAGACCGGTACATACAGGAGGCTGTTCAGAAATGCGCTGCGCAGGGAAAAGGCAAAAAGCTACCTTTTAACGTCAATTCTTATGTTTTTAATGTTTTTCACGGCGCCGGAAGGATTGCTAAGAGCCGTGTACGCCGCCTTTTCTTTAATCAACCTGTTTCTTTCGGTTTACTGTGTTATATCCAACAGAGAAACAGAAATTATTGGGCAGACATAAAAAAGCCTTAATGTTTAAGGCTTCCCTATAGCCAACAGAGGAATGCTTTTTTGAAACGCTTTTAACGGAAAGTCGGAAACAGAGGAGAACTATACTTTCCTAAGCGTTATAAAAAAACCGCCCAATGGGGCGGTGCCGTCTTGTCCTGGCAGGCGGCGGGAAGTAAAAACTCAGAATTGGCATGAAGGCACAAGGGCTTTAGTGAGACAGCCCGTCCACTCTCATTACCTTCATTGAGCCATGGTCCACCATGGAAATTTTAATTCCGTCACTGGCCGTAACTGCGTTCTTGGGAACAAACACCTTTATTCCGTTGGAGGTTATGGTGTCATAATTTTCCACCGCGGGAGGTTGTCCTGCATACACGGCAGGCTCATATCTTGTCCCGCCTCAGCCGCCGCAAAGTTCCATCTGTACTGTAATGATATCAGTCTGCTGAAGTATAAAATCCCTTGCCTCGTCAGTGATACTTACTGAAGTCAAAAAAATCACCCCTTAATTTTAGGGTTGGCGTTAAATTTCCCAATACCAACCTATATATAATATACTATATTATAAAATTATTACGCTGTAAATAATTGCGGAATAAGGTAATATTGCAGCAGGCATTAATTATGGCACATGATAGGTTATATATGGTATAAACCCCAACAAAAGGTCGTATGAATAAATTACAGAGAAAATGAGGGATTTTTTTGAGACTTACACCACCGGGCGAACTGAGACGGCGCATAGAAAAACTGCAGAGCCTGTTAAGGAAAAACGGAGTTGACGGGGCAGTTATTGTTCAGAATGCCGACCTTTTTTATTTTGCCGGTACGGTACAGCAATCCCACCTGTATATCCCTGCGGAGGGGAAGCCTGTTTTGATGGTGAGGAAAAGCCTGGCCAGGGCGGTGGAGGAGTCGGCGCTGGAAGAGGTTGTTCCGCTGACAAATATAAAATATTTACCTGAAATACTGGAAAGTTACGGCCATGGCGATGCGGGGACGCTGGGCTTTGAGCTGGATGTGCTGCCGGCCTCACAGTTTTTGCGCTACCGGAAGCTTCTTGACGGGTATAATCTGGCTGATATAAGCAGCCTGGTCAGAGAGGCGAGGATGGTCAAATCCCGGTATGAGATAGACAAAATGAAAGAGGCCGCCAGGATTAACAGCATAGTGTTTTCCCAGGTAAAGAATTTACTGAGGGAAGGCATGACTGAGCTGGAGCTGGCCGGAAAAATTGAGGAGATATACAGAAGGGAAGGCCACCAGTGCTTTATAAGAATGCGGGGATTCAACAGGGAAATGGCCTATGGTCACCTTATGTCCGGCGCCAATCTGGCTGTGCCCAGTTTTTTTGATGGTCCCACGGGCGGCATGGGAGCCAACCCGTCCTTTCCACAGGGCGCCGGGCATAAGAGAATAGGCAGAAATGAGCCTGTAATGGTGGACTATGTATCGGTCTATGACGGTTACATGGTAGACCAGACAAGGATGTTTTGTATCGGACAGTTATCACCCGGCCTGAAAAGGGCGCACCATACGGCCCTCATGATCCAGGAGGAGATAAAGGCGATGGCGAGGCCGGGAGTCCTATGTGAGGACCTTTATGACAGGGCACTTGACATTGCAGGACGGGCCGGACTGGGGGAAAATTTCATGGGGCTTGTTGACAGGGCTCCCTTTGTGGGCCATGGTGTGGGCATAGAGCTGGATGAAATGCCGGTTTTGGCGCGGGGTCGGAGAATCCCCCTGGAAACGGGAATGACTTTGGCCATTGAGCCAAAATTTGTATTTGACGAGGGAGCGGTGGGAATAGAAAACACCTTCGTTGTAGGGGAAGGGGGCCTGGAAAATTTAACAGAGTTTGAAGAAGACATAATTTGTGTGTGAAAGAAAAAATGCTTATACTGATATGCAATACTGTCAGGAATCCAGAATAAAAACTCTGTGAGGTTATTCTTTTTCATCCTTTAATGGTGCCACATTTATGTGGCATGAGAGTCTGAATCCTGGATTCCGCCACCAGCATGGTGGCACCGGCCGGAGGCCGGTAATTTACTGGCGGGAGTGTGTGGGAATCGAACCCACCCGAGACGGGTTGGCCGCCTCTCAGGCTGGTTTTGAAGACCAGGGGCGCCACCAGGCACCATCCACCCCCATAAAAACACTTTCGAAGACAAAAATAATTATAACAGATCGAATATTGGGAGACAAGCCGGAGCATTCTTCAATAAAAAAGCGGACTATTATTATTGAAATATATTCACATCAATAAATACCCCGCGTTAAACCATCCTCTGCCATTGATTTATGGCAAAAAATATAATAATCTATTATAAGGTTTAAAGCGAAAGGGTAATATCCATAAACACCTCTTTCTGACTACGTCTGGGGTAACAGTAAATCGTATCGGGAAGAGGCTTTTCATGTAAGGCTTGCCGGTTGTATTATTCCACAATTCTTTTAGCGGGTGAAAAATTTGCAGTATTTATTCAAGGATATACAGGAAGAAATCGTTATTCTGGAAAACGAATTGCGGAATACTGTCCGAAACTCTGATCCAATCATAGAGGATACGACACTGCACCTGATTGACGCCGGCGGCAAAAGGCTCAGGCCGGCCCTGTGTTTCCTGGGAGGCAAGTTTTATCAATACGACTATAAAAAAATACTGCCCCTTGCCGTGGTGGTGGAAATGACGCACATGGCCACACTGGTCCATGATGATGTTGTGGATGCGTCTATGACCAGAAGGAGCGTGCCTACGATAAAGGCTCTTTACGGCAATAAAATTTCAGTCCACCTGGGTGATTATCTTTTGGGAAAAACTCTAAAGATATTGGCGGGGCTGGAAAACACCATCATATCAAAGGTGCTTGCCGAGACAAGCGTTAAAATGTGCCAGGGTGAGATACAGCAGCTTTATACGGCAAACACCAGTGAGCAGACAATAAAAGATTATTTTTACAGGATCAAGCGCAAGACCGCCCTTTTAATATCGGCCAGTTGCCAGATAGGGGCGCTGGCATGCGGCGCCCCTTCATCCATTCACCTCAGACTCAGGGAATATGGGCATTGCATAGGAATGGCCTTCCAGATAACCGACGACATTCTGGATATTGTGGCCGACAGGGGCCAACTGGGCAAGCCTGTGGGAGGAGACCTGAAGCAGGGCATAGTAACGCTCCCCTTTCTTATTGCGGTAAAAAACGGCCAAAACAAAGACAGGCTGCTGGAAATACTGAAAAAGAATGACAGGGATGAAGATGATATTATCGAAGCCTGCCGGCTTATAATACAAAGCGGCGGGGTTGAGCATGCTAAAAGGTACGTGGACAGGTATATTGAACATGCCAAAAAACAGCTGTCCAGGCTTCCGGATATTCCGGCCAGGGACGCTCTTTACCGGCTGGCTGATTTTATCGCGGTGAGGGAGTTTTAGCGGACCAGGCAAAATTCAATGAAAGAATGATGAAATTGCCAAAGTGCTATCAGGTTTCTTTAAATATATACAAACGCCGGTGCATGGTGGTCGGTGGGGGCAAAGTGGCTGAAAGGAAGGTCCTGTCCCTTGTTGACTGCGGCGCCGAGGTCATTCTGGTCAGCCCGGAGGTGACCGAAGGGATTAAAAGAATGGCCGGCTCGGGAAAGATAACGCATATTAAAGACAATTACAGCAGTAAGTACCTGGAGGGTGTGTTTCTGGTCATCGGGGCCACCGACAACGATGCCGTAAACGCGAAGGTATCTGCGGATTGCATGGACAGGGGCCTGCTGGTGAATATAGTCGACGACCCGCCCAGGGGTAATTTTTATGTCCCGGCTGTTTTAAGCAGGGGGCACCTTCAGATAGCCATATCCACCGGCGGCAAAAGCCCCATGATGTCCCGCATAATAAAGGAGAGGCTGTCAAAAATTTTTACCGAAGAATACAGTTCCATTCTTGAGCTGGTGGGGGAGATAAGGGAGAAAATCATCAGGGAAACACCGGACCCTGAAAAGAAGGAAAAGCTTCTTGCAGGACTGCTTAACGCTGAAACGGTGGACCTTATCTGGGACGGTAAGTTTGAGCAGGCAAAGGAGAGAATAAAAAATGCTTATAATGTCGGTAGGGGTGAACTATAGAACGGCCCCTGTTGAAACCAGGGAAAAGCTGTCATTTTCCGGTCACCACCTTGAGACAGGGCTGAAAAAACTGTATTCATATCCCGCCATAGAGGGATGTGTGATAATATCAACCTGCAACAGGACTGAAATATATGCCGCCACCAGGGAAATGGACGAAGGGCTGGGGGCTATACGGCATTTCCTCTCAAACAAGTCCGGAGTGGACATTTCGGAAATTAAAAACTGCACTTATGTCCATTCCCTTTATGACGCCATCAGGCACCTGTTCAGGGTGGCGTCAGGGCTGGACTCAATGGTGCTGGGGGAAACACAGATACTGGGGCAGGTGAAAGCAGCCTACCAGGCCGCCTGCCGGCACCAGACAACGAACAAGGTGCTCAACACCCTGTTCCAGCAGGCCATGGCTGTGGGAAAAAGGGTGCGGACAGAGACCGGTATTGACAGGAATCCGGTATCAATATGCTACGCTGCGGTGGAAATGGCCAGGCAGTTGTTTGGATGTCTTGAAGGGCGTTCAGTCCTGGTAATCGGGGCAGGGAAGATGAGTGAGCTTACAGCGCTGCACCTTGTCTCAAACGGTGTTTCAGGCATTATTGTTTCCAACAGGTCATACGACAAGGCTGTTCTGATGGCGGAAAAATTTGGCGGAAGGGCGGTCAGGTTCGACCGGCTTTCGGAATGCATGGCCGAGGCTGATATTATTATAAGCTGTACCGCCGCCAACCATTATGTGGTCAGAAAAGATGACGTGCTGGGGGTAATGGAAAAAAGAAACGGCAAAAAGATAATGATGATAGACATTGCCGTTCCCAGGGACATAGAGCCCTCTATTGGTGAGATGCCGGGGGTCACGCTTTTTGACGTGGACGACCTTAGAAACGTGGTTGACCGGAATCTTGATGAGAGGAAAAGGGCGGCGCTGGATGCCGAGGGTATTATCGAAGAGGAATTGGACCAGTTCATGAAGTGGCTGGGAACACAATTTGTGATACCAACCATATCATCGCTCAAGAGCCTGGGGGAAGAAATAAAACAAAAGGAGCTCAAAAGGGCGCTCAACAGGCTGGGTGACCTGTCCGACCACGACAGGAAGGTGATAAGCTCACTGGCCAATTCCATAGTCAATCAGATACTGCACGTGCCGGTAAAGAGGCTCAAGGAATTCGCCCTCTCGCCCCAGGGCCACCTGTATACCGAAGTACTGCAGAACCTTTTTGACCTGGAGGTTCCCGGCCAGGAACCGAAGGCCGGGAAGGACGGAGGGCCGGCAATAAGGCTGGTCAGGGATTTCTAGCTCAAAGGATAAGAATATCAGTATGAGTAAATTAACAGCGGGGTGTATGCCCCGCTTAAGGCTTTACCGGAAGTGTTTTTAAGGCTAAAATGATGTGGGGGGCATACTACTTGCAAAGAAACCTTTGCGGTAAAACCACCCGGGCTTCAATGGTGGTTTTTGCGGGGCGGGGGATTTTATAATGCGGGAAATAAGGATTGGAACAAGGGAAAGCCGCCTGGCCATGTGGCAGGCGGGCTGGGTGGCGGACAGGCTGATGGAAATACGGCCCGGCGCAAGGGTGGTCCTGGTAGGCATAAAGACAAAGGGTGATAATATACTGGATGCCGCGCTGGCGAAAATAGGAGACAAGGGACTTTTCACCAGGGAACTGGAAACGGCTGTCCTGGAAGGAAGGGTTGATCTGGCGGTGCACAGCATGAAGGATCTGCCCACGGAACTTCCCGGCGGCCTCGTGATAGGCTCCATTTGCAGGAGGGAGTACCCCGGGGATGTTCTTGTCTCCAAGGACGGCCGCAGTCTTGCGGATTTGCCGCGAAAAGCCGTCATCGGGACCAGCAGCCTGCGCAGGGTGGCGCAACTGAAAAGGTTCCGGCCGGATTTGACAACTGTGGATGTAAGGGGAAACCTTAATACACGGCTGAGAAAACTTGAAGAAAAGGATATTGACGCGCTGGTGCTGGCCTATGCCGGCGTTGCCAGGCTGGGCCTGAGGGAACGTATTACCCAAAGGATACCCTTTGACGTTCTGCTTCCGGCTGTGGGACAGGGCGCAATAGGCGTGGAGGCCAGGGAAGATGACGCTGAGATACTGGGATTGCTGAAGGAGCTTGACCATGGCCCCACCAGGGCCGCTGTCACGGCGGAAAGAGCATTGATGAGAAGGCTTGAGGGAGGCTGCCAGATACCGGTGGGGGCTCTGGCCGTGCTGGAGGGAGATGAAATTGTTCTGGAGGCGATGGTATCCGACCTTGACGGTGTTTCAATGATCAGGTCTGTTATGTCCGGCCCGGCGGAGGATCCCCGCGGGCTTGGGGTGAGATTGGCGGAATCAATGCTGGCCAGGGGCGCCGGTGAAATACTGAAAAAAGTTAGACGGGAGTTTGAGGCTGATGTCAGGTAGAGGGATGGTGTACCTGGTTGGCGCCGGGCCCGGCGATCCCGGGCTGATAACGGTGAAGGGACTTGAATGTGTGCGCAGGGCCGAGGTGCTGGTTTATGACAGGCTGGCGGGGGAAGGCATACTCACCCAGGCCCCCGCAGGGGCTGAAATGATTTATGTCGGTAAAGGTCCGGACAGGCACACCATGAAGCAGGAGGAGATTACCAGCCTGCTGGTGGAAAAGGCCCTGTCAGGCAAGACAGTAACCAGGCTCAAGGGGGGAGACCCCTTCGTATTCGGGCGTGGCGGGGAAGAGGCCGAGGCTCTTTTCAAAGCCGGCATTCCCTTTGAAGTGGTTCCGGGTGTAACATCAGCGGTGGCAGTGCCCGCCTATGCCGGTATTCCCGTGACTCACAGGGGCCTGTCCTCCAGCTTTGCGGTAATAACAGGCAATGAGGATCCCGACAAGGATGAAACCTCCATAGACTGGAACAGCATCGGGGGCAGCAGCGGCACAATTGTATTTCTCATGGGCATGGGCAATATTGAGGCAATTACGGGCCGCCTCATTTCCCTGGGCAGGCCTGCAGGCACGCCGGCGGCGGTAATAAACTGGGGAACACGCCCCAGCCAGAGAACACTGGTGGGGACCCTGGGCGATATAGCCCGCAGGGCTGTCGACGAGGGTTTTAAAAACCCGTCGGTAATCGTGGTGGGAGAGGTTGTGGGCATGAGGAGCAGCCTCAACTGGTTTGAAAAAAAGCCCCTGTTTGGCTGCCGGGTGCTGGTGACCAGGTCAAGGGAGCAGGCCAGCGATTTGAGCCGCGCCATAAAGGAACTGGGCGGCGAGGCGGTGGAATTTCCCACCATCAGCATCGTGGAGCCGGATGACTACACGCCCCTTGACAGGGCTCTTTCCTCTGCCGGGAACTACCGGTGGATAATTTTTACAAGCGTTAACGGCGTGAAGTATTTCTTTGACAGGATGTTTGGCTTGGGAATGGACATCAGGGACCTTGGCGGTATAAAAATATGCGCCATCGGGCCAAAAACAAAAGAGGCCCTGGAGAGAATGGGCATCAGGGTGGAATATGTTCCGTCCGAATACAGGGCCGAGGAAATCGCAGCCGGCCTGAAGGGGAAAATAAAACCGGGCGACAGGATACTTCTGCCCAGGGCTGACATAGCCGGGAAAGATTTGAAGGATCTCCTCGGGCAGGAAGGTGCGGTGGTGGATGATGTCACCGCTTATAAAACCGTCGCCGGAGACGGAAACAGCGATTATATAAAGAACCTTTTGCAAAATGGCGGGGTGGACATCATCACCTTTACAAGTTCATCCACTGTAAGAAATTTTGTTAAAATGATTGGTGACCCAAAGCCTTCTGAATTGCTAAAAGGGGTGAGGGTGGCCTGCATTGGCCCGGTGACGGCGGAAACAGCCGCCCAGTCGGGGTTAAAGGTGGATATTGTGGCGGAAAAGTATACAATCGACGGACTGGTTGAAGCCATACTCAAAAAAGTGGGAGATAAATAATGATCAATATCAGCAGGCTTCTTTTCGGGATGGAGAACTTCGGAGACTCCCTGAGGTACGGCAGCGGGGTAAAGGGGCAGACAGGCGGCGCCGCTGCCGGCTACGGCCCGGTGGTGGTATGGAATATCACCCGGGCCTGCAATCTAAGGTGCAGGCACTGTTACTCAAACTCGGGCGGCAGTCCTGACGCCGATGAGATGTCCACGGCGGAGGCTCTTAATTTTATAGATGACCTTGCGGAATTCAGGGTGCCGGTGATACTCTTTTCCGGCGGTGAGCCCCTTGTGCGCGGTGATTTTCCGGACCTTGCGGCCCATGCGGTAAACAGGGGTATGCGGGTTACCGTTTCCACCAACGGAACGCTTATAGACCGGGGCATGGCCGCCAGGCTGAAGGATCTGGGCGCAGGTTACGTGGGCATAAGCCTGGATGGCATTGGTGAGAATAACGATCGTTTCAGAGGCCGGAAAGGGGCCTTTGCCGACGCCCTTGAAGGCATAAGGAACTGCCGGGACGCAGGGCAGAAGATGGGCCTCAGATTTACCATAAACAGGAACAATTTTAAAGAAATTGAAGATATATTTTACCTGATAGAGGAAGAGGGAATACCCCGTGTCTGCTTCTATCACCTTGTATACTCCGGCAGGGGCAGCAAAATGATCGAAGAGGACATTTCACACCAGGAAACAAGGGAAGCCCTTGACCTGATAGCTGAAAAAACAGCCAGGCTGTTCAGCAAGGGGAAAAAGGTGGAAGTGCTTACAGTGGACAATCACTGTGACGCCATATATATTTATTTAAAACTGCTGCGGGAAAACTCCCCCAGGGCCGGCGAGGTGCTTGAATTGTTGAAAAGCAACGGCGGCAACCGTTCCGGCATCGCCATCGGCGAGGTGGACTGGCGGGGGGATGTTCACCCGGACCAGTTTACCCGGAACCACTTGCTGGGTAATGTGAGAAACAGAAAGTTTGCTGAAATATGGACCGACCTTTCCAACCCTATCCTGGCCGGGCTTAGAAACAGGGCCGGCCTTATAGGGGGCAGGTGTTCCTCCTGCAGGTGGTTCAGCTTATGCAACGGCAATTTCAGGGCCAGGGCCGAGGCAGTGCACGGCGACTTCTGGGCGGAAGACCCCGCCTGCTACCTGTCCGACGCTGAAATAAGCTGATATGCTTATACTGAAATTCTAATGCTGTCGGAATGGCCAGGGAGCATTTCCAGTTGGTCGGAGAGGCCAAAGATGCATTTCCGGATGGTCGGAGGGGCCGGAGAAGCATTTCCGATTGGTCGGAGTCGAAAATGGTGCCACATTTATGTGGCATGGGAGTCTGAGTTCTAGTTGTGTGGAGGGATGGGATTGAGATTTCCTGAGTACCGCCCCAGGCGGCTGAGAAAAAATGAAAACCTCCGGCGAATGATCAGGGAGAACAGCCTTACGGTTAATGACCTGGTTTATCCTCTCTTTGCCGTTACCGGAAGCGGCGTGAAAAAGCCTGTGGAGTCAATGCCAGGAGTGTATAACATGTCCGTGGACCTGCTGCTGGAAGAGGTTGAGGGTATCCAAAAAGCAGGTATTCCGGCCGTGCTTATATTCGGCATTCCCGACCGTAAGGATGAATGCGGCTCGGAGGCATACAGCGATGAGGGTGTGGTGCAGCAGGCCGTAAGAGCTGTAAAAAAGTCCTTCCCGGACATGCTTGTGGTTACCGATGTATGTTTGTGCGAATACACAGACCACGGGCACTGCGGGCTGGTGGAGGAAGGCTGTGTTCAAAATGACCGGACACTGGAGCTTTTGTCCAAAACCGCCCTCTCCCACGTGAAAGCCGGGGCTGACATGGTGGCCCCCAGCGATATGATGGACGGCCGTGTTCAGGCGATAAGGAAGACACTGGACAGGGAGGGCTTTTTTGACATCCCCATCATGGCCTACTCCGTTAAATACGCCTCCGCCTATTACGGTCCTTTCCGGGAGGCAGCGGGGTCAACACCGCAATTCGGCGACCGCAGGGCTTACCAGATGGACCCCCCCAATTCCATTGAAGCCTTGAGGGAGGCAGCCATGGATATTGAGGAGGGGGCCGATATAATAATGGTAAAGCCGGCCCTGGCTTACCTTGACGTGGTAAAACTGATGAAAGAAAATTTTGACTACCCCCTGGCTGTATATAATGTCAGTGGCGAGTATTCCATGGTAAAGGCAGCGGCTCTGAAGGGCTGGATTGACGAAAAGAAAGTGGTCATGGAGACCCTCACCGGAATGAAAAGGGCGGGCGCCGACATAATAATCACCTATCATGCCCCGGATGTTGCCCGGTGGATTAGGGAGGGCTGACAATTGATAATTTCCTGGAACACCACCAACGGGTGCAACCTTTATTGCAAGCACTGTTACCGTGACGCCGGCGTCAGGGCCGGGGAAGAGCTCAATACGGAAGAGGGCATGAACCTTATAGATGAAATAGCCAAAGCCGGGTTCAAGATAATGATTTTTAGCGGCGGTGAGCCGTTGATCCGGGAAGATATCTACGACCTGGTAAGCCATGCTGTGAACAGGGGGCTGAGGCCGGTTTTCGGCACAAACGGCACCCTGATAGACGGGGTAGTGGCGGAGAGGCTTAAAAATTCCGGGGCGGCCGCAATGGGCATCAGCCTGGACAGCGTTGATCCGGAAAAGCATGATACCTTCAGGGGGCAGACCGGCGCGTGGCAAAAAGCCGTGGATGGCATGAAGGCCTGCCGGGAGGCGGGTTTGCCGTTTCAAATTCACACCACGGTGGTGGACTGGAACTACGACGAAATAGAGGAGATTACCGACTTCGCGGTAAAGGTGGGGGCACTTGCCCACCATGTGTTTTTCTTGGTTCCCACCGGCAGGGGCGCTGATATTGAGGGAGAGTCCCTGCGGGCGGATAAATACGAAAAACTGCTGACAAGGATTATGAAAAAGCAGAGGGAGGTAAATATTGAGCTGAAGCCCACCTGCGCTCCCCAGTTTATGAGGATTGCCAGGGAACTTGGTGTGAAAACCAGGTTTACCAAGGGCTGCCTGGCGGGGATCTCTTACTGCATAATAAGCCCTGTCGGCAATGTCCAGCCGTGCGCCTACCTGAACATCAGCGCCGGGAATGTCCGGGAAAGGCCGTTTTCTGAAATATGGCGCGACAACCCTGTTTTTAACAGGTTGAGGTCAATGGAATACAGCGGCGGGTGCGGTGTGTGCAAATACAGAAAAATATGCGGGGGCTGCAGGGCCAGGGCATACGTTTATAATGGCGATTACATGGCCGAGGAACCCTGGTGCCTTTACAGGGCCATGAAAAGCAAATAAGGAATGTATACTCATTCTGAATTCTGAATTCTGGATTCCGCCGTCTGCAAAGACGGCGCCGCCCAGAGGGCGGCGATTAGTACTGCTGCCGGGAGAAAATGATGGAACTTGATAAGATGGACAGGGAACTGCTTAATATAATACAGACCGGCCTGCCCATTTGCCGTGAACCATACTGTGAATTGGCGGAAAAACTGGGGACGACGGCGGAAGATGTTATGGCCAGGCTGCAAAGGCTGATTAAGGGCAAGGTTATCCGGAGGCTGGGCGCGATATTTGACTCGCGTAAAATAGGTTATACCGGGACCCTTTGCGCAATGAAAGTGCCGGTTGACAGAATAGATGAGGTTGCCGGAGTGATAAACAGCTATCCCGGGGTGACCCACAACTATCTAAGAGACAGTGAATACAACATGTGGTTCACCCTTATCGCCCCCGGCGAGGGGGAGATAAACAGGATAACCGATCAAATCAAGGCCGGAACGGGCATTGATAAGCTTATCAACCTTCCGGCGGTCAGGCTCTTTAAAATAAAGGTTAATTTTAATCTGGCGGAGTGATGGAATGTTAACCGAGCTGGAAAAGAACATTGTCAGGGAACTGCAGCGTGGGCTTCCCCTGACGGAAAGGCCGTTCCTGGAGATAGCCGGCAGGCTTAATATAACTGAGGACGATTTGGTTGAGAGGGTAAAAAACCTGGTTGAACGGGGTATAATACGAAGATTCGGCGCCGCAGTCCGCCACCAGGACCTGGGGTTTGTATCAAATGCCATGGTTGTCTGGAAAGTTGACGAGGCCGACATTGAAAGGGCCGGCCGCCTTTTTTCCGGTAATTCTCATGTGAGCCACTGCTACCAGAGGAAAACTGCCGAAGACTGGCAGTATAACCTGTATACGGTTGTGCATGGAAAAACAGATGAGGAATGCAGGCGCATTGCCGGGAAAATGTCCGAGTTGTCCGGGCTGAAGGACTACATGGTTATTTTCAGCACCAGAGAGCTGAAAAAAGAAAGCATGAAATACTTTTGCGAGTAATTGGCATGAAAGGTGGCATAAACCATGCAGCGCACCAATTCAGTACTTTACTTCGAAGAGGCGAAAAAATACATTCCCGGTGGGGTAAACAGTCCTGTCCGGGCATTCAGGTCGGTGGGGCTCAATCCCGTGTATATACAAAGGGGCAGCGGCGCCATACTGACTGATGTTGACGGCAACGAGTACATAGACATGGTGGGCTCATGGGGCCCCCTTATACTTGGGCACCTGCACCCCGAAGTCACCGGGGCGGTGAGGGGGTGCCTGGAGACCGGGACAAGCTTCGGCGCGCCCACTGAAGGGGAAACTGTACTGGCCGGCATGATAGTTGAGGCGATGCCGTCGGTGGAGATGGTCAGGCTGGTTAATTCAGGAACAGAGGCCGCCATGAGCGCAGTAAGGCTGGCCAGGGCATATACCGGCAGAAAGAAGATACTTAAGTTTGAGGGCTGTTATCACGGCCATGCCGATGTTTTTCTGATCAAGGCCGGGTCCGGGGCGCTGACCCACGGCGTTCCCACCAGCCCCGGTGTGCCGCCGGAAATAGCAGACGACACTATAAACGCTTCGTTTAATGACCTGGAGAATGTCAGGGATATATTTAAGGCCCGGGGCGAACAGATTGCCGCCGTTATAGTGGAGCCGGTGCCTGGAAATATGGGTGTAGTCCCTCCCAATGACGGTTTTCTGAAGGGACTAAGGAAAATCACTGAAGAATATGGATCCCTTTTAATATTTGATGAGGTCATTACCGGCTTCAGGTTATCCTATGGAGGGGCCCAGGCATTTTATGGAGTCATGCCGGACCTTACCTGTATGGGCAAGATTATAGGCGGGGGCCTCCCGGTGGGAGCATATGGAGGCAGGCGGGAAATAATGTCGATGATTTCGCCGGAGGGTCCGGTATACCAGGCTGGGACACTGTCCGGAAATCCCCTGGCTGTCAGTGCCGGCATAGCGACACTTAAGGTTCTGGGCCGTAGTGGCTTCTATGACGAACTGGAAAGAAAGTCGGCCCGCCTGGCCGGTGGACTGGCTGACGCGGCCCGTGAGGCCGGGGCGGAGGTATGCTTTAACAGGGTGGGGTCAATGATGTGCTGCTTCTTTACCGGAAGCAGGGTGACAGATTTCAATACAGCCTGTTCGTCGGATACCGGCAAGTATTCGGCCTTTTTCAAATCTATGCTTGACCTGGGGGTGTACCTGGCGCCTTCCCAGTTTGAGGCGGCCTTTGTCTCCCAGGCGCACACCGATGATCTGATCGACAGGGTGGTTGACGCCGCTCAAAAATCATTCCGGGTAATATCAAAGAAAATTTAATATACATAACCCCCCGGTTTTTCTAATATGGTTATAAATAACACAGTGAGAAAGTATGTATTTAAAGACCAGAAGTCAGTTGCCGGGGGGGGACTTTTTATTTCAGGACAGGAAATGGGCATTTCTCTGGTATCGGGCCTGGCCACAGGCTTCGGCGCCCTGCTGGCCGCAGTGAACGGATGGGCCGGCGGGGGGGCAATTCCGGTATTGCTGGGCCTGTCTTCAGGCATAGGGTTTACCGTGGTTTTTTTCGACCTGCTGCCGGAATCAGTGGTGGCGGGTTCTTTATATCTGGCCATCGCCGGTGTTTTGTCAGGATTCCTCTTCGGCAGGCTTATTGATTCCTTTTTGCCGCACCTGGGAATACACGACTGTTGGGGAAATACGGGCCAGTGGGGGGGAAGGGGCGGGGTATTGGGGACCGGCTATCTTTTCACCATTGGCGTGGCTATGCACAATCTTCCCGAGGGAATGGCCATGGGCGCGGGTATGGAATCCGGGAACGGACTGGGATTTCTCCTTGCCTCGGCCATTGGATTTCACAACATACCCGAGGGGATGGCCCTTTGTGCTGTTCTTTCCTCCGGGGGAATAACACCTGTAAAGTCTGTGGCGGCATCCACAGCCGCCGGTTTCATGCTTCCCTGCGGGACAGCCCTGGCAATGCTTTTATTAGACATATCGTCCTCTACCGTATCATTCCTTTTGGCCGTTGGCGCAGGAACACTTCTCTATATTATACTGGCGGACCTTTTGCCCCTGTCGTTAAGGCTGAATTCCGCCCTGGCCAAAGCAGGACTGGCTGCGGGAACAATGATGGCAATTATGCTTTCCGGCTGTTTTTAAAAAGCTTGTCTTATAAATATAGCATAAGCTGAAATCGCAATTAAAAGCGCGGCCAGGATAAATATTCCGGCGCCCCCCCCGCGGTTTCCTTTATGCCAGGCCCAAAGGCCGAAAGTAATGGTATAATAGGCGACCATCAGAGGTATTAAAAGCAAAATCCATTTCAGGATAAATCACCCTCCCTGTTTAGTAATGGACCGGCATGGTTTTGATCATAAAGCCGGTGCGCCTTATTTTTGCATTAACTTTAATGTTGACAACGGCCCGGGGATATTTTTCCTCCCATTTATATTTCTCCCATTGGCCAATGGTAAGAAAATTACCCGCCGCAATCCTTCCGAAGCCGGCAATATCCGTGGTGAATTCATCCTGTGTCCGCTTAATAAGCTGTTCACAGCGGGATTTTATAATATTTTCCAATTCATTTTCCAGGATGGGTTTATATTTTACGGATTCATAATTAATTCCGCTTGATATTCCAACAATGTTGGGTTCCAGGAAAATTTCCAGGTCGATGACCGGCTGGTCGGACTTCGTATCCACTTTAATCTTGGGTTTTTTGGCCTGTTTAATGGTAAGTCCGACAAATTGGTTTTCTTTTTGGGGGTCACGGATAATAAGGAAGGTCTGCTTGGCCAGACCGCTCATTATGTTTAAATACCTTGTTTCATCGCCGGTGATTTCACCTATCATCTTATCACCTTTGAAAACGGCGGATCCCAGGAATTGGGGGACATTTTTGTTTGAGGGAAGTTCACCGGCCAGATAGTCGCCAAGCCTGTTTTTTTCTTCCGGCGTTGAAACATCAAGGCCTTCTTTATTGATGGCCAAAAGCGGCGCCACCGGCTCCTGGGTGATGTATTTAATTTTCTGGTAAAATTCCCTGAATGTGGTAACGTATACCAGTCCATGAAGTTTGTTGTTTTTAAATAACAGCTCATATTGTTTGGCAGGGCTTAACTCCAGCATGGGTGTATTTTTTTCCAAAAAATCCTTCGCTTTGCCCCTGCATATGTAAACGAAGGCGGAGCCCCTGGTCTCACGGTACCGGTTGAGGGAATTAATGTAATCTTTCAGCCCTTCCCTGGCCAATTCATCGGAAAAAATGAAGGCCATTGTGTGGAGTAGCGACAATTCCCTGGCCTGCTGGGAATTGAGCAGGTGTAAAGCCCCTATCGGTAATTCGGCAACTGCACTCATGGTCAGGAAGGATTTATTCTGGACGCCTCCTCCGCCTCCTCCGCCTCCTCCGCCTCCTACGCCTCCCCCTCTTCCGCCGCCTCCGGACTGGCCTGCTATGACAATCGGATTGGCTATCTGAAAGGTCACCAGCAGTTTATCTCCGGGGCCCTTGTCAAAGCCCAGGGAAAGGACATAGGCTATATCGTCGGTCTCCTTGCTTCCCCAGCAGCCTGAGGTCAAAAGCAGCATTATCAAACATGCAAATAATTTAGCCCCTTTCATTGGCCCGCCTCCTTCGGACAAACCTGTCCATAAGTAATACAAGCAAAGGCATAATAGCGGTGGGAATCCACCCGTATATACTTATATATTTGGATTCGATCAGAATAGAGGTGGGCATGTCCGGCGGGATAAGACTGGCCACATAGGTCAACAGTGCCAGCGGCCATAATAGCGGCTTGTAATAGGGGACCTTCAGTGTTTTGGCCAGTATCACCGCTGCCGCATACAGGGTTACCGCCACCTTGAGTATTCCTATAAAGCCCCATATAATAACGAATATTGCTTCAATACGCTGAAAGAACCTGCCAAGGTAAACAAGGCGGCTCAGGGTGTAAAAGGGAAGGGTCATTTCCTGGGACATGATCCAGTTTTCCGTCATAAGCATGGTAAGAAGAAGGACTGTTAGAGATGCAAATCCAATCAGCATGGCGCGGGACGATACTTTTCCGAACATATCCGGCCCGTGAATGGAATTGACAATAATGCCCGAGAAAAGTATTTCAATAACAAATGCGGCTTTTATTCCACTGTTTACAATTTCAACGGGGCCGGTGCCCAGTATGGGAAACAGCCTGGTTATGTCCCACTGGGGACTGAGGCTTAAAAGAAGTATGGCAATCCCGGCCAGCACAAAGGGATATGTTAGCCTGGCGGACCTGGCCATTGATTCAAGTCCTATATGGGCGCCAAGTATTCCCAGCAGAGTCAGGCTGGTGATGACAATGCTGATTGGGGTTCGGGGAAGAACGGATACCAGCAGTGCTTCGCTGAATTCCCTTGTGTTCATGGCGGCCACGGTAATAAAGAAGACCGCATATATTAAATTGACAGCGGAGCCGGCAATCTTCCCCAGTGCCTTTTCGGTAACATCCACTATGTTTTCCCCGGGATGTGGTTTTAAAATCAGGTAAAAAAGGTACACCTGCGCAAGGGCAATGATAAAGCCAATAATGGAAGATATCCAGGCAGCCGGTCCGCACTGTTCCACCATTGATCTGGGGAAGGTAAGGAAAATCCTGCTCATGTTTGAAAGGGCAAGGAGAACAATTGCCTCTGAATCTCCGAACTTACCTTGGCTATTCATCATTTTCATCCTTTTTATTGATCCAGGACCTGGGCTCGGCCGGCGCCCTGGTGTCGTCCTGTGGGTTGATATAGTCCGGCCTGCGCCTCTGAAGGAATATAGGCAGCCTGCCGACAGTATCATAGCCGCTGTAGGTGCGGGGCCCCGTGGGTGACAGGTAGGGAACCCCGAAGGACTTCAGATTTGTGGTAAGGAGTATTTGTATAAACAGACCCACGGTTATACCGTAAAAACCCAGCAGCGCTCCCAGAATAATATAAAAGAAACGGTAAATGCGTATGGCAAAGGCCAGGCTGTAGTAAGGAATGGAGAATGACGCCAGTCCTGTGATAGCCACCAGCACCACCAGAATCGGGCTGACAATGTTGGCCTGAACCGCCGCCTGCCCAAGGATAATGGCGCCTACAATGCCTATTGTGGATCCGATTATATTGGGTATGCGTAAACCCGCCTCTCTCACCAGCTCAAAGGAAAATTCCAGAAAGAGCATCTCCATCAGGGAGGGAAAAGGAACTCTCTCCCTGCTCCCGGCGATGGCAAGGAGCAACTCGGTGGGGATCATCTCCTGGTGATAAAGTACAACAGCAAGGTAAATACCGGGGAAAAGAAGAGCAATGTAAAAGGATATTGTTCTCACATATCTGATAAAAGTGCCAAACTGCCAGCGCAGATAGGTTTCTTCCCCCGTATGCAGTTGTGAGTACATGGTGCCTGGTAAAACAAGGACAAAAGGGCTGCCGCTCAATAAAACAGCCACCCTTCCCTCGGCCAGGAATGAAGCCACTCTGTCAGGTCGCTCTGTGGTTATGGATTGGGGGTTCAAGTTGTAAGGGCTGTCCTCGATAAACTGTTCAAGCATTCCGGTGTCGGTAATAAAATCAACCTTTATCCCGGTGATCCTGCGCTTCACCTCATCCACCAGGCCGGGGTCGGCAATATCTTTCATGTACATCACCGCCACGTCCGACCTGAATCTGGTTCCAACTTTGAATATCTCTGTGAAAAGCTTTTCGGACCTGATTATTTTTCTTATCAGGGCTGTATTTGCCCTTAAAGTTTCAGTAAATGCTTCCTGGGGCCCGTTTATGGTCTGTTCGTTATACGGCCGGTTCACATTACGGTGTTCCCAGCCTTTTGTTTCCACCAATACTGATTTTGGAGACCTGTCGAAAAAGAAGGCTGTATCACCATAGTTTACAGCCGCTGTTACCTCATTGAAAGAGGCTGTGATCTTAACCTGGCTGCCGGGAATAATATCCTTCATAACAGAAGGGGCCGACGATGCGGTTTCAGAACAGATCATACCGCTTTCCATCATAATACTTTCAAGCAGGCTATTTAACTCCGCCCTGTTCACCAGGCCGTCGATAAAGACGGCAAACCCTCTTATATCCCTGTCCGAGCCAAGGGTGAATTCCCTTATTATCAAATCCTTGTTGACCGGGACTCCGTATATTCTCTCAATGGTTTTACGGTTGTCGGACAGCGAGTACTTGATGCTGTCTTCATCACTGTTCTCATCCGGAAATTCCTTGGCGCCGCTATCATCCCGCGTTATTTTCCTGGGAGGCCTTGGGCTGCGCTTGCCGGAACGCAGGCTCTTTTCATCCGCGTCATCATGGGATACAGTGCTGCCGGTATTATGACCGACGGGGCTGTCCTGATGCTGCCCGGTCTTTTTTTCCTTTCCACCGGCGGACTGTTGGTCGTAACTGTTTTCCTTGAGTATAAACTCCTCATGGGACGGGTTTTCACGGAAGGTCATTATCCTGAAGATACTCTGCATCAGTTTGTTCATAGAAACTCCCACGTCTTTTTGTTATTTTTACCGGAGCTGTTTTAAATATGTAAAATGGTTTAAACAGTTTAAGTGGCAAAAAATAAATATATTAATAAAGAGGATAAAAAGGGCAAGAATAAGACAATAAAAAATAATGCCTGTTCATGCATTATAAATCAGGAGGTGGTTATAATTACCTGGGTGATTGTGTTTGTGTACAGCTGGGTGTTGTTCTTTATTTTTGTGGACCGGTCCAGACTGAAGGATACCGTATATGGCGGCATTATTGCCTTTGCTTTGGGCACGGCTGTGGACTGGGGCGGTCAGAAACTGGGCCTTTATATTTTTCAGGGGAATATTATCAGCTGGATGGGGAATTCATTATTCTATGCTGCGGGGCCTCTTTTTACCATGGGTGTTCTTTTTTTTCAGTTCCTGAGCCTGGACAGGCGCCTGCAGGCGGCAAATATAGTTGCATTTACACTGGCCTATCTTTCCGTTGAATTGCTTTTAATCCATGAGGGCTCGGCAAGGTATGTGCACTGGCACTATCTGGCAAGCCTGTGCACGGACCTGGTGGTGTTTTCCGCCTTCAGCTATATAGGGGAGGTTATTGTTTACAAGAGAATAAAGACACGTTTATAAATTTGTTGAATGACGGAGAGTATGGTGCATTTATACGAAAGGGGCAATCAAATGTATCTGGACATTTGGGAATTTACAGCCTTATTAACGGTGACAGGTGTTTTATTCGGGATTTGGCTGGCCATCGTCAAGCGCATTGGCGGGGGAAGGTGATTTTTATTTCTTGAAGACAGCCCGGAAAATCATGGGACTGGCTTCAATATTAAGAAATTGGCGGCGAATTTTATGTACATATTTTTCGTCCTCATCGCGAAAATCTCTGAAAAGGTTCCGCAAAACCGGATTTATCATGTTAATCATCATTTTGTTATAAAAAACCTGGCTGTCCTGCCGATCTCTAAGAAGTTCATAGAGAAAGTCGATCCCTTTCATTTTATCAGCTCCCTATTTAAGATAAAAATTTTTCATTTCTTTTTGCAAAATGTCAATCCGTACTTTACAAACGTTCGCCAGATTTTCACATATACTTTTTATATTATTGTCCCTGGTGGATTTGTAATAGAACTTCATTTTTTCCAGGGAATGTTTTTCCCTGGATAGGGACTCCCTGAGGGCATAAGTCATAAGTTCCCGGTCATTTAAAATGGACATGCTTTCCTCCACTCTTTTTAGGATATTTTTTCTCACGCGGGCGTAAGTATGCGCTGCATCCGGCAAGTTTTAAAAAGGGGTGGACCTTCTTGAAGGTTGCTGTTATAGGCGCCGGTCCGGCAGGGTTGGCCTGCGCCCATGAGCTGGAGAAAAATGGTGTAATACCTGATGTGTATGAAAAAAAGCATAAGCCGGGGGAACTATTCGATCACTGCGCCGCAGTTCTGGAATTGTTTACGCGGCCGTACGATCCCCTTGAAGACATCAGGAAAAGGTTTGGTATCACTATCCAGCCGTTAGGGAACATCAAATCTATTGTAATGAAATCACCCAGAAAAAAGGTGGAGGTAAAGGGCCGCCTGGGATATTTTGTAATGCGCGGCAACGGCCCTGTTTCGGCTGAGACGCAACTGTTCAAAACACTGAAAACCGGGATTATTGCCAATACATATGCAGACTATAAAGACCTGGCCGGAAAGTATGACTATGTGGTGGTGGCGGATGGCGGTTACGGTTCAAGCCGGAAAGAAGGCATCTGGACCCTTGTTTACCCGACGAATCTGGTGGGCAGCACAGTGCTGGGGGATTTCAGAATGGACCGCATGTATATGTGGATTGACACCAGATACAGCAAGACCGCCTATGCCTATTTAACGCCAATGGAAAAAAAGAGAGCCTTTTTAGGCCTGGTGGTCCCTGAAAGCGCACCGGATGAAGCAATGGACAGGTGGAGGCTGTTCTGGGAAATGGAAAATTTCGACTTCAAAAAGGTTAATGAGGTAATAGTAGAGCATAATGCCGGTTATGAATACCCGCACCAGGTGGGAAATGTTCTTTTTGCCGGCATCGCCGGAGGGTTCCTGGATCCTTTTCTGGGCTTCGGCATGACATCGTCTATCAAAAGCGGCGTCCTGGCGGGAAGGTCTATCGCTACGGGAAAATCCTATGAGGATTTGATATGCCGGCTAAAAGAGGATATGAAACACTCACTGGTTTTAAGGGAGCTTTTCAATGAGGCCGACAATGCGGATCTGGATGCTATTTTAAGCGTCATATCCATTCCCGGCGTAAAACATTTTATTTATAACACCAATATTGACATCGTCAGGCTGGGGTCCGCCGCCATAGCTCACATAAAGAATCTTGCCGGCCTGGTAAAGAAGATGCAAGGTTTTTAGCCCGGCAAAAAGGAAAAAAGTAATAATAAAAGAATATATACAGTGGCTGCAAATAAAAAATTATTGTATTTCCCTGAAAGGCCCTCGATGCGAATTTTTGACATTACCAGGCCCATCAGGCCTGAAATGACCATATACCCCGGGGACCCGGAGGTTTCCTTTAAAAAAGTGGCCTGTATTTCCACAGATGGATTCAGCCTGCACAGTATAAGTCTGGGCACCCATACAGGAACCCATGTTGATGCCCCCGCCCACCTGGTGGAAAACGGGATCACTGTCGACAAACTGGCCCCCGACATACTTGTCGGCAGGGCGCTGGTGTGCGAGACGGGTGATGTTGTTAGAATAGACATCGATTGTTTTAAAGGTTGCACTGGTGAAAAGCGGGTACTTATCAAAACAGATTACCGGTCGAGAAATATTAATGAGCCCCCGTATCTTTCCTTGGGGGCGGCAAAGTTCCTCATTGAAGGGGGAACAGTGCTGCTGGGGATGGACACCCCCTCACCCGACACGCCGTGGTCCCTTGACTGCCACAAAATACTGCTGGACGCAGGTGTGGTGCTTGTGGAGAATCTGGACCTGACGGATATTTCAGCGGGAATTTATTATTTATACTGCCTGCCCCTGCTTCTTTCCGGGCTGGATGGCGCTCCGGCAAGGGTATTTCTGGTGCAGGTATAAGAAAAATAATGTAGAATAACCATGTAATATGGGGATGTTATATTACATCAAAGATTTGACATAAGAGCGGACAAATGTTATAAAATTAATGTCATGTGAATTTAGTAACTTTACCCTTGCCAACCATTGAGTGGAAGGCGCGGTAAAGTATTGAAGTAAATATGTAAGGAGGCGGCTTTTTTGAAAACTCTGAGGGTTCCGGAGGCTACTGTCACGAGATTATCCATCTATTCCAGGTATCTGGAAAGGCTTGATAGAAACGGCGTGACTTCGGTGTCTTCAGGTGAAATAGCGGATGGCGTCGGCGTTTCACCGGCGCAGGTGCGAAAGGACCTGGCCTATTTCGGTGAGTTTGGCACCAGGGGTGTTGGTTATAATGTAAAGGATCTGATGAGATATACACTTAAAATACTTGGCCTGGACAGACACTGGAATTTAATAATGGTGGGGGCGGGAAACCTGGGTTATGCCCTGTGCACCTATAAGGGGTTCAACAACAGGGGGTTCAGCATTGTTGGAGTTTTTGACAATGATTTGACCAAAATAGGAAAGAGGATAAACGACCTGGAAGTGCTTCCGATGGAGAACCTGCCCGATGTGATCGAAAAGCATAATGTCAAGATAGGGATAATCGCCACTCCTACAAGGTCTGCCCAGGATGTGGCGGAGCAACTGATAAAGAACGGGATACAGGCAATTCTGAATTTTGCCCCCCTGCCGCTGACACTGCCTGAGCATATAGAGGTAAGAAATGTGGACCTGTCGGTAAAACTGGAGATACTTACCTTCAATCTTGGCTTTAAGTCTGCACAAAGCTTATGATATTTTAATGATTCATATGGGTTTTACCGGCCTGAGGGCCGGTTTGCCTTTATAGGGCTTATATGGCTGAGTGAATAAGAGGTGTGTTGATTGGCTGTGATGAAAACGCTGGATATTAAAAGTGTTGACAGGGCTCAGATGATTGACATTACAGGCGCAGTTGATGAGTTTATAAAAAGTGAAGGAATAAGGGAAGGAACAGTCCATATTTTTGTGCCCCACACCACCGCGGCTGTTACAATAAGTGAAAACGCCGACCCCAGCGTGGCCGTTGATATCCTCAAGGGCCTGGAAAGAATAGTGCCGGTCAGTGGTGATTACCTGCACGGGGAAGGAAACTCCGATGCCCATATCAAGTCGGTGCTGGTGGGTAATTCGCTCACCGTGTTTGTGGACGGAGGCAAATTAATGCTGGGCACATGGCAGGGGATATATTTCTGCGAATTTGACGGTCCCAGAAGAAGAAAGGTATGGCTCCGCGCTGAATAGACAATATCCGGAAATTTATAAATCAAAAGTCAAATCTTGCCAGAAGATTGTCGGCGTGGGTCGTGGCGGGTTCCGGGGAGCCGGGAAGAACCTGTGTCGAAGCACTGACATTTACTGGCTCAGCAGTTTGGATAAGGGTATCGGCCTTTGACTCAATGGCTGCTATGTCTTCTTCATATTTGACAAGGGCGTTTAGTGTAAGCCTGACCGAACCGGGGTCCAGGTCATTGACTCCCATTACCATCAGCGCCTTTGCCCAGTCAATTGTCTCAGCGATACCGGGCGATTTTCTGAGGGCCATTTTTCTTACTCCCGAAAGAAACGCGGCAACCTGTCCGGCAAGACGGCTGTTTATATCCTTTATATGGAGCCTGATGATGGCCTCTTCGCGCTGCTGGTCCGGAAAGGGCATGTAAAGGTGGAGGCAGCGCCTTTTCATGGCGTCGCTGAAATCCCTGGAGTTGTTGCTGGTTATTATGACCAGGGGGATATTGACGGCATGTACGGTACCCATTTCCGGTATTGTTACCTGATACTCGGACAGGGCTTCCAGGAGAAAGCTCTCCATCTCGTCATCGCTTTTATCGGCCTCGTCAATAAGCAGCACCGCAGGTTCAGGCGACATAAAGGCCTTCAGCACCGGCCTTGACAGAAGGAATTCACCGGTGTATATTTCCGACCTTATTTCATCCCAGGATTTGTTATCCTTTAGTGACTGAAGGTAGATAAGCTGTTTCTGGTAATTCCACTCATATAGGGCTTTCCCCTCATCCAGACCGGGATAGCACTGCAGGCGGATAAGGTTCATCCCGCCGGCGGCGGCAAGCGACCTGGCCAGGTATGTTTTGCCCACTCCCGCAGGCCCCTCCACAAGGACGGGCTTTTGCATCCTGACCGCAAGAAATATGGTGGTGGCTGTTTTTCGGTCAGCCAGGTAATTGTTTTTTAAGAGGCTTTTTTGTATTGTCTCAACGCTGTCAAAGGAAGAAATCATTTTACTGATCACCAAGGTAATGATAACATATTTCAGAGCAGGTTTACTAAAAAATTATTATTTCGGGGTGTTCCAGTGAGAATAGAAATACTTGACGCAAATACCGAAAGAAAGAGCGAAATAGTAACCTACCTCGGATCCCTGGAAGGGTTTTACGCCTCGGGCGGAAAATACTCCGCAGCCGGTATCGAGGCGGAAATAACGGAAAAATACATGTACTTTCAGACAGCGCTGCCATGGCTGGCTGATGAAATAGTCAAAAAGCTTTTTACCGTCAGCCCGGCCCAATTTGCAAGTTCCTTTTTTGAAATAAGGGGAGGCCCGAAAATTATTGTCACATGTCCTGCCAGGCAGGTAACTGAAATAATATCCAGCCTGGATATTATTGAGCACCTTGACCTGGAGTCCGGTGAGCTGGCGGGCCAACTGGAAACAAAATGGTCTTCCCGGGATGTATCGGTGGCTGCACTTTACGGGGTGGTGGTGCAGGGCGGTGTGGCGGTGGCCAGGGTCAAATTCCGGACACATTTCCGTGACAGTGAATACAACTGCCGGCAGGTTATTTCAATGATCAGTCTGGCTGACGGAATAAAGGCCTTTTCAGATGTCAGCAAGGACTACTCCAGACCCGCGCTTATTTCACCTGTACTTCTTGAGGCAGAGGGCGCAATGGAGGAAGGCCCTTTCACCGGGTTTATGAACCAATGCCCCGGCAGGACGGAATACCTGCGGCAGTCGGGTGAGTTTTTGGTCCGTCTGGAGGGGAAGGGAAACATAATAACCTTTTCAAAGAAAAAGCAGCCTTCGGTGGACTTCAGGCTGCGTCTTGAGGAGCCATGGCTGCTGGATAAAAGCACGGCAGCCACAATAAGTTCGTTCATGAAGATTACTGACGCCGCGGTGCACAGGAAAATTACCGGGCTTACCCTTACTCCGGAGGATTTGAAGGGTAAACTGGGCTTTGTCAAGGCCGGCGGTTTTTTTGAATTCCGAAAGTCTTATGGCGGATTTGAGATATCCTATGACATCAGTACCGGAGACATGGCAGTACTGGCTTCAATACCGTGGGACTCTTTAAACAGTTCAAAGGAATTGTTTTCCATGATAGAGGACTTCACAGACAGGGTGATGGAATTTGCTGTCTGATGTTTTTGAGTTTGTAAAAGTGCTTCGTTCCGCAGGTGTGAACACGGCCACCAGCGAAATAATGGATTTTCTGAAGGCTCTTTCCCTTACCGGTGTTGGCCCCGGGGATTTTAAAACGGCGGCCGGGGCCACACTTATAAAACAAATAGAACATGTTGCCGTATTGGACAGGCTCTGGGAATTATACTGGGGCCGACCCCGGCAGATCACGGATGAAGGGAAAAAGCCAGCAGCGCCGGAAACACCCCCCAGGATGAGCCGGGAGGAGTTTATGAGCAGGGTCCAGAGCTATAAGGATTTCATGAGGAACGAAAAAATGAGGCTGCAGGAGGAGAAAACCGTAGTTTCATCCTGTGGACCGGGAGGGGTAAAAAAAGGCGCCGGAATTGCCCGCGGAGGAATGTCCGGGGCGGAAAAATTTGTATCCTTGATACTGGGAGGAAACAAAGAGGAAATGCGCGCTTTCATCAGAGAGGCTGTGTCAACACTGGATTTTGAAGATGATGAAAGCAACTGGTTGAGGAGATTGAAAATTATCACCGGCTGGGCCGAGGGTGAGGATTATCTCAGGAGCCGCCGCCCATGCGACCCGGGAATCAGCCAGTCTGTAATCGGGGACCGCCTGGCCATGTTTATGGAAACAGTAGAAAGGGAAAGGGACAGGGAACTATGGAAAAAGGATAGAAGAAGCCTTTTCAGGCGGCTTAACGCAGGAGAAAGGCATTTTAATGAAATAGACTATGAACAGGCACAGGAAATTAAGAGGAGGATAGTGCTGCTTGGGAAAAAATTAGCCACGCGCAAGGGTTACAGATATGTCACATCGCCTTCCGGAAAGAAAGTGGACCTCCGCAAGACAGTCTCCCTGGCCGCCAAACACTCAGGCGTGCCGGTCCGCCTATTGTTCAGGGACAGGATTCCGTCCAGGCCGGAACTGGTAATACTCTGCGACCTGTCAGGCTCCGTGGCCACCTTCAGCAAATTTATGCTGCTTCTGGTCAGCGCCATGCATGATAAATTCAGGTCCGTCAGATCCTTTGCCTTTGTTGATGCCATTGAAGAGGTCACCGGCATGATCAGGGGGTGGGACGCTGAAAAAAAGATAGCGGAAATAATAAGGAACACAGGCATCTGGCAAACAGGCTTTTCCGACTATGGATCGGTCTGGCGGCAGTTTGAAGAGGAGCACAAAGATGTTGTGTCCGATAAAACCAACCTCATTATACTGGGAGACGCAAAAAACAATTACAAGCCCGTGGGTGCTGATTATTTCCAAAGCATAGCCGAAAGGGCCAGGAGGGTTATATGGCTCAATCCCGCTCCCATGAGCCGGTGGGATGCCGAGGACGGAGTAATGTCCGCATATGCCCCTTTCTGCCACTGTGTAATGGAATGCAGAAATTTGAAACAGCTTGAAAGAGTTGCCGGACAAGTATTTAATTAAAAGCAACATGCTGTTGACATGGATTTGGCCATGTGCTAATATAATACTTGCGCGCGGGCGCAGAAAACAATTAAAAATGCGGCAGTGGCGGAATTGGCAGACGCGTAAGATTCAGGTTCTTATGGGCGTAACGCCCGTGGGGGTTCAAGTCCCTTCTGCCGCACCAAAAGACAAAGGTGCTCTATGAGCAACTTTTGTCTTTGTATAGCCGTACTATGTCAATAGCTTTTTTTATGAAAAAAGACAATATAAAACCAACCTGTGTTACCTTGTAAATTTTTAACATCAGCAACTTGCCGGGTTCTTTAACAATTAATTCCATCCAACTCCTCA
>JBMOPF010000009.1:0-12973 GCA_049325075.1 Bacillota bacterium | reverse complement strand
GGAGCGGATCTCTTCTCTCAAGGCATTGGCAAACTGCGGGTAGTCGAAGATCCTGATCTTGTTCGCGTTCAGAAAAGCTGTCATGCCACCGTCGAAGCACCACCCCGGGAGCGTGCCCTGGATCACCGCCCGGTCATAGCAGGAGATAACTCCCGCTATCTGTTCACTGTAACGTTGTGTGAGTAACATTTTTCTCTCCATGCCGTGATATTTTTTGATATATTTCAGCATGGAATATTAAAAACCTTTTGGTTCCGGCTATGCCGGGTTAGGATCTCCGACGAGCCGGAAATGCCCTTTAGCACCTCCGACCAGCCGGAAATGCCCCATAGCCTAATTGACTCCCACCTGGCTGCCCGCCTGAACTGAAGATGATTTGCCCGCCCTGCGGAAACATTTTTCCACGTGCTCTTTGGGCAGAGGCTTGGATAAAAAGGTGATAACAATCAACGCCACCGATGAAACAATAATGCTGTATATAAGCGGGTCAACAACGGTCCAGACCCCCGGCAGCAGAGACGGCCTGCCGAATATGGCCCGGCATATGCCGAAGGGACCGGACTCGGAAGCGTGCAGGAATACGTATCCGAAGATAGACACCAGATACCCCAGGGCCACGCTCCACACCGCAGCCTGCTTTGTAACCCTTTTCCAGAATATCGCCCCCAGCAGGGCAGGCAGGATACCGGCGGCGCAAATGCCGAACCAGAAGGCTGTGGCCCTTGCAATAATGCTGATTGGCAAAATGTAAGCCATGACAACAGCCCCCACCGTTCCCAGTATCACCCCTATCCGCGACAGCAGGAGGGGATTGACCTTTATATTCCAGGTGGACAGCAAATCCCTGGAAAAGGCCACGCTCTGGACGTGAATCAGTCCGTTGACCGTGGTGATGCAGGCCGAAAGGAGGGTGACCATGAACAGGTAGATGTATGCCTCCGGCATCACAGCGTTAATAAAGGCGGGTATAATCAGGTCTGTGTTCCCGCCGGCCACAGTCAGTGAAATCTTGCCCACGGTATTTTGGAAATAAACATTGGTCAGCGGCCCCACCATAAAGGCTGTGCCGGTGAAAAGGAATATGCAGACGCCGCCGGTGAGAACCGCCCGGTTGAGCGCGCGGCGGTTGGGCACAGTCAGGAAGCGCAGTATCAGCTGGGGCTGGGCCAGAACCCCGATGCCGACACCCATTACTATGGTGGTTATTACGCTGAACCAGGTAGGCGACCACCATTTCGGCATGGCCGTCCAGCCCAGATGACCTCCGCTGGCCAGTTTCTCCGGCACCAGGCCGGCCATGTTGGTGAGCGCCTGGTGACCCGCGGTGACACCACCCACCACCATGTAGGTTTTCACCAGCAGCACCACCATTCCCACCAGCATCAGGCCGCACATAAAGGCGTCGGCGTACATGACACCCTTCAGTCCTCCCCACCCCACATAAAGGGCTATAATCAGGGCCAGTATAAGAAGGGCCAGATTATAATCTATTTTCAGAGATTCCTGTACGAACCGGGCGCCTCCTATCAACACCACACCGGTGTAGGGCGGCATGAGAAGGAAAATCATCAGCCCGATAAACCATGTAATAAACTTGGACTGATACCTTTCACCCAGCATTGAGGCCAGAGTGCTGGTGCCCAGATTGATGGACATGCGCCGAATGGGCTCACCCAGGAAAATAAAGGCCACGAATATACCAAAAAAGATATTGAAAAATGAAAGCCACATCAGGGTAAAGCCATATACCGCGGCAGCACCGCCAAACCCCACAATGGCAGAGGTGCTGATAAAGGTCGAGGCGTACGACAGGGCCATAATCCAGCCGCTCATCTGCCTGCCGGCCACCATGTAGTCCTCGGCGTTCTGTGTCTGTTTGTAACCCAGGTAGCTCAGGTATGTTACCACTGCGATATAACAGACCAGTATTACCGTCAGTAGGGTAATATTCACCAGTCCTCACCGTCCTTGTTCCAGTTGACCAATCCATAAGCCACACATAAAAGCATGGAGGCGACATTTAATATCCAGACCAGCGCCGTCCAGCCGTCAGCCATACCAAGCATCATTTTACCATTCACTCCTCTTCAGGGTATTGATTACAGAATTGCATAATCTGCGCCAGAGGCACCCCGGTCCAGATACGGCAAAGACTTTATATAAGCACAAGCTAAACATAAGTCCGGTTTATAACGAATATCACGCTTTGCCCGGTACAACTTAATAAGGCCGTCCTTCCGCACTTCCCGGATTCCGTCAATCCAACTCACCCCATGTAATGCCAAAGCGCCGATCCGAGAGACAAAAGCTCTCTTATACAGGCAGGTACATGGCACACCTTCCTCCCTTCAACATTTTTAACCGGTGGAACAATTTGAACAGGCAAACGCCATAAGCGCCCCACATATTAAAAACCGCCCCATAGAAGGGACGGATTTTCCGCGGTACCACCCTGATTGGTTAAAATACAAACCCTCTCGTCGGATATGGCATCAAAACTTACTTTACTCAAAGACGGGTAAATAAAAAATCCGTTAATCCCTGAAGGGACGAACGGATCGCGGTACCACCCTACTTGGCCTTTACAGGCCCTTCTCTTTAAGGATACGGTAAGCCTTATCCATACCCTCTCCTGTAACGGGGAAACCGTTGCGGCCTACTCCCCGGGTCATATCCCCGGTTTCAGCCCCAAAGCTCGGGGGCGAACTTCAACCGGTCCTTTCCTGAAGGCGCTCTCAGTCTACGGCGCCTTCTCCCTTAAAGGCGGGCTTCCGGCTTACTTTTCCCCGTCATTGCTTTTAAAGATTTAATTACTGGTTATAATAGCCTTAATACCGCCAATTGTCAATATATTTTAATTCTGTTGCCCAAAACAGCGCATTAAAGCCAATAGGGATTATTTTTTAGTAGGCGGCGTTAAGTATATTTAAAACATCGTTATAATCTATAGCCTCCGGATTGAAGATCTGGGAGCCGTCTCCCAAAGCGGTTTTGGCTATTTCGTGAAACTGCTCCCGCTTTACCCCGGCTTCCCGGAGGGTTACCGGCATTCCTGTCAGCTTGTTCAGCTTTGAGTTCATCTCCCTTATCACCTCAACCGACCTGGCAGCCCTTCTTTCCCCGGGGGTTGCGGCAAACTCTTCTGAGCCGGCCAGTGGAAGCAGAAGCTCGGCATAGAGATCGGAACTCTTTTTCATGTTGTACTCCATTCCAAAGGGCAGCAGCAGGGCCATGGCATACCCGTGGGGAACATGCCCCACTGCGCCGCAGGCATGGCCGATGGTGTGAACAATCCCCACCATTGAATTGGAAAAGGCGATGCCGGCAAGGAGGGCGGCATTGGCCATGGCCATCCTGGCCTCGCTGTCCTTTCCGTTCTCCACCGCCTTGAACAGGTTCTTACTGATCAGCCTGATGGCTGTAAAGGCAAAGCCGTCGCTAACGGGATTTTTTTGCAGGCAGGTATAGGCCTCAACGGCGTGGGTCAATGCATCCATGCCGGTGCCGGCGGTTATTTTCGGAGGCATCGTCATAGTCATCCTGGGGTCAAGCACTGCCACATCCGGCAGCAGCATGTAGGATGTAAACAGCATCTTGCAGTTTTTCTCCACATTGGCTATCACCGCCACCAGAGTCGCTTCCGAACCGGTGCCGGCGGTGGTGGGAATCACCACAAAGGGCTTCATTTTCTTCTTAAGCCTTTCCGCACCTATGAATTTCATCAGGTCGTCGGTTTCCTCGGTTATAACAATATTTACACCCTTGGCTGTATCAATGGCCGACCCCCCGCCTATGGCGATGATGGAGTCACAATTGTTTTGCCGGTATATGCCGGCCACCTGATTGACAACCACGTTGGAAGAATCCGGGGGAGTATCCTCATAAATGGCGCCGATTACCAGGTCGGACCCCGACAGTGCGCCGATAAATTCTTTGATCAGGCCGGCTGCCACCACTCCCTTATCGGTGATAATAATTGGCTTTTTAGCCCCAAGTCTGTCCAGTTCATAGGGGACGTTTTCCAGGGCCTTGTTGCCGGAAAGGATTTTCACGGAATTATAAAATTCAAAATACGACGGGACCATCTGTCGCCCTCCTTATAAATATAAACAATAAATTAAATACCTAGCGGAATTCCAACCAAATATACGAAAACTCTACGGCCGAATTTTCCGAAAGTCATCCTGGGCAGCCTTTTCACCACTCTTTTGGCGATAATGGCCGGGAACAGGTAAAACTGGACAATATCAAGGCACCTAATCATTGACATGGCCAAAACAAGATCTCCCTTGACACTGACCCGGTGCTCCGCGTATCCCTGAGGGGTGCCCATCTGCCCTGTCAAAACCAGAAATGCTGTTTCCAGGTTTTTAAAATCCACTTGCAGATCGGCGCCTGTTTTTATCATCCCCAGATAGCGCAGCTTGCCGCCCCTTTTCTGTATGCTCCAGAAGGGGCCGAAAGGCATAATATTGAACATGATGGTAAAGCCCTCGCTCCACCCGTCAATCTCTTTCCTGATATCGGGATCCCTGGCGGCAAGGCTTTGGAAGCCCCTTCCCAGGAAGAAAAGCATAACCCTTACTATCAGGCCTTTGACAGTCTTTTTGCCGGGCCTTATTTCCCTATACTCTTTACCTGCCAATAAATATCGCCCCCTATTGCAAATTTCTACAAATTAATTCAATATATTTGTGTCAGTGCATAAAAAATGATTAACCCACCAACATATACAATATATTAAATTTTATAATTTTTCAATTATTAATTTTTATTTAATATTTTATATATACTTTCTTATCCTATAATTTATGTCTTAATGCGATATTTCAACCAATTGAAAATTACCGGCGCCCGCACGGCAAACAGCTGTATAAACCGGGATAAGCCGCTTTATCTGACAATCCGCGCCCGGGCATAAGTTCTGTATACCTTGTGAACCTCCACCGGAACAGTTTCCCCCACCATTGACCCGGCCCCCTCTATATCGAGAATGAAGCCGTCAATCCTTGCAATGCCGTCGTTTACGTTGGATACATGGGGCTCTTCCACCTTTACCTCCAATACCTGCCCCTGCCGTACCGGAAGGGTATTGGCCAGAATCTCGGCCTGATTGTACAGGGGACGCACCTCCACGGATTCAATATGCTGCCCCTGGGACCCCCTTATATAGAGGCTTTTCCCGGTGCGCTGCTCCAGTTCCCTCAGGTTTGCCCCGCCGCTGCCGATAAGCCTTGCCGCCACCAGTGGATTGGCCTCTACCAGTATTGTGTCCGCCGCGGTCTGCCTGGCCAGCTGACAGATATAATTCTTAAAGTGAATGCCGACGGTCTCCTCGGAAAGCACCTTGCCCCGGCCCTCGCAGTACGGGCAGGGCTTTTGCATCACTTCACTGAGGCTGGGCCGCACCTTTTTCCTGGTCATCTCCAGCAGTCCCAGCTGTGTTATGCCCAGTATGTTTGTCTTGGTCTTGTCCTTCTTTATCTCCTCCTCCAGCACCTGGAGCACCTGGCGGCGGTGATCCTCTATGTGCATATCGATAAAGTCCACCACAATAATGCCGCCTATGTTCCTCAGCCTGAGCTGCCGCGCAATTTCTGCTGCGGCGTCCAGGTTGGTCCGCAGCACAGTATCCTCAAGGTTTATGGAGCCTACAAATTTACCGGTGTTGACATCTATGGCCGTCAGGGCCTCGGCCTGGTCAATCACTATATAGCCGCCGCATTTAAGCCATATTTTCCTTTTCAGCGCCTTTTCCAGCTCTTGCTCTATTCCGTAGTCCTGGAATATGTTTTCCCTTTCATCCAGATAAACCTTGAACTTCAGTCTGGGCCCGGTAATGTCCAGCAGGTCCAGAATTTTTTCATAGTCGTACCGTGAATCTATGGTCAGCCTGCTTACATCCTCGGTAAAGGTATCCCTCATTATGCGCTGAATCAGCTCCAGGTCCCTGTGCAGAAGATTGGGGGCCGGGCCGTGGGAGGCCCGGTGTAAAATTTTACGCCAGAGCTTGTGCAGTATTGATATATCCTGGCGCAGGTCTTCCTCCTCAACCCCCTCGGCCACCGTCCTGACTATTACCCCCATGTTCTCCGGCTTGACCCTTGAGGCCATTTCCTTCAGGCGCTCCCGCTCCTTCTCGTTTTCAATCCTTCTGGAAATGCCTATATAATCCATGGTGGGCATAATCACCAGATAGCGTCCGGGAAGTGTTATATGGGTGGTAACCCTGGGACCCTTGGTTCCGATGGGCTCCTTAACAATCTGGACTATTACTTCCTGGCCTTGCTTCAGTATGTCGGATATATTTGTCCCCAGCGCCGAACCATGGCCCTGCCCGTCGGGGGAACGGGCAGGAAGGGCGTCCTCCACATATAAAAAGGCATTTTTGTCCAGTCCTATATCCACAAAGGCCGCCTGCATGCCCGGCAGTACATTTTCCACTTTCCCCTTGTATATATTGCCCACCAGCCTCTGGGTAACCGAGCGCTCAATGTACAGTTCCACAGGGACCCTGTCCTCCAGGACCGCCACTCTCGTTTCCTCATCACTAACGTTTATAACAATTTCTCTCAGCATATAAAATCATCCTTACTTAATTACATAAAAAGCTTTTTGCCGTCTTTGCCCGCCAGGCCAACCCTGGTAATCTCCGCGTAATCGCCGCCGATCCCGCAGTATTCCCGGATAGCACCCAGCACCTCCGCCGGGCGGATGTTAAGTGCGCTGCCGGTTATCAATTCCGCCATCAGGGTCAGCCCTCCATCCTCCTCCAGCACATTAAACCCTATCAGCCCGGGGCGTATGTCGAAAAGAGATTCCCGGCCGTCCTTCCCTGTCCTCTTGACGGTCACCAAGGGCAGTCCCATGATATGATCCAGGCAGCTTTTAAGTTTTTCAGCCCCTCCGGGCACACAGTCCGGCTCAAAATGCATGCTGTACACTGAGCGCTCTATTTCAGCCATCAGTGCCGCCCCCCCTTCATCCACGGGACAGGAGCCGGTAACCCTTATCCCCTCCGGCATGGATTTGCCCAGGGACTCAACAATGGAGGACAGTGGAACCTCTGTGTCAAGGTTGATGTCCACATATTCGCTGAGACCGGCCACGCCCACCGGCAGGGGCAACCCGAAACTCATCCTGGGATGGGGGTTGAAGCCCTGGCTCAACGTCACCGGCAGCCCGGCCCTCCTTACGGCGCGCTCAAAGGTCCTCAGCAGGTCAAGATGGGATATGAACCTGGCCGGGCCCTCCTTGGTGTACCTTATTCTGTAGCGCGGCATGTCCCACACCTCCACCTCCGATTTCAGGCTCCAGGCCCAGGCCGGTACAAACACCGCATCCCGGACATTTGCCGGTACGGCAGTCCGGCGTTGTTTTTCCTTCCATGGCCAGCCTGTGCTCCCGCACCAGGAATCTTTTGTCTACACCCGCCCCGATGTGGTCCCAAGGAAGCACATCCCCGTATTGATACCTTTTGTAGGCATACCATTCAGGATCTATTCCGGCCTCCCTGAACGCGCCCAGCCATTTATTAAAGTCAAAGCACTCCGACCATCCGTCAAAGCGGCACCCCGCCCGCCAGGCCTTCTCCAGCACGGCGGAAAGCCTTCTGTCTCCCCGAGCCAGTACTCCTTCCAGAAAACTAACTTCCGGTTCGTGCCACTTGAAGGCAATTCTCCTGTCCCTGAAAAGAGATTTGAGGTAGGCCTGCTTGTCCCTGATTTCATCAATGGTGTTCTGGGGCTCCCACTGGAAGGGTGTATGGGATTTGGGAACAAAGGAAGAGACACTGACGGTAACCCTGAGGCGACCCTTCCTGACTCCCGCCTGCTCTCCCTTTTTCAGGACAAGGTGGGCAAGATCCGCTATGCCGTCGAGGTCCTCACGGGTTTCAGACGGCAGGCCGATCATAAAATAAAGCTTCACCGCCTGCCAGCCCTCACCAAAGGCGGCGGAAACGGCATCCAGGAGGTCCTTTTCAGTAACCCCCTTGTTTATAACATCCCTCATCCGCTGTGTGCCGGCCTCCGGCGCAAAGGTGAGGCTGGACCTCCTAACCCTCTGCATTTCCCTGGCCAGCCCCACGGAAAAGGCATCCACCCGCAGGGAGGGAAGGGAAACGCCGACACCCCTTTTTTCCATCCTGTCCAGCAGGCTGCGCACCAGGGTGTCTATCCCCGAGTAATCGGCCGAGCTGAGCGAGGTAAGCGATATCTCGTCATAGCCGGTGTTTTCCACTATCCTGTCGGCCTGGGCGATAAGGGTTTCCGGAGACCTTTCCCGCACCGGCCGGTAAATGGCCCCGGCCTGGCAGAACCTGCAGCCCCTGGTGCAGCCCCTCATGACCTCCAGCATAATCCTGTCATGGACAACCCCTATGTTGGGAACGATGGGCCTCTGGGGGAAGTCCGCCCTGTCCAGGCCGGAAACCACCCTCTTGCCGACCCTTGCCGGCACACCCTTCTCCCCGGGCTCCACGGACATGATTGTCCCGTCGGGATTATACCGCACCTTATACAGGCCCGGCACGTAGACACCCCTGACCTCCGCCAGTTTCCTCAGCAGCCTGTCTTTCCCCGCGCCCATCCCGGCCTTGAATACATCTATAATGTCATTAAAAAGCTCCTCCCCCTCACCCAGGGCGAAGGCGTCGATAAAACCGGCCAGGGGCTCGGGGTTAAAGGCGCACGGCCCCCCGGCTATAACCAGAGGGTGCCCCGGTCCCCTTTCCCCTGACCACAGCGGGATCCCGGACAGGTCCAGCATATTTATTATATTGGTAAAGCTCATCTCGTACTGAAGTGTAAAGGCCAGTATGTCAAAATCACCCACCGGCCTTTTGGACTCAAGACTGAAAAGGGGAAGGCCACGTTCGCGCATCAACCCCTCCATGTCGGTCCACGGCGCGAAAACCCTTTCCATAAGCGCGTCCGGCCTGCGGTTCACAGTGTCATAAAGTATCTGCAAGCCCAGATGCGACATCCCCACTTCATAAATATCAGGAAAAGCAAACGCTATCTTTACTCTCGTCCGCTCCCAGTCCTTGACGACAGAGTTCCATTCTCCCCCCGTATAGCGGGCCGGCTTCTGTACACGGGCCAGGATGCTTTCAATTTTTTTTTTCAGCAAAGGTGTCAAAAGTCCCCCCCCTGCAGTGGAACACGGTGCATTACCGGAATAGCCGCTGCCTAGTAAATAATACCATAATACTCTTCAACCGGGGACATTCCTCCTACCGGTAACATTGCTCAAAATAGGGGTGTGTCCCCATTCCCTTAAAGTTTTCTACACACCCTTTACTTTTACCTTCGGATACCTTCAAAAAGTATATTTCAAATGTACTTTTTGAACCCTCCGGCTATATATTCCAATAACACATATTTGATACTTTTAGCGGGCCTTGCAACATTGTCCTAGGCCTGACCGAGGTTATCCAGGCCTTTTGTTGCCCCGGACACCTTTATAATGTTAAGGGGAACGTCATTTCTCAATATCCTGACCTGTTCCAGAAATCCCTCGTCTATCAGTCTGTTCATGGCGATAATCACCTTTTTAAAATAACAGTCCCTGTATTCCGCCGGGGCGCTGATCCTTTCCAGGTACGCCTGGGATGTCCTGATAAAGGTCAGGTACCGGTACCTTTCCTCCTGGGCGAGAATAAATTGTCTGAGGTCCTCAAGGTCCACCTCATAGTCAATGCCGGACAATTCAATAACATCCTCCCTGCCTGCGGCCATCTGCAGTTCCCGGCTTATAGACCCCTTTACCCCCGCCACTACAACCCGCCTTCCGTCCCTTATCTTCATTCTGGCCACTATATTTGAGAAGTGTCCGTCCCCGGTTGCGAGAATAATATTGTTGACCTCCCTGTTCTCCTCCCTGAAAACAAAAAGGTCCTCCACTATCTTGAAATCAGTATAAGATTTTTCCTTGCCCCCCACCACCTCGGTCCTGGTATGCACCACCTCGAAGCTTGCCGCCCTCAGTTTGGGGACTTCATTTTTAATATACGGATTTTTTTCAAAGTCTCCGTAAGCCCTGGCGGTCACTATCTGCCCGTAATTGTTTGCTATCCTTATAAATTCCATGGGATCGGGCTGGGTCTGAAACTTATTGTACATACTGTAAAACAGGTTTTCATAGTCTGCGAATATTGCCACCTTATCCCTGGCCTCCAATTTATCAACCTCCTTTCAGGCCTGACATTTAAAGTATTGCCCCATTGAAGCAAATCCATGCCCGGCGTGGTTGACACAGCGCCCGTCAATTGCCGACTATATCCCCTATCTGATGGTCAACACCCTTTTCAAAAAGGCTTTCTATAACCCTGTTTTCGTCCACCGCCCCCCTTAATTTCATCTCCCTTGAAAAGACCGCCACAACATAAAACCTGCCGGGCAAAAACATCCGCACCACCTGCCCCAGGGTGGCGTCCTCCATCACCGCCAGGGAGGCCATGGGCAGCACCCTCCTGACCGCCAGGTCATTTTTCTTTTCCATTATGTGCTGCATGAATAAGTAAGGGGCCGACAGCTTTTCCCTGGTGGCGGCATAGAAAAGAAAAAGCCCGGTTATGGATATGTCCAGACCGCACCAGCAAAGGACCAGGCCGATCACCCCCGCGGAGGTTATGGCACCCCCCCAGAACTGGCCCAGCACCGCCGCCCGGTATGTAGCCTTTCTGATCCCCGCCTTCCCGGCCAGGCAGGCCCTGTAAATCCTCCCGCCGTCAAGGGGAAGGGCGGGCAGTACGTTGAAGGCCGCTATGACCATATTGCTCTGTAAAAAAAAAGGGCCCAGGGTCTCATGCCAGACGCCGTGGTTTTTAAGGGCGATACCGGCCAGGAAGAGAGCCAGATTGCCCGCCGGCCCGGCCGCCGCGATCCGGATCTCCCTGCCCGGGTTGACCGGCATGTCCGCCCCCATCCTGGTAACACCGCCAAAGGGAAGCAGCTCGACATCGGCAACCGGAACCCCCAGCTTTTTGGCCATAAAAACATGGAAAAACTCATGCAGCAGAACAACGGCAAAGGCAATCAGCCCCTTGCCAAGTATGCCCGCCACAAAAAACAGGCCCAAAAGGGCCAGAAAAAAAGGATTAAGATATATGTTAACTCCCCAAATCCTTCCGATTTTCATGTCTTCCCTCCCGTCAGCCCCTCGGCAGCTCAATAAGGCCCATAGGATCAACAAGGGCGTATTTTTCCCTCACCTCGAAGTGAAGTCCCCCCCCTTTCATGTCAGACCCGCCGGCCACGTATGCAATAACTTCCCCCTCCTTGACCGTGTTACCAACCACAACCCCGGGGTTTTCAACACCACCATACATGGTGTACGTGCCCTCACCATGGTCCAGGAGGATGTACCGCCCGAACTCGGCGCTAAAACCCACCTTTTTCACCGTTCCGGCCAGTGCCGCTTTTACCGGGGTGCCCTGTTTGGCCTGAATGTCTATCCCGTGGTGAAACCTGTCCATATCATCGATGGCATCCGTGCTCCAGCCATATTCCCGGACTACACTCCCCGAGACCGGCACCGCCATTTGCCCCCGGATGGCGTTATTTCCCATAACCTCCTCAGTCTTGCCCCCCTGTGCGGCCCCACTGTCAAGCTGCGTATCCATGCCCGCCACCTGAAGCCCGTATTGCACCACCTTTTCCATGGCCGGACGGACATCCCAGTCGGTGGTCAGTATATAACGAAGCCCCACCCGGATATTTTCCCCCACCGGATGTTTCACCCCCCTTACCGCCAGCAGTATCACCAGTATGGACAGCACCGCCACGATCCGGTAGAAAACCTGCCTGCCGGGATCCTCCCGCCGGGGGGGCGTCCCCCACCCGTAGGACTTTTTCTTGCGTCCGGACCTGTAATAATTTATCCAGTCATAATCCCGGTCGTATTTTTTATCCTGGTAAAATTCCTTCAGCGGCTGGGAACTCCTCCCGTTAAATCCTCGGAACAAGATACATCCCTCCAGATATTTCCTATTTTGACTAATAAAATATATTGTGCCGGGTGGATAAATATGACAGGCAATAAAAAAGCCGCCCTCCGGGCGACGCCGCTGTCCCAGCGGCGGGAATTCAGAATCCAGACCCCCATGCCGCATAAATGCGGCACCACAGATAATGAAAATATGGGACCATTATAATGTTTAAACTTTTCTGGCTCCTGACTTCTGGCTCCTGGCTCCCGACAGTATAAGTCACTCCCTGGGATTACTCTAAGCGGAAATCCGCATTTGTCAAGGAACATAGTGGGGTCATTGCTGACCCCTATGTTGCAGTGATATGTTTAACCTTTTTTTCTGCACATCATTCAAGGGATCGTCAAAGTCAAATCGTCTAAACCTCAATCAGAGACAGGGCCAGTTCGGTATTCCAACTAAGTTTGCGTAATCCCGAGGCAATGTTTTTGAACCCATGCAAGCGCAAGAGGCTAATAGCAAGATTACGCATAGAAGCAAAAACAAGCGGAGTAGACTCCGTCCGGATCTGGGAACAGTCTTCGTCTAGAGTTACATCCCGAACCCAGTGCAGTGAAGTTTCAATTGACCAGTGACCCCGGGTCAAATCCAGTAATGTTTTGGAATCTGCTCTTTCGGCAGACAAGCTGGTAATAAAATAGTGTAGCCGCTCACCTTCCATGGTGGAAGGTGAGCAGCTACAAGATTGCATCCCGCAATACAATCGGGCATAATAATATCAGAATTGGAGATGTTCATTATGGCAAGAACATCAAATATATTTGCCCGAGTAGAGCCGGAAATCAAAGAACAGGCAGAGCTTGTTTTAGAGCTGCTAGTATTACTACGTTAAGTAAATGTTAAATGCCTTGCAATTCGAAGCTTTTGCCCACAGCAATTACATACTCCTGTCCAAACTGACAGAAATTGCTGAATCATTGTCCTGATTTTCGGGATGGTTAACCCAGTAGTTTTTTTTAAGACGTATCATCTCTGATGTTA
>JBMOPF010000008.1:0-13311 GCA_049325075.1 Bacillota bacterium | reverse complement strand
GAACACTCCCCCCGGATGCATGTCGCTTAAGGGTCCCCCGAAAGGAATGCCCGCAATTCTGAATTCTGAATTCTGAATTCTGGATTCCTGACCCCTGATTAAATCAGTATAAGAATTTTCAGGGCAGGAATGGCTGTAAGGAATGCCTGAAACCTTCTGTCTCCGACCATCAGGGAATCCTCCCCGGGCTACTCCGACCAACCGGCAATGCATCTTCAGCTTCTCCGACCAGACGGAAACGCACCCCTGGCCACTCCGGCAGAATGAGAATTACAGTATAAGCAATCTCACGACGCCCTGTCCTTCATAAGCATAACCTTTATAGTCTGGAAAAGGATAGCTATATCCTTTACCGGGGAATAAGATTTGGTATACAACAAATCATACTTGAGCTTGTTCTCCGGGCTTGTACTGTACTTACCCGCCACCTGGGCCAGTCCGGTCAGTCCTGATTTCACGTTCATACGGTAAACATACTCCGGCACATCCCTCATCAGCTGATTGACAAAGAAAGGCCTTTCCGGGCGGGGCCCCACCAGACTCATATCTCCTTTCAGCACATTAACCAGCTGGGGAATTTCATCAACCCTCATAGCCCGCAGCACACGGCCCACACGGGTAACCCGCGGGTCGTCCTCGGCTGCCAGAACCGGGCCGGTTCCGGCCTCGGCGCCGTTAATCATGGTGCGAAGCTTATACAAGTAAAAGACCTGCCCGCCGTCGGTTATCCTCGACTGCCTGTATATTACCGGACCCCTGGAATCAATTTTGATAAATATTGCCGCCAAAAGCAATATGGGGAGAGACACCACCAGCCCCACCAGTGATATTCCAATGTCCATCAGTCTTTTAAAAAGCAGCAACTCCCTGGGTATATTAAGCCTCCCCACGGAAAATACGGGCACATCATCCACCTGCTCAAGCCTGGCCTGGGTAAGCAGAATTTCATAAAAATCCGGAACCAGGAATGCCGGCTTGTCCCTGGCGACACAGGCATATAAAATCTCCGCCTTGCTTTGCTGGGAAAGGGAACCGGAAACGAAAACCTGGTCGGGATGGGTGGCATCCAGGCATTCACAAAAGGCTTCAACATCACCCAGCACAGGCCAGTTTTTACCTTCCCCCCGTACCGGCACTTCCGGGTTCCCGGTTTCAGCAGTGACCGCGCACTCTTCACCCGCCTTAGATTCATAGACAACCCCGTTTCCATTTCCTATCACAAGACCTATCACCCTGAAAATTCCGCCGGTGTAATACTCAAGCTTACCGGCCAGGTCCTCTGTATCCAACGGGGTGCCAACCACCAGGATCCTCTTCTCCTCAAGCAGCTTTCTTTCCCAGTACCAGGCGGCCCTCCTCCAGATTGACAGGAGCACAAGCTGTATAAGGGGAGAAATCATGAACACCGTACGGGGAAATGAGAAACCCCTGAACAGGAAGGACAGGGACATACCCACTATGGCCTGAAAAAAAACAACACAGATAAGCCCGGCAAATATCTCGGTCCACCGCCAGCGGTAAGGCCCGTACAGCCTGTATAAATACATAAGCGCCGCCGCCGTGAGGGTAAGCCAGGGCCAGGTTGTCTGATAGGCGGTAAAGTTATACTGCGGCATTTCCCCGCCGAATTTGACCAGAAAGGACAGAAGATAACCGGCATTAAAAAGAAGCATGTCCACAACCAGAAGACTGGCCACAAACCAGATTTTCCTGCCAGCACTCATAAACATCCTCCCATCCCTGTTTTAAACCCTGCCCTCATAAAGCTCCTCATACATGCCAACCATTTTTTCGAGGTTAAAAAGCTCCCGGGCCCTCCTTCTTCCGGCTATGCCCATCTTCCTTCCGAGTCCCGGGGTTGATGTCAGCGTCTCAATACACCCCACAGCCTTACCTGTATCGGAACCATCAATCAAATACCCCGTTTCACCATCAACCACCATTTCCCCCACCCCGCCGACATTGACGGCCACCACCGGCACACCGGCCATCATGGCCTCGATAATGGTAAGGGGAAGCCCCTCGTGGCTGGAAAACAGCACAAAAACATCAAAACCCGCAACAAGCTCCCCGGCATCCTCCCTGGTACCCAGAAAGACAACCTTGCCAACCAGATTGTGTTCAAAAACATATTTTTCGCACTCTTTCCTCAGGGGGCCGTCGCCTATCACCACAAAACAAACACCGGGCCCGGCCCCTTCGGGAAGCGACCCGCTCAATTTCACCGCTGCCTCCAAAAACATCAAAGGCAGTTTTGGAGGGGCAAGGCGCATTACAGTGCCTACAACAATATCGTCCGCCCCCAGGCCCAATTCACCGCGAAGCCTGTCCGCCTTCCTCCCGCCGGGTCCATCTTCCTGATCCGGATCATATATATCCGGCACGCCATTGTATATCACAGTCATTTTTTTCCCGTCCACCAGCCGCAATGCCTTACCCTTTTCCAAATCATGACCGGAGACACAGACCACCCCGGTACTGACAGCCC
This sequence comes from Bacillota bacterium, assembly GCA_049325075.1. GTDB lineage: Bacteria > Bacillota > Desulfotomaculia > Desulfotomaculales > Desulfocucumaceae > BRHc4a. The sequence goes on along the minus strand of JBMOPF010000008.1, from coordinate 10,823 downwards.
CTGCCAGGCGCTCGGCCGTGGAGTACAAATATCGTAACGGAAAAGGCTGGCTTTCGTCTATGCTCCATCCGTGAACGGTGAAAAACACCCGGGGAACCCCGGCCAGATGCGCGGCCAGCCGACCCAGTATGCCGGCCTTCCCGCTGTGGCAGTGCACTATATCAAAGCCGCCCCTTTTAAAAAGCCGGTACAGCTTTATCAAACACCTTAAATCCTGCAGCGGAGACAGTTCGCGCCTGAGGCAGTCCAGCTCAATCACCCCCACATGGGGCAGGCCTTTCAGCCAGTCAATCAATTCGCCCCCCGGTGCGCAGACCACGGTAATATCGAATTTTTCCCTGTCAAGCCCCGATGCCAGGTAATAAACCACCTTCTGGGCGCCGCCCGTTTCCGACAGGGTAACCAGCAACAAAACCTTTTTCCTGGCCACAAAAACCTCCTACTTTGGGGGAATCAGTTTTCTCTCCTCAAGCCAAAGCACAATTTTATTGAAACTCTCCTCCACCGCTTCCCTGTCGGTCTGAACAACAATATCCGGATTGTCCGGCTCCTCATAAGGGTCCGACACCCCGGAAAAGCCCTCTATCTGGCCGTTGAAGGCCTTTTTATACAATCCCTTCACATCCCGCTCAACCAAAACATCCAGCGGGCATTTCACATACACCTCGACGTACCGGCTTAATTCCTTCCTGCAATGGTCCCTCATCCTTTTATACGGTGCGATAAAAGACGCCACCACAACCACACCGTGGCGATTGAGCAGCCCGGCCACAAAACAAACTCTTTCAATATTTTTCATCCTGTCTTCGGGAGAAAAACCAAGGTCCCGGCACAACCCCTCCCGGACAAGATCCCCATCCAAAAATTCCACTCTTAGCCCCCTGGCTGAAAACTCGCTGGAAACCATGCGCCCCAAAGTGGTTTTTCCCGCGCCACTCAGCCCGGTCAGCCACAAAGTAAAGCCGTCGCGCATGACAGGCTCCTTTCTTCTTTTTTTTACTGAGCAAATTCTACAATATTATGAATTCTACAGCATCGGCCGCATTCCCTCCCCGCATTAGACGCAGCGTACGGTAATTTCATGGCGGTTCCAGCCGCAACCGCTACACCAACAAAAAAAATGCATGTCTTAAATTGATGCCTGAAATAAGCAGTTGGTTTTGCAGGTAACAGCCCCTTTGGTGTAGAAAACGACTATGTTGTTGTTCACGTTGTCCACAAAGAATGTTGGTATGAATAAAAAACGCGAGGTGACTGTCGCATAATGAAAGCGCTCGTGCTGGCCGGAGGGAGCGGGACCAGACTGAGGCCCCTTACCTATACCATGGCAAAACAGCTGGTACCTGTGGCAAACAAGCCTGTACTTCATTTCGTCATGGATCAAATAGCTGAAACCGGCATATCCGATATAGGGGTAATCATCTCACCGGAAACCGGAAACCAGATAAAGCAATCCCTTGGAAAAGGGGAAAAATGGAACGTTAACATCACTTACATACAGCAGGACAAACCGGCCGGACTTGCCCACGCAGTCAAAACAGCCCGGCCTTTCCTGAAGGATTCCCCTTTCCTCATGTTTCTGGGGGACAACCTGATACAGGGCGGAGTAAAGCAGGTGGTCGACCAGTTCACCGGTGAACACCCGGAAGCAGTAATACTTTTAAAGGAAGTGGCAAATCCCCAGGCATTCGGAGTGGCGGAGGTGGACGGAAACCTGAGAGTGATCAGGCTGGTGGAAAAACCAAAGGAACCGCCCAGCAACCTCGCCCTGGTGGGGATATACATGTTCAGCCCGGTAATTCACCAGGCCATAGACAGGATAAAACCCTCCTGGAGGAATGAGTTGGAGATCACCGATGCCATCCAGGAATTGATCAATATGGGCAACAGGGTTTTGGCCAAAAATCTTACAGGCTGGTGGCTGGATACGGGAAAAAAAGACGACCTGCTGGAAGCCAACCGGATAGTGCTTGATGAATACGCAACCACATACAATACTGAAGGTGTTGATGAAAGCAGCATCATATCCGGCAGGGTGCAATTGGGGTCCAATACCCGGATCATCAACAGTACCATCAGGGGACCTGTAGTAATAGGCGATAATTGCGTAATAGAAAATACATTTGTCGGGCCATACACCGCCATTGGCAACAACAACACCCTGCGGGAAGTGGCCGTGGAGCATTCTGTCATACTGGACAACTGTCTGATTGACTGCGCCGCAAGACTGGAGGACAGCCTCATCGGCACCGGGGCCAGGGTTACCAGAAGGAATTCAAACCTCAAGTCGCTGCGGCTGTTTTTGGGCGACGATGCAGAGGTAATACTATAAAGAGGTGAAAAAATGGATCTGATCAATGATGTTGTTGTAAAGCAGCTGAGAATTATTCCCGACGAACGCGGCTGGCTGATGGAAATGATGCGCAAGGATTGGCCGGAATTCATGGAATTTGCCCAATCCTACGTCACTGCCTGTTATCCCGGGGTTTACAAGGCCTGGCACTACCACAAAAACCAGTGGGACCATTTCGTATGCCTGTGGGGGATGGCCAGGGTGGTGTTGTACGACGCCAGGGAAGACAGTCCCACCAAGGGAAAAATAAACGTATTTCATATGGGGCAGTTGAACCCCACCCTACTGAGGATCCCTCCCCTGGTTTACCACGGATTCACCGCCGAAGGCGACCAGACCGCGCTGATTGTCAACTACCCGACGAAACTTTATAACTACAATGAGCCCGATGAATTCCGGGCACCCTACAACGACCCCTCCATTCCTTATGACTGGGAGGTAAAGCACGGTTGAGAGTTCTGGTAACAGGCGCTGCCGGCATGCTGGGCCGTCAGGTGGCGGAGGAATACAGCCGGAGGAACGAAGAGGTATTTCCCCTGGCCAGAAAAGACCTTGATATAACCAATTATGCCTCCGTAAGTAAAATTTTCACAGAAATAAAACCGCAATTGGTAATCAACTGCGCGGCCTACACCAATGTAGACGGTGCCGAGACGGAAAAGGAAGCCGCCCTGACGATCAACGGCCTCGGACCCCGCCTGCTGGCGGCGGCCTGCAGGCGGCACGACTCCACCCTGGTACATATCAGCACCGATTATGTGTTTAACGGACAGTCGCCAACCCCCTACCTGATTTACGACCGGACGGACCCCATCAATGCCTACGGCGCCGGTAAATTAATAGGCGAACAGGGAATACGGGAATCGGGCTGTAATTATTTAATCATCAGAACCAGCTGGCTGTTCGGACCGGGCGGCAAAAACTTCGTCGACACCATACTGCACCTGGCCGGGAACAGAGAAACCCTCCGGGTGGTAGACGACCAGCAGGGCAGCCCCACCTACACCCCGGACCTGGCCAAAGGCATTTTCGACCTGGCCTCGGCCGGCATATACGGCACATACCACTACACCAACAGCGGCATCACCACCTGGTACGGATTCGCCGGGAAAATCATCCAAACAGCCGGACTGAAAACAAAGGTGGAACCCTGCACAACCGCGGACTTCCCCCGTCCGGCCCGCCGGCCCGCCAACTCGGCCCTGGACCCCTTCCCCGCACCGCAGGTGCTGGGCTACACCTCCCCATCGTGGGAACAGGCAGTGGAACACTACATCAAACATCATTACAACCCAAAAACGGAGGACTAAAAAATGCATTTGCTTGTCACCGGCGGCGCCGGATTTATAGGATCAAACTTTATCAGGTACATATTATGGGAGACCGATTGGAAAATAACAAACCTGGACAAGCTCACATATGCCGGAAACCTGGAAAACCTGGCCGACATCAGGGACAACAACCGTTATGAATTTGTTCACGGAGATATAGCTGACTATAATGAAATAAACAATCTCTTTTATAATAAAAAATTTTCCGCTGTTGTGAATTTCGCCGCCGAGTCCCATGTTGACAGGAGCATTCAGGACTCCTCCCCTTTTATTAAAACAAATATAGCCGGCACCCAGATTCTGCTGGACGCCGCCCGCAAATACAAAGTGGAAAAATTTGTCCAGATCTCAACCGATGAAGTATACGGCAGCCTGGAGGATGACGGATTCTTCACCGAACACACCCCCCTGGCGCCCAACAGCCCCTATTCCGCAAGCAAGGCCTCCGCGGACCTTTTATGCCGGGCTTACTTCAAAACCCACGGGCTGCCGGTGCTTATCACCCGCTGCTCCAACAACTTCGGCCCCTACCAATTCCCTGAAAAACTGATCCCCCTGGTCATCACCAACGCCATGGAGGACAGGCCCATCCCGGTATACGGCAGCGGCATGAACGTCCGGGACTGGATATATGTGCTGGACCACTGCGCGGGAATAAAAACCGTACTGGAAAAAGGCATACCCGGAGAAGTGTACAACATAGGCGGCGGCGCCCAGATACCCAACATTGAACTTGTCAAAAAAATACTGACGATAATGGGCAAACCGGAATCCCTGATTACCTATGTCAAAGACCGCCCCGGCCACGACCACCGCTACGCCATCGATCCGCAAAAAATAAAGTCCCAACTGGGCTGGGACCTGCAATACAGCTTTGAAAAAGCGCTGGTCAAAACCGTCGGCTGGTACATGGACAACCGCGACTGGTGGCAAAGGGTCAAATCCGGAGAATATATGAAATACTATGAAAAATGGTACGGCAGACTCTCCCGCTCAACAATATAACATAAACAGGCGGGGCTTGTGCAAGCGCCCCGCCACACATCACCGGGTAATGTGCACCTGGGGGTTCCTGTACTCCATCCCCTCGATTTTTACGGTATCTTTGGCCTTCAAATCTATGGAGTAGTACCAGCAGGCCGCCCCGGCGCTGATACGGGCGGTGGTATCCCGGCCATAAAGCCCGCTGAAGGGGAAAGTAAATTTAAACTCCTTCACATACTCGCCATAACCGGCGGTATATTTCACCCCTCTTGAAAAACTTACATCCTTTACATCAAGGTTGATTACATTTCCATAAAGGTCGTTTTCCAGCCGGTAGCCCCCGCTTAATTGGCTGCTCCCGCTGACTGACACGTATATTTCCGGGGGCGGCGCATCCGAACCCTCGGGCGGCTTAGGTATGTATGTTGTTATCTTTACGGTAAAGTCCCAGCCTTTGCCCGGTTTGTTGAATTCCTTGCCGGGAACGCTTTTGGGGGCGATGATCTCCAGTTTGGCATTTGCCTGCTTTATCCTCGGCTCCGGTTTGATTACGCAGCTGTCCGTGTTGTCCTTATATGTGGTTTCGTCAGGGGGCGCGTTCCGGTCCGGGTTTACCTCCACCGTCACTCTGGCTTCAGTACTTGGCATTTTAAATACAACCGCGCTGTCGGCCCGGCTGATCAGGTTGAAAGCGGGGATTTCCCTTACCACTTTGCCGTTTACCTTCCAAACCACCTTTGTGGTTATCATTTCCCCGGCCCAGTTGAAAACCCGGGCTGCAACCGTGGCCTCGTCACCCTCGGTGACCTTTTCCGGATAGTTGGTTATTCCCACCCGCAGGTTCCTGATCAGCACCGGTACCACCAATGTTTTTTCGTTGTTTGTATAGTCAGTCTCCCAAAGGGCCTCGTCGGGCGGGATGTTGATCACCGCCTTGAGGATGCTTTTCCCGGTGCCGTCCGGCCCGTGCCAGATGAAAGACAGTGTCTTTTCCTCCCCCGGGGCGAGATCCAGCGTTTTTACCTCCCGGCCCTGCTCATCCTTCAGCACCGCCTCATAGCCGTTGTGCGTCACTTTTACCGCAGCCGGCCGGGACAGCCTTGCCTTGCCCGTGTTTTTAAAAGTCACCCGGCCGGTATACTCCTTCCCCGACTCCGCCTTCTCACCGGCCACACCCGATTTGAGGTCTGTTACCGCCAGGTCCAGCGGCCCGGACAGCTTCATGGCCCGCAGTATTCCCCCGTGGGAGCTGTTCACATCACTGCCGGCCACCAGCAAAAGCCCATTCCCCACCGATATTTCGGCGCAGACACCCTCGGAAGAGGTGGCCCTGCCGTCATGGGCCGGCGGGTTGGTCACCTTCATGCGGCCGGACGTCTTCCAGTCCGACATGCTCCACACCCCCAGGTACCCGTTCTGCTCTCCCACCGCCAGCACATTGGCCGAAGGCCAGATAACCGGCGCCGTCACCACCTGGGATTCAGCCTCAAGCAGGTATTTCAAGCTCATATCCGCCTTATCCAGCACCGCCAGCGCCCCCTTGCCGGACCCGTGCAAATTCCTCACCGGGAAAACAACTATACTGTCCCCCACCGCCGGACTACGGTTGGTAAACGTCCCCCCGCCGGAAAGACCGGTGTTAACATGCAGCAACTCTCCGGTTTTTTTATCCACTTGAAACATTCTGCCGTTCTTATCAGAAAAATACAGCTGCTGCCTGTCAACGGAAAAACTGGCCGGAACTCCGGCCAAAGGGGTCATACTGCTATCAATGTACCATAACCTGTTCTTTCCGGAAATCGCCTCCAGCCCGCCGTCCGCCGTTTCCCTCAAATTATCGCCATACCTAAAAGCCACCACTTTCCCCCCGGCGCCGTCGGAGCTTATGATAAAGCCTTCATTGTCCAGTGGGGCCGGGCTTGATGTGATTACTCCGCCGACGTAAAATGGAATTGCTTTTGGCTTGATATCATTAAAATTTGTTACTACATATGCATTTCCATCATCACTTCCCACCACTGCCAGAAGGTGTCCCTTCCACTCGGTAACGAGTGGAGCCGAGACTATTCTTTTTCCAAGTACCATGCCAAAAACCTTGTTTCCGCCTAAATCATGCACTAACAATCTACCATCATTAGTGCCTGAAAACAACAGTTCCTTTCCCTCCGAAGTTTTGTAAAAAGTGGTGTGGCTGGCTGAAACCTCACTGCCGTACCCGCCTGGAATATCCTTCTGAAAAAGCACATTGTTGTTTTCAGAGCCGTCCCCTTGCATATCACGGATAGCCCAGAGGTAGTTGCCGGCCATCATCACTACCACGGGCCTGTCCCCGCCGAACCTGCTCCCGTCCAAGACCAGGGGCTGGCTGTAGCTCTTTCCCACATCTGCATACCAGGACGGCACCATGGGCAGGCAGGACTGATCCTCCACCACCCTTTGCCTTTCGTCCGTATAGCCGAAGGTATGGACCTCACCGGCTATGGCTGGAGAAGAGGCTAAGATAGTTACAAAAGTCAACAAAAGTAAAAGCCTCCGGAAAAGCACTACTGTCCACCTCCAAGTGTTACCCATACCTCACCACGCTGGTAATCCATTGGAGGAACCCACTTTACTTCTGCCCCGAAGGCTTCACTAATAAAACGCACCGGTACCAATGTACGGTCCTTTTCCAACACAGCCGCAGTATCAAGGACTATTTCCTTACCGTTGACAGTAGCTCCCCTCCTGCCAACGGTAAGGCTTATAGATGTATTCCCCTTGATAATGCTCACTGTTTGGGTTGCGTTGTTCCACCCCACATCAGCCCCCAATTCCTCCGCCACAAACCGCACCGGCACCATGGCCCTGCCGTCACTATTGACATACGGCTTTGCGTCTGGAAAATATATTGCCTCACCATTAACCATTACCAATATCCCATTGGGATCCCCGAAACCACCCGGATGCCCTCCCGTTGTACCGTCAATCGGTTCTGTAAATTCAACTTCTTTGTCAGGCACATCATACCCCCAACACGGCACAGCCGCCATCAACACCAGCACCAACACTAAAACAAACCGCTTCAACCTCCCCATCCGCCGTCCTCCTCATAAAATACTTATACTGAAATGCTTATGCTGTCAGAAGCCAGGAGCCAGAAGCCAGAAGCCAGAATTCCCGGCATTCCTTTCGGGTGACCCCAGTGGCATGAGGGTCTGAATTCTAACTTCTGGCTCCTGACTTCCCAACCCGGAATTCACTCAGCATAAAATATCCTCACGTAAAACCATCTTACATTTCGTTCCATTATACCGGTTAATCCATATATTTCAAGCAATTTTTGTCGATATATTCATAATTTGCCTTTTTTTTCATAGATATCTTTTTCCCATTTGCTCGCATACACCGTAAAAAATCAACACCTTATAGTGGCGTGCCAGAGACCGTCCCCTGTCACATTTTGTTTCATCAGGGGGCGCTGCGCGGTTCGGTCCGGGTTTATCTCCACCGTCACTCTGGCTTCAGTAAAACTATTGACATACGTGTTTATACGTATTACAATATAATATATTCAAGAGGTGTTGGCACTGAAGCGACGAGATATAGACAAGTTACTATAAGCGGCTGGTTGGGAAATCACTCCCGGCAAAAGACATGACATGGCCAAGCACCCTGAAAAGCCGGGATTAAAAATTCCTCTCCCGAGACATAAAGAAATTAACGAATATACGGCTCAGGGCATACTTGAACAGGCGGGACTCAAATAGTCCTTACACAAAAGAAAGGTGGTTATCATTATGAAATATGTTTACCCGGCAATATTTACCCCTCTAGCCTCTGGTGAATATGATGTCCGCATACCGGATTTACCAGGATGTATTACTTGTGGTAAAGATTTGGCGGATGCAATTGAAATGGCCGAAGACGCAGCTGCAATGTGGCTGGTAGATGCTGAAGATAATCAGGAGGTAATTCCTTCACCATCCGAAAAATTAAACGCCGGCAGCAATCAATTTGTAAATTTTATCGTTGCTGATACGGAAAAATACCGTCGCGAAAACGACAAACGTGCAGTAAAGAAAACTTTAACTATTCCCAGTTGGTTAAACTCTAAAGCCGAAAAGGCCGGCATTAATTTTTCCCAAACCTTGCAAGACGCATTGAAAGAACGCCTTGGATATTAATAAAAGCAGCCACAATCCAATTGGCAAAACTAGGATCTGCAAATCTAAATACAGAACAAAAACAATTTTTAGCTGAAATAAATGTTGCCAGTATTACAACCAGATACCCGGAAGAATTGGCAAAGTCACTGACTGCATTCAATCGTGATATAGCCTATGGAATATCTTAAAAAATCCGAGGACGTGATAAAATGCATAACACAAGACAAAAGTTTGCAGAAATAATTCAAAGTTGAGAACCTTCCATTAAGCAGTGTAGTGAGCAGTGCAGTATATAATAATGAAATTGTATATTTTTAGCAATGATTGCAGCACACGCAGGCTCACCAAATGGTTTTTACCGGATACCGCATAATTTGCCGGTCAGAAGTTAAGATCGGCATGCCTTCCATCCTGGCCTGGGCGATAATAAGCCTGTCGAATGGATCCCTGTGATATTCAGGAAGAGAATTTACATACAGTGCATGGCCCATCTGGATGGGCAGGGGATTGATTGCATTGACGGATAGCTGTTCTGAAACAAACAATTCCAGATCGCCGGGCAGGCTTAACTTTCCTATTCCGGCCTTGATAGCCATTTCCCAACCACTGGCGGCACTGAGATACAACTCATTTTCAATATTGCCAATTATCTCCCGGATACGGCCGGATAAACGGTCATCATCGGTAATCCACCACAGAAATGTATGCGTATCCAACAGTGCCCTCATCTTTCAAAGTCCTCTAAAACGGTTTCTGGCAAAGGTTCTTCAAAATCCGGGGCAACAACAACCCATCCCTTGGCGCTTCCCGGCATACGCCGGTTCGGACGGTCAGTTATAGGAACCATTCTTGCCACGGGCACACCAGCTCTGGCTATTATTACTTCCTCACCCTCTTCTACACGCGCCAATAGTTTGGAAAAATGTGTCTTGGCTTCATGAACATTTATTTGCACATTTAACACCCCCTCAAAATCATTATAGACTAAGTCATTGACTAAGTCAACTTGTCAGGATATGAACAGCGGAATTCACTCAGTATTAGCAATAAATCGCCCTGTCCGTTTTTGGTGATGTAAACGGGCTCGGAATACTTGTGGCAGAATTCCGAGATTTCGTTGTATTTATTTCTCAAAGATGAATGCATTTATCAATTATTTGACAGACCGGCATAAGTGCGTGGAAGACATTACACTTGGCGACATACAACAATACATTCTTTATCTCAAAAAAGAAAAAGGCACCTCTCCGGGTACCGTCAACAACTACATTTCCGCAATCAAATTTTTTTATACTCATGTATTGGACAAGGCATGGAATCCAAATAAAATTCCGTTCGAACTTCTGCGAAATTTTAAGTTACACTTTGCTCAGGTTCCTGATGACGGCATCCTGTATCATGGGGTTTTGGAGAAAAGCCTCGAAAGAATGCTTCTCGGTGTACAGCCGTATCCTATTGATCGCTTCCAGGATGTCATCCAAGTATACCTTAAAATCCCGTTGCATATTCCACCTCTGCGAAGATGTACGGCTTAAGCCGGGATTTCACGGTCTCCGCAATGACGAGATCCACTTTCCTCTCAAATAAATCTTCGAGAAAAAACTTGAGCCCGAAATAGTTATCGAAAGTCTTTTCGGAAAACTCTACCAAAAAATCCAAGTCGCTTTCTTCCCCGGCCTGGCCCCGGACCACAGAGCCGAAAACTCCTATGCGGCGAACGTTATACCTTTTGATGATATCCGCAGACTTTTCTATTTCACCTAAAACAGCTTCCTTGGTGAGTATTTTTACAACCATCGCGACATCCCCCTTACGACCTACAACTGTTCCTTAACCTCCTGCTTCCAGTATACTAACAGATACCGCTTGTGGACAAAATCAGTTACCATCCATTACCATCTCCTTGATAAATTGAGCACCTGCAACCGCTGGCTATGGTCAAGACGCTTCAAATCTTCAACCGCTTCCTTCAAATATTCCACCTGCCACATAAGCTACTCCAGTTCCACA
>JBMOPF010000007.1:0-14273 GCA_049325075.1 Bacillota bacterium | reverse complement strand
AATTATATTGCGGGCTATGAAGAAAGGAACGGTTGTTGGATGGAAAAGGATACAGGAAGCAGGCGGGTGGATATGGACATTTCAGATGCGAACGGTTTGGAAAATCAGATCCTTTACCAGGAGCTAGACGCAGTATCGGAAGTGGGCAACATAACCATGGGTACAGCCTCGACCCCATTGTCGGAACTGCTCAGGGTTCCTGTAAAAATATCCAACCCATTTAGTTACATTACAAGCCAGGAAAAAGTGTTTTCCTCTTTTGAGGTGCCCTACATGATCATCAGGGTGGACTTTATAAAGGGGTTGCAGGGCTTCAATGTGCTTATTATCAGGGATTATGACATTGCGGTGATTGCCGATCTTATGACGGGCGGCAGTGGGGTGCCGGATAAGATTGAAATAACCGAGCTTGCCCTGAGCGCAGCCTCCGAGGCCATGAACCAGATGGCCGGTGCGGCGGCCACGGCCCTTTCCAAGCTTTTCAACGAAGTAATAGAGATTACTCCCCCCAAATGTACATATATAGATGACCCGGCCAGGGCTGATTTTCACCCTTTGCCCACCGATGGCCCGGTGGTGGTGGTAAAGTTCACTCTTTCCATCGGAGAATTTCTGAAAACAACCATAATGCAGATAACCACCATTGAAACGGCAAGGGTTCAGGCGGAGTACCTTTTAAGGAAAATAGGGTATGATTATTCGGGGCGGCCGGTTAAGCCTCAAGATGCGAATAATTATGGATCTGCTGTGAATGAGCTGTCTGCTGCGGGGGCCGGGAATGCGGCGCGGGACCCGGACCTTCCGGTGGCGGTTTCGCTGGTAGCGTACAGGATGCGCCTTAACGCAGGGGATATAGAATCACTGAAGCCGGGCTCGGAAATCCACCTCAATGCCCCCGGGGCCCAGGTGGAACTGGTGGCCAACGGAACAGTGGTGGCGGTGGGGGAACTTTCCGACGGCAAGTTCAGGGTGACAAGAATGGTGAAGGGCCCGGCCTAATAGCTTATGCTGAGTGATTCCCGGGTCGGGAGTCAGAAGTCAGGAATCAGAAGTAGGAAGGCTTTGGGCATTCCTTTGCAGGGGGGCTCTGCTCCGCCCGCTCAACTCATAAATCTTTGTGGCCTCTGTGGTTCTAATCTATTTTAGTGAGTTTTTTGTGCTGCGACTGAAGACAGGGCTGATGACCCGTAAGGAATCAGCCCTGTTTATTTAGTTGGAAAGTTGGAAGAGTTGGAAGGTTGGAACGGTTTATGCGGGATAAGGAATGTCCAGGGTATTCTGAATTCTGAATTCTGGATTCCTGACCCGGGATTCACTCAGTATAAGTAAATTTTATTCTGAGTCCTGAGTTCTGAGTTCTGACAGAATAAGCACATCAGTATAAGCAATGAAGGATGCCCCGGCTTTCGGTAGAATAGTTGATTAAAACAGGGATTTACCCGGTATAAGCAAAAAGGATGTGGTTCCTTGAGCCTTCGCTTTATAGTGGGAAGGGCGGGCAGCGGTAAAACCAGCCTGTGTTACAGCGAAATAATTGAGCGCCTGGGGGACGGCGGTGACAATTCCCTGATACTGCTGGTCCCGGAGCAGGCCACCTTTCAGAACGAAATGGGCCTTGCGGAAAGGGTCCCGTCGGGGGGACTGATGAGGGCGCAGGTAACCAGTTTCAGAAGACTGGCCTGGATAACCCTTAACGAGGCCGGGGGGGCCTCAAGGCTGATGATAGACGAACTGGGCAGAAAAATGATACTGAGGGGAATCATAGAGCGAAAAAAAGGGGAATTCACGGTGTTTGAAAGGGCGGCCGGGCAGACAGGCTTTACCGACGTTATAGCCGACCTTATTTCAGAATTGAAATTGTACAGGGTTTCTCCCGGTGACCTGTCAAAGGTTTTGGAAGCGCCGGATATGGGCAGCCAGAGCAGGCTTTGCGGCAAGCTGCGCGACATCGGGCTGTTGTTTTCCGGACTGGAGGAGCACCTGGAGGGAAAATATGTGGATCCTGACGACTATATGAACATATTGGCGGACCAGGTGCACCTGTCTCCAACAGTAAGGGGCGCAGAGGTGTGGGTGGACGGTTTCAACGGTTTTACCCCGCAGGAGTTCATGGTGTTGAAGGAAATAATGAAGGTCGCCCGCAGGCTCAATGTGACTGTCTGTGCCGGCGGGGACGTGCTGGACAGCATGCCCGGAGAGGGGCATGTGTTTTACCAGGCCGGGGAGATTGTCAATAAGCTGACAGGTATGGCAGGCGAAAGCGGCGTTTCCTGTGATGTCCCGGTCAGGCTGGAGAGGAGTCTCCGCTTCAACGGCGCCCCGGCCCTGGAGCATATTGAAAAAAACTATTTCAACATCACAGCCCCGCCCCTGGGAGAGGCGCGGGGAGTCAGGGTGGTGGCCGCCGCCGGTCCCAGGGCGGAAGTGGAGGCCGCCGCCAGGGAAATACTCCGCCTTTGCCGGGACTGCGGCTGCCGCTGGCGGGAAATATCGGTGCTGACCAGGGATATAGGCAGGTACCATGTGCTGATCGAGACGGTGTTCAGTGACTACGGCATCCCCTTTTTCATTGACCATAAGAGGCCGGTGGCGCACCACCCCCTGGTGGAACTGATAAGGTCGGCACTGGAGGTGGCCGGTGAGGGATGGTCTTACGAACCGGTATTCAGGTATCTCAAGACCGGCCTGGCGCCGGTGGCCGGAGAGGATGCCGACATCCTGGAAAACTATGTGCTTGCCCACGGAATCAGGGGGTCGGCCTGGACCGACGGCAGGGACTGGTGCTATATACGGGGCGGCGTGGGAGAAAGGGATGGACGGCAGGAAGACGCCGAATTACTGCGCAGAATAAACAGAATAAAAAGGGAGGGCCTGGGGGCTTTGACCGACTTCTGCGGCCGCATGAAGCCGGAGCGCAGCGTCAGGGGCATGACCGAAGCGCTTTTCCAACTGCTGGTGGACCTGGGTGTCCCCTCGACCCTGGCGGAATGGAGCGAGGGGGCCGCTGCGGCGGGTGACCTTATAACATCAAGGGAGCATGACCGGATTTGGGGCCAGGTGGTCCACCTGCTGGACCAGGTGGTGGTAGCCTTGGGGGACGAGGAAATGCCTCCGGACAGGTATGGGAAAATACTGGAGTCGGGGCTGGCCGGGCTTCGCCTGGGGCTGATACCGCCGGGCCTGGACCAGGTGACGGTGGGGTCCATGGACCGGTCCAGGAGCGCCGAAATAAAGGCGGCACTGCTGCTGGGGGTGAATGACGGCATTTTTCCGGCCAGGCCCCCTGCCGGGGGTGTGCTGACGGATAACGACAGGGTAATGCTGGCCCGGAACGGCGTCAGCCTGGCGCCCGGCTCAAGGAGAAAGGTGTTTGACGAACAGCTGCTGGTTTATATTGCCCTGACCAGGGCGTCGGAGCAGCTCTGGATAAGCTATTCCATGGCTGACGGTGAGGGGCGGTCAATGCTTCCGTCCCGGATTGTAAAAAGGGTCAGGTACTTGCTGCCGGGCGTCAGGGAGCAAATGGTGACGGCGGACCCCCCGGATCCCCGGGGTGACGACCTTGAATTTGTCGCCGGCGGGGGAAGGACGCTGGGCTATCTTTCCTCAAGGCTCAGGGATTACCTGTCGGGTAAAGTCATTCACCCGGTCTGGTGGGATGTTTACAACTGGTACGCCGCGGGCGGAGGGCCGGACGGGGGGCTTGACATGGTCCGTAAAGGGCTGTTTTTCAGTAATGTGGAGCGGAATGTTCCCCCGGACCTGGTCAGGGGACTGTACGGCGAAAGAATGAGGGCCGGCATATCCGGTATCGAGCGGTTCAACTCCTGCCCCTTCGCATACTTCCTGACCTACGGGCTGAAGCTGAGGGAAAGGGACCACTACAAACTGACACCTCCGGACCTGGGGCAGTTTCTGCACCTGGCCCTGAAAATGCTGGCGGAGCGTATCAAAATGGAGGGCCGCGACTGGGCGGACCTCGGCAGGGAGGAATTAACGGCGCTGGCGGATGAAACAGTGGAGAGCATTGCCCCCGGGCTGCAAAATGAAATTTTCCTCAGCACGGCCCGCTACCGCTACATGCTTACCAGGCTTAAAAAGAGGCTGGCCAGGGCCGCCCTGATCATGTCGGAACATTACCGGAGGGGAAAATTCAGGCCGGTGGGACTTGAGGTCAGGTTCGGCCGGGGCGGGGAACTGCCCCCCATAGTGCTGGAACTGCCGGGGGGCGCCACCCTGGAGATAAACGGGCGCATTGACAGGATTGACGCCTGCCGGTGCGGAAGCGAGACTCACATCATGGTGGTGGACTACAAGTCAGGGTACATAAAAATGGATATCAGCGAGATGTATTACGGGCTCAATATACAGCTTCCGGCATACCTGGATGTGGCGCTGAGCGGGTCGGCGCTCTTGACAGGCGCCGGGGGGCGGCCGGCGGGGATGTTTTACTTCACGGTGGACGATCCCCTGATAAGCGCCGACGGCCCTGTTGACAGCGAAGAAGTGGAAAAAATGATCATGCGGAGAATGAGGATGAGTGGGATGGCACTGGCGGACGCCGGTGTGGTAAAGATGATCGACTCGGAAATAAGCGGGCAGTCCGATGTGATACAGGTGGCCATGAAAGCGGGGGGCGGCTTTTATAAAAACAGCCCGGTGCTTACAGCTGAGCAGTTCGGGCTGCTGAGGACTTTTTTAAGAGGCCTGTACAAAAAAACAGGGGAAAGGATATTCTCCGGCGAGGTGGCCATTGGGCCGGCCAGGTTCAAAGGCCGCACCGCATGCCGCTATTGCGGCTACAGGGCGGTGTGCGGATTTGACGAGGCTGTTCCCGGCAACAGCTGCCGGCCGCTTCCGGACCTCGACGAGGTCCGTTTGTGGGAGAGTATTTCCGGCATTCCGGAGGTGGGGGAAGATGAGTAAGGTTCCGGTAAGAAAGTGGACGGACGAACAAAGGCTGGCCATCACCACCCGGGGCTGCAACCTGCTGGTGTCTGCCGCCGCCGGGTCCGGCAAGACCGCCGTGCTCACCGGCAGGGTGCTGAACAGGCTGGAAGACCGGTCATCCCCGGTGGATATAGACCGGCTGCTGGTGGTAACCTTCACCAATGCCGCCGCCGCTGAAATGAGGGAAAGAATAGCCTCTGCCATCTCCTCAAGGCTGGAAAGCGGGTCCGGCGGCGAAAGGCTGGAACTGCAGCTTGCCCTTCTGAACAGGGCCAAAATTACAACCATTCACTCCTTCTGCCTTGATCTGATCAAACAGTACTTTGACCGTCTCGACCTGGACCCCGGCTTCCGCCTGGCGGATGAGACCGAGGCCATGCTCCTGAAATCCGATGTGCTGGAACAGATTTTTGAGGAAAAATATTCGGCCGGGGGCGAAGAATTTGCCCGGCTGGTGGAGTGCTTCGGCGGCCGCGGCGACGATGCCGCCCTGCAGGAACTGGTGATACAGATTTACAACTTCTCCAGGATTAATCCCGACCCGGAGATGTGGCTGAAAAGGGCGGCCGGCATGTTTGGCGGCGACGGCGAAGGGGGAGATGTACTGAGGGTGTATGCGGACGGGGTGCTGGCGGAGGTTGTGGCATCGGTGGGCGGAGCGGTCAGGGAGATGAAAAAGGCCCTGGCGCTGTGCCGGGCGCCGGGAGGCCCGGACAGGTATTCCGGCGACATTTATGAGGAAATACTCATGCTGGAAGGCATAATAAAACAATGCCGGAGCGGCTGGGACCAGGCCTGCATGGCCTTTGGGCAGCTCAATTTCAATAAGCTGAAAAGCGCCGGGAAAAATGTGGATGACAGGATTAAGGACAGGGTAACTGGTCTGAGAAACAGGGTTAAGGCAAAAATGAAAAAGCTGGGGGAGGTCTACATGTCCCGCACCCTGGAGGAGCACCGCCGGGATATGGATAGGCTTGCGCCGGTGATACGGGCGCTGGCGGAGCTTGTGGACTCCTTTGCCGAGGGCTACCGCAAAGCAAAAAAGGCCAGGGGGCTGCTTGATTTCAGCGACCTGGAGCACTATTGCCTGCAAATACTGGGCCGACGGGACGGGGATGGTGGTGTGCAGCCCTCCGACGTGGCCCTGGAAATAAGGGAGCAGTTTGAAGAGGTGCTGGTGGACGAGTACCAGGATATAAACCCGGTCCAGGAGGCCATCATCAATATGGTGGCCAGGCCCGCCCACCAATATCCCAACCTCTTTATGGTCGGTGACGTCAAACAGAGCATTTACCGGTTCCGGATGGCCGACCCGGGCCTTTTTCTGGAGAAGTATGTCAGCTATTCCGTTAACGGGGAAGGACCGGGGCGCAGGATTAACCTGGCCAGGAATTTCAGGAGCAGGCGGGAAATAATAGACGCTGTCAACGGCATATTCAGGGTGATAATGACCCGGGAGGCCGGGGAGATGGACTATGATTCCGATGCCGAGCTGGTTTTCGGGGCGGAAATTTATGAAGGCGGGCCCGTCCGGGCCGGCGGGGTGGAACTGGTTATACTGGACAGGAGGGGGCAGACCGGGGAAGACGGCGGAGCAGTTGAGGGGGAGGTTGCCGACCCCTCCGGGGCCGCTGTTGGCGAAGATGAAGATCTTACCCCCCTGCAGGCAGAGGCCAGGTTTGTCGCACAGCGGATAAAGGATATGGTAGAAAGCGGCCTTGAGGTATATGACTCCGTAAACAGAGGATACAGGCCGGTTACATACAGGGATGTGGTGATACTTACCAGGGCCGCCAGGGGTGTGGCCGCTATTTTCACCGGGGAGCTGGGCAGGCTGGGAGTTCCGGCCTATGCCGAGGACGGTTCGGGGTTTTACGAGTCTACTGAAGTGGAGACCATGCTTTCACTGTTGAAGGTGATAGACAATCCCAGGCAGGATATACCCCTGGCGGCTGTGCTGAGGTCGCCGGTATGCGGGCTTGGGGCCGGGGAACTGGCCAAGGTGAGGATGGCGGCTCAGAATGGTGACCTCTGGGATGCCCTGCTGGCTGCAGCCTCCGCCGGGGATGAACCGGCCCCCGTGCTGGCCTCCTTTATTTCGAATCTGAACAGGTGGCGTGAGGCCGGCAGAAGGTCGGCCATGACCGACCTTATCTGGGCCATATACAGAGAAACGGGCTACTACAATTACGTCGGGGCCATGCCCGGCGGGGCCCAGAGGCAGGCCAACCTCCGCGCCCTCCATGACAGGGCGGGGCAGTACGAAACCACCACCTTCAGGGGCATATTCTCCTTTCTGCGGTATATAGACCGGATGAGGGAAAAGGGTGAAGATCCCGGAAAGGCCCGCACCCTGGGGGAAAACGAGAACGTGGTAAGGATTATGAGCATTCACAAGAGCAAGGGGCTGGAATTTCCGGTGGTGGTGGTGGCCGGCCTGGGCAGAGGATTCAACCGGCGGGATATGGCGGGGAGCGTCCTTCTGCACCGGGACCTTGGCTTCGGGCCGCTGATGGTGGACCCGGACGCCAGGATTTCCTATCCCACCCTGGCCAGGCTGGCAGTGCGGGAAAAGATTCGCAGGGAGGCCGTGGCGGAGGAAATGAGGGTGCTCTATGTGGCCATGACCCGGGCGCGGGAAAAGCTTATCCTGACCGGGACAGTAAAGGACCTGGCCGAATCAGCCCGTTCGTGGGCTGACAGCGCCGCCGGCGGTGAGGGGATTTCCGTCACGGATGTGCTGGAGGCAGGCTCATATCTGGACTGGATATGTATGGCCCTGGTGGCCACGGGTGATGGCAGTCCGCTGGTGGACATGGCCACGGGACTGCGCCGTCCGGATAATGGTTTTGCGGAGAGGGGCTGCTGGAGCATCCGCTTTCTGGACGCCCGGGGAGACACCCCGGCCGGTGGCGGTGCGGAGGAGCCCGACAAGGAATTTGTCGAGGCCGTTAAGCTGGGTCGTCCGGTCAACACCGGCGGTCAGTTCAGTGATCAGGTGGCGGAAAGGCTGTCCTGGGTCTATCCGGCCGGTGATGCTGTGGATAAGGCGGTCAAGATTTCAGTCACCGGCCTTGGTGAGATGGCCGGCGGTGTCCCTCTGCCGGTGTTCGGTTATGACGAAGCCGGTGGCAGTGTGCCGCTGGAGGAAGGCAGCAATGAAAAGATGCCCTTCCTGAAGCCCTCCTTCGCCAGGCCCCAGTTCCTGACCGGACAGAGAGGCCTGACCGGCGCCGAGAGGGGCACCGCCGTTCACATGGTGATGCGTCACCTGGAGCTTGGCGGCGGCCTGGGGGAAGACGATATAGAGGCCCAGTTGGACCGCATGAGGGAAAAGGAACTTCTTACCCCGGAGATGGCGGACTCTGTGGACTGCAAAAAAATTGCCGCCTTTTTCCTTTCCGGGCCGGGCAGAAGGATGCTGGCCGCCGGACGGGTGTTGAGGGAGGCGCCCTTCAGCCTGGTTGTCCCGGCATCCGAGGTGTACCCTGACCTGCCGGACAGCCTTTCCGGCGAGAGGGTTCTGGTGCAGGGCGTTATAGACTGCCTTGTGGACGAGGGGGACGGCTGGCTTATAATTGACTACAAGACAGACAGCAGGGGGGCCGGGGATATCCCCCCCAAATACAGGAACCAGATGCGTCTGTACTCCAGGGCGGTGGCGGCTATTACCGGAAAGCCCGTCAAGGAGCGCGTTCTGTATTTCTTCGAAGGTGGCCTGCAGGTGATATGCTAATGCTGAGTGAAATCCGCATAAATAATTTCTTGACAGGGAATATTAATATATTTATACTGTATTTATGGTGCTTTAATATGATAAAGCATTAACGCAATAAAGTAACCTTGATATATGGAGGGCGGGAGTATGAGTGTATTAAGACTGGGACTGCCGAAGGGAAGCCTTCAGGAGGCGACATTTCAGCTTTTCAAAAGGGCGGGGTTCAATATAACGGTCAGGAGCCGGTCATATTTCCCCAGGATTGACGATCCTGAGCTTGAGGTGGTGCTTATGCGCGCCCAGGAGATTCCCAGGTATGTCAATGAAGGGGTTCTGGACGCCGGCCTCAGCGGCTATGACTGGATCATGGAAAACGCGGCCGACGTGGTGGAAGTGGCCGACCTGGTTTATTCCAAGCAGACCAACAATCCCATCAGGCTGGTACTGGCGGTGGCCGATAAAAGCGATATAAAGACAGTGGCGGATCTACAGGGAAAAAGAATAGCCACGGAACTGGTACAGGTAACCAAGAAGTACCTGGAGGATAACGGAGTGAGCGCCACGGTGGAATTCTCGTACGGGGCCACCGAGGTGAAGGTTCCTGATCTGGTGGACGCCATAGCCGATCTGACCGAGACCGGCAGTTCACTGAAGGCCAACAACCTCAGGGTTATCGCCACCATTCTTGAGTCAAACACCAAGCTGCACGCCAACAAGCAGTCCTGGCAGGACCCCTGGAAAAGGGAAAAGCTGGAAAACCTGGCCGTGCTGCTCCAGGGGGCTCTGATGGCAGACTCCATGGTGGGGCTGAAAATGAATGTGCCGGCGGACAAAGTCGATGACGTGCTGTCGGTCCTCCCGGCCATGAAGCACCCCACCGTATCAAGGCTGTACAACAATGACGGACTGGCCGTGGAGGTGGTGCTGGACGAAAAGATGGTCAGGGACCTGATACCAAAACTTAGAAAGTGCGGCGCCCAGGACCTGATTGAATACCCCCTGAACAAGGTGATACCCTGAGAGGGCGCAAGGCAATGTTTAATAAAAAACCTTCCTTAAACGGGGAGGTTTTTTATTGATATTCTTATACAGAAATTCTAATGCTGTCGGAATGGCCAGGGGTGCATTTCCGGATGGTCGGAGGGGCCGGAGAAGTATTTCCGATTGGTCGGAGACAGAAGGTTTCAGGCATTCCTTACAGCCATTCCTAATATTGCTACATTACCCCGGAATGAAACTAAAATGCCCTGCCGGGAGGTTGTTTCATAGATGAAGTTTTTAAGGAAATAAAAAGGAAAAGAGGTGAATATGTCGAAGTAATGAATTAATTTCTATATTGAGGTAATTAATAGACCCTTATTTACCGTAATGATTAAATATTTTATGTGCAATTATGCATGAGGAGGGGGCGGCGGAATGGCTTCGCAAAAATCAGGCGGCTTACGAATGAGAAACAAGATGATACTGTTGGTGTTCACACTTATTGTTGTAACAGTTACCTTTGTTGCCGCCATGACTGTCCGGCAGTTTAATGTTTTCGGCCAGGCCAACACAGAGAAGGTTCGCGCCCAGATTATCAAGGAGCGGGAGGAAAAATTAAAAAATATAACTGAGTCTGCCGCAGCCATCCTGGGGGAGTATGATGCCAGGGCCAAAAATGGTGAGTTCACCCGGGAAGAGGCGCAGAGGCGGGCATATGCGCGCATAGGCGCCATACGCTACGACGGCGGCAAGGGTTATTTGCACATCACAACCGCGGGTGAAAAGCCGGTTATGATAATGCACCCGCTTAAGCCGGAACTGAATGGAACTGACCAGTCGACTCAGATTGACTTTTCCTTTTTCAATTCTATTTTTTATGACGGTCAGATATATGATAAGAATTCTGAAATAATATCGAATAATATCAAGCCGGTTAAAATAGCTGTTGAATCGAACAGGGTTGCCGCAGAGAACGGAGAGGGCACGGTAATGTATTACTTCCCCAAGCCCGGAATGGACCCCACGGTGGGCTACCCCAAAATTGCCTATGTGAGGCTGTTTGAACCATGGAACGTTGTGTTGAGTACCGGCATGTACATAGATGATGTGGATAATGAGGTGGCCATGGTCAAGCAGGAAACCAGGGAAAATATCCGGCAGGCTTTGATAATGACCGGGATTTCACTGGCTGTCAGTCTTGTCGTAGCCATTATCCTTTCCATACTTTTTATAAGAAACATAGTCCGCCCCATTAACCATCTGGTGGGTGCGGCCAACAGCCTGGCCCTGGGGGACCTGACCGTCGAAATAAAAAGCGGCGACAGGGATGAGGTCGGGCTTCTGTCAAATGCTTTTGAACGGATGAGGATTAGCTTTAAAGAGTTGATAGGAAGCATTGCCGAGTCCGGGGCTCGCGTGTCCGACGCCTCCGACTCACTTGCCACCCAGGCCGAGCAGACTGCCGCGGCAGCCACGGAGAACGCATCCAGTGTGGGTGAGATAGCCGCAACCATAGAAAATGTGGTGGAGAGTATAAAAGAGGTGTCCGACCAGGCCCAGGAGGCCAGCAGGCAGGCCAACCTCGGTCAGAAAAACGTGGACACCGTTGTGGAAACCATGAGGGAAATAGAAAAATCCGTCGGCCAGGTGGCGGAATCTGTGGAATCACTTAATAACGCCATAGAAAAAATCGGTAAATTCGTAGACACAATTAACGCCATCGCCGACCAGACGAACCTGCTGGCGCTGAATGCCGCCATTGAGGCAGCCAGGGCCGGGGATGCCGGCAGGGGGTTCGCCGTGGTGGCGGAGGAAGTGAGAAAGCTGGCCGAGAGCGCTGTCCAGTCGGCCAAGGAAATAAACAACATCATCAGCGAGGTAAAACAGCAATCGGCCCAGTCGGTCCAGGACATGGAGAACGGCAGGACAAAAGTGGCGGAAGGAGACCAGGTGGTCAATGAGGTGAGCCGGTCCCTGACAGCCATCATAAATCTGGTGCAAAACCTCAACCTGAAAACAAAGGATGTGGCTGCCGCCGCCGGTCAGGTAACCTCGGCGGTACAGAATGTAGCCGCCGCCACAGAGGAGCAGACCGCCACAATGGAGGAGGTATCCGCCTCGGCCAACGACCTCAGCAAGGTGTCGGCGGAAATGAGAGAGCTTATAGGAAAATTCAGAATGTGATTTGCGCAGTGAAAACCAGTTAAATCGTAAATAAAAAGTCCTCCAGGTATCGGTTACACAATATGAATATGCAAATGATAGTCTTATATCTGTAAAAAAAAGGAGTTATTCAAAGAATGAAATCAGGCAAAGCAGGGTTTTACAGGTTGCAGAACAAGATGATTTTATTAGTGATCATACTCATTGTTGTTACTGTTGCTATGGTCACCACCATGACATTACGGCAGTTTAACATCTTTGGCCGGGAAAACGCAGATATGGTTCAAGCACATATTATCGGAGAACGCGAGGATAAGTTGAAAAGCATTACTGAATCTGCTGATGCCATCCTGGCCGAGTACGACAAGCGGGCGAAAAGTGGTGAGTTTTCCCTGGAAGAAGCACAAAAACGGGCCTTTATGCGCATAGCCGCCATGCGCTACGATGGCGGCAAGGGGTATTTGTTCATCATAACCGCGGGTGAGAGGCCGGTTATGCTAATGCATCCCATTACACCGGAACTGAATGGGACCGACCTGTCCGCCCAGGTTGATTTTTCCTATATCAAATCAATTTTTTATGACGGCCGGGTATATGATAAAAATTCTGACATAATAACAAAAAACATCGCGCCGGTTAAATTGTTTGTAGAGATGAACAGGGTTGCCGCCGAGAATGGAGAGGGGATTGTAAAATACTACTGGACCAAACCGGGGAAGGATCCCGCGGTGGGTTACCCGAAGCTGACCTATGTCAGGCTGTTTGAACCATGGAATATAGTGGTGGGCACCGGCATGTACATAGATGATGTTGATAATGAGGTGGCCATAGCCAGGCAGGAGGCCCGGCAAAATATCAGGCAGGCCATGATAATGATCGGAATCTCCCTGGCGGTAAGTTTGGCCCTGGCCTTTATACTGTCTGCCCTGTTTATAAGAAACATAGTCCGCCCCATTAACCATCTGGTGGGTGCGGCCAACAGCCTGGCCCTGGGGGACCTGACCGTCGAAATAAAAAGCGGCGACAGGGATGAGGTCGGGCTTCTGTCAAATGCCTTTGAACGGATGAGGAATAGCTTTAAAGAGTTGATAGGAAACATTGCCGAGTCCGGAGCCCATGTGTCCGACGCTTCCGATTCCCTTGCCACCCAGGCTGAGCAGACTGCCGCGGCAGCCACGGAGAACGCGGCCAGTGTGGGTGAGATAGCCGCAACCATAGAAAATGTGGTGGAGAGTATAAAAGAGGTGTCCGACCAGGCCCAGGAGGCCAGCAGGCAGGCCAACCTCGGTCAGAAAAACGTGGACACCGTTGTGGAAACCATGAGGGAAATAGAAAAATCCGTCGGCCAGGTGGCGGAATCTGTGGAATCACTCAATAACGCCATAGAAAAAATTGGAAGATTTGTAGACACAATTAATGAGATTGCCGACCAGACAAATTTGCTGGCGCTAAACGCCGCCATTGAGGCCGCCAGGGCCGGGGATGCCGGCAGGGGGTTCGCCGTGGTGGCGGAGGAAGTGAGAAAACTGGCCGAAGACTCGGTCCAGTCGGCCAAGGAAATAAACAACATCATCAGCGAGGTAAAGCAGCAGTCGGCCCAGTCGGTACAGGACATGGAGATCGGCAGGACAAAGGTGGCGGAAGGAGACCAGGTGGTTAATGAGGTGAGCCAGTCCCTGACGGCCATTATAAGCCTGGTGCAAAAACTGAATCTCAAGGCCGGAGAGGTGGCCGAAGCGGCAGGGCAGGTTACCTCGGCGGTACAGAATGTAGCCGCCGCCACAGAAGAGCAGACCGCCACAATGGAGGAGGTATCCGCCTCGGCCAACGACCTCAGCAAGGTAGCGGCGGAAATGAGAGAGCTGATAGAAAAGTTCAGGATGTGATTTGACGCCTTGAAAACAGTTGAATCATGATAAAAAATCCTCCCGGGTACACCGGGAGGATTTTTTATAACGCTTAGTAAAGTATAGTTCTCCTCTGTTTCCGACTTTCCGTTAAAAGCGTTTCAAAAAAGCATTCCTCTGTTGGCTATAGGGAAGCCTTAAACATTAAGGCTTTTTTATAGTAAAGAACTCAGAACTCAGACCCCCATGCCACTTTTAAAAGTGGCACCATAAAGGATGAAAAAACAAGATACTTTGGGGTCGCTTGCGGGCAGGGGGAGTGTTAAACCCCGGCTGCATCATCTCCGCCTGCAACAGTCTCTAAACTCGGTCGCCAAAGGACTGTCAACCGCCTTCGAAAGTCGCGTCCTGCTCCTCTCAGGCTTTTGGCGTCGTCCAGCCGCCAAATTGTCAGTCCTTAGGCTCGGTCGTTAAGAGACTGTAGCAACCTCCGATAAATTCCGCCCGGGGTTGAACACTCCCCCCGGATGCATGTCGCTTAAGGGTCCCCCGAAAGGAATGCCCGGACCCTTCCGGCTCCTGGCTTCTGGCTCCTGGCTCCCGACAGTATAAGC
>JBMOPF010000006.1:0-14873 GCA_049325075.1 Bacillota bacterium | reverse complement strand
AGCCGGGGTTTAACACTCCACCTGCCCGCAAGCGACCCCTTATGAGAACTCAGAACTCAGAATTCCGGGCATTCCTTTTTCATCCTTTATGGTGCCACTTATAAAAGTGGCATGTGGGTCTGGATTCAGCCACCTGCAAGGTGGCACCGGCCGGAGGCCGGTTTTCATACCTTCCGCCCCTGCCTGTGGGGAGGAAATTGTTATAGCAGGAAAGCGGCACAGGAGGTTTTAAATATGAAAAACATGGGATTACCCCCCAAGCAGGGCCTTTATGACCCGAGGTTCGAACATGACGCCTGCGGCATTGGTTTTGTGGCCAACATCAAGGGCAAAAAGTCAAACAAGATTGTGCAGCAGGCTCTTACCATACTGAAAAATCTTGACCATCGAGGCGCCAGGGGATCCGAGACCAATACCGGCGACGGCGCCGGGATACTTATGCAGATACCCCATGGTTTCTTTGAAAAGGTGCTGGCAATAGCGGGCATACACCTTCTTCCCGCCGGCCAGTATGGCGTCGGCATGCTTTTTTTGCCCCGTCAGCCGGAGCTGAGGGAAGCCTGTGAAAAGGCAGTGGAAAGGGTGGTTATGGAGGAAGGTCAAGCGGTGCTGGGGTGGCGGACAGTTCCGGTAAATGATTACACCCTTGGCGAAACGGCCAAGATGGCCCGGCCCTTCATAAGACAGGTATTTATCGCCAGGAACCCCCAGGTGAGAGACCAGCTTGATTTTGAGCGCAAGCTGTATGTGATCCGCAAGCGCCTGAAAAACGAGGTCAGGAACTCATGCCTGCCGGAGGGTGACAATTCCACCTTCTATTTTGCCAGTCTGTCCTCCCGCACCATTGTATATAAGGGGATGCTAACCCCTGAACAGCTGAAGAGTTTTTATCTGGATCTGAATGACCTGGACATGGAAACAGCCATAGCCCTGGTCCACTCAAGGTTCAGCACCAATACCTTCCCCAGTTGGGAGAGGGCTCACCCGTACCGTTATATAGTTCATAACGGTGAAATAAACACGCTGCGGGGAAATATCAACTGGATGCATGCCCGTCAGGCCATGTTCCGGAGCAATCTGTTCGGGGAGGATATAAGCAAGGTTCTGCCGGTTATCGACCAGGATGCCAGCGATTCCGGCATGTTTGACAACTGCATGGAGTTTCTCAACCTGGCCGGCCGCAGCCTGCCCCATGTGGCCATGATGATGATTCCCGAGCCGTGGTCAAAGCATGAAAGCATGAGCGATGAAAAGAAGGCCTTTTATCAATATCACAGTTGCCTGATGGAGCCGTGGGACGGCCCTGCCGCCGTTGCCTTTACCGACGGGAAAATAGTGGGCGCTGTGTTGGACCGGAACGGGCTGCGGCCTTCCCGCTATTATATCACCAGGGATGACCTGATAGTTCTGGCCTCGGAGGTGGGCGTGCTTAATATTCCCCCTGAGGATGTACTTGTCAAGGAAAGGCTGCGCCCGGGTCGCATGCTGCTGGTTGATACCGGGGAGGGCAGGATTGTTTCGGATGAAGAGATAAAACAGCGCATTGCCACCGAACACCCTTACCGCCGTTGGCTGAATGAGTATCTGGTCAGCCTTGAGGCCTTGCCGCCTTCCCCGGGAGCGCCAAAGCCTGATCATGACACTGTGCTTAAATGTCAGAAGGCCTTTGGATACACTTATGAGGATTTGACCAGGCTCCTGGAGCCGATGGCCAAAAACGGGGTGGAAACGGTGGGGTCCATGGGCACTGACAGCTCACTGGCCGTTTTGTCTGAAAAGCCGCAGCTTTTATACAACTATTTCAAGCAGTTGTTTGCTCAGGTGACCAACCCGCCAATTGACTCTATTCGGGAAGAGATTATTGTGTCCTGGGAAACAACCATAGGGCCGGAGAAAAACCTGATCAATCCGGAGCCGGACAGCTGCCGCCAGATTATGCTTAAAACACCGATACTGAGCAATGAAGAACTGGCCAAATTACGGCATATAAACATGGAAGGCTTTAAATCTGCAATCCTGCCCATTCTGTTCAGTGTGGCCGAAGGTGGACGGGGTATGGAAAGGGCGCTGGAGAACCTGTTTGGCCAAGCCGACAGGGCCATTGCCGGAGGCGCGAATCTATTGATCCTGTCCGACCGCGGCATAGATGAGAATAATGCGGCCATTCCGGCACTGCTTGCCCTTTCCGGCCTGCACCACCACCTGATTCGGGAGGGAACCAGGACCCGGGTGTGTATTTTGCTGGAATCTGGTGAGCCCCGTGAGGTGCACCATTTTGCCGCACTGATCGGCTACGGCGCCAGCGCGGTTAATCCCTACCTTGCCTTTGATTCCCTGGAAGACATGATCAATGGCGGGATGCTTACCGGCATAACTTATGAAAAGGCATTGCAGAACTACATCAAGGCCGTCACCAAGGGTGTGGTCAAGGTGATGTCAAAAATAGGCATTTCCGCTGTCCAGAGTTATCATGGGGCGCAGATTTTTGAGGCTATTGGCATAAGCCGGGAGGTTATCGACAAATATTTCACCTGGACTCCCTCACGGGTGGGGGGTATTGGTATTGACCAGATCGCCCGGGAATCGGAACTCCGGCACAGCAAAGCCTTTTCACCCCGGGAGGGGCGGGAGGAACCGCTCGATTCCGGCTCAACCTACCAGTGGCGGCATGACGGCGAAAAGCACCTTTATAACCCACAGACTATCGTTATGCTGCAGCAGGCCTGCCGCAACAATGACTACAGCCTTTTCCGGCAGTATTCCGGGCAGCTTAACGAGACGCAAAAATCAGTCACTCTGAGGGGGCTGTTCAATTTTAAAACGGACCGTTTGCCGGTTCCACTGGACGAGGTTGAATCAGTTGAGTCTATCTGCCGGCGTTTCAAAACCGGGGCCATGTCTTTCGGATCCATCAGCAAGGAGGCCCATGAGTGCCTGGCCATCGCCATGAACCGCATAGGCGGCAAGAGCAATACCGGTGAAGGTGGGGAGGACCCTGACCGCTTTGTGCCTGATCCCAACGGAGATTCCCGCCGCAGCGCCATAAAGCAGGTGGCCTCGGGGCGGTTTGGGGTGACCAGCAATTACCTGGTCAATGCGGATGAGATTCAGATCAAGATGGCCCAGGGGGCAAAGCCCGGCGAGGGCGGTCAACTGCCCGGAAGAAAGGTTTATCCCTGGGTGGCCAGAGTAAGGGGTACCACGGCGGGGGTAGGGCTGATCTCACCCCCTCCGCATCACGATATTTACTCCATTGAGGATCTGGCCGAGCTCATTTACGATTTAAAAAATGCAAACCCGGGGGCCAGAATAAATGTAAAGCTGGTCTCCGAGGTCGGGGTGGGCACCATCGCCGCAGGGGTTGCCAAGGGGCGGGCCGATGTGGTGCTGATCAGCGGGTATGACGGGGGCACCGGTGCATCGCCGCGCACCAGTATCAGCCATGCCGGCCTTCCGTGGGAACTGGGCCTGGCGGAAACCCACCAGACTCTGGTGCTCAACGGCCTGCGGGACAGGATTGTGGTGGAAACAGACGGCAAGCTGATGACCGGGCGTGACGTGGTTATCGCGGCGCTGCTGGGGGCGGAGGAATATGGTTTTGCCACCGCTCCGCTGGTTGTCCTGGGCTGTGTGATGATGCGGGTCTGCAACCTGGATACCTGCCCCTGCGGCATAGCCACCCAAAACCCGGAGTTGCGTAAAAGGTTCAAGGGAGATCCGCAGCATGTGGTCAACTTTATGAAGTTTATCGCCCGGGAAATGAGGGAGATAATGGCCCGGCTGGGCTTCCGCACCATAAACGAAATGGTGGGCAGAACCGATGTGTTGGAAGTGAACCCGGCGGTAAACCACTGGAAGGCACGGGGACTGGACCTGTCAGCCCTGCTTTACCAGCCGGTTCCTGAAAACACGGGCAGGTACTGCAGTATTGAGCAGAACCACGGGCTGGAGAACACCCTTGACCGGCAAGTGCTGCTGGGGGTTTGCCGGCCGGCGCTGGAGCGCCGGGAACCTGTGGAGTTCAGGCTGCCCATTCGCAATACCAACCGTGCCGTGGGCACCATATTGGGCCAGGAGGTTACCAGGCGTTACGGGGCTGAAGGATTGCCGGAGGACACCATCAGACTCCATTTTATGGGCACCGCCGGGCAGAGCTTTGGCGCCTTTGTGCCCAGGGGGATCACCATGACGCTGGATGGCGACGCCAACGACTACTTCGGCAAGGGGCTTTCCGGGGGCAGGCTGATAGTCTTTCCCCCGGCTGATTCGGCCTTTGTTCCGGAGGAAAATATAATTGTAGGTAATGTATCCTTTTATGGGGCGACATCCGGTGAGGCCTATATTCGTGGCCAGGCCGGAGAGCGTTTCTGCGTCAGAAACAGCGGTGTGCGGGCGGTTGTGGAAGGCGTGGGGGACCACGGCTGTGAATATATGACCGGAGGACGGGTGGTTGTGCTGGGCCCAACCGGCAGAAATTTCGCGGCCGGCATGTCCGGCGGCATAGCCTATGTGCTGGACGGGGACGGAACATTTCCCCGGCGCTGCAATACCGAAATGGTTTTACTGGAAAAGCTGGAGAGAGAAGATGAAATAAAAGAAGTAAAAGAAATGATCCGGCGGCACCTGGACTATACCGGGAGCCTTCGCGCCCGGTGGGTACTGGATAACTGGGACGTTCTGGAGCAGAAGTTTGTCCGGGTTGTTCCAAAGGACTACAAGCGTATGATGGAGGCCATTGAGAGGGCCGGGGAAGCCGGTCTCAGCGGTGATGAAGCCATTATGACGGCCTTTGAAGAAAATATTAAAGACGTTTCCAGAATCAGCGGGAATTAGGGGGGATTACTCAATGGGCAAGCCAACAGGATTTATGGAATACCAGAGGGAACTCCCTTTGGATCGCGATCCCCTGGATCGTATCAGGGACTGGAATGAATTTCACCAAACCATGGCGGAGGATGCCTTGAAAACCCAGGCGGCACGCTGTATGGACTGCGGCGTTCCCTTCTGCCACAGTGGAATTATGCTGAACGGGATGGCCTCCGGCTGCCCCAACCACAACCTGATGCCCGAGTGGAACGACCTGGTCTACCGGGGTTTGTGGAAAGAGGCTCTTGGCCGCCTGCTCAAAACAAACAGCTTTCCGGAGTTCACCGGCAGGGTCTGCCCGGCCCCCTGCGAGGGGTCGTGTACCGCGGGGATGGCCACTTCTCCGGTGACCATAAAAAACATAGAGTACGCCATTATCGAGAAGGCTTACAGTGAAGGGTGGATGTCACCCAGGCCCCCCCTTGAGCGTACCGGCAAAAAGGTGGCCGTGGTGGGCTCCGGCCCCTCCGGGCTGGCCTGTGCGGACCGGCTGAACAGGGCCGGCCACCTGGTTACCGTATTTGAGAGGGCGGACCGTATCGGAGGCCTTTTGATGTACGGCATCCCCAATATGAAGCTGGATAAGGGGGTTGTCCGGCGGCGGATTGAGCTGATGGAGGCCGAGGGGGTTGTGTTTTTACCCAATACGGAGGTTGGCAGGGACTTTCCCGCTGACAGGCTTTTAAGTGAATTTGACGCCGTGGTGCTATGCTGCGGCTCCACAAAGCCCAGGGACCTCACCATTGAAGGGCGTAATCTGGGGGGAGTCCACCAGGCCATGGAATTCCTGGGCTCCAATACCAGGAGCCTGCTGGACTCCAACCATGGCGACGGCAAATATATTTCAGCCGCGGGCAAGGATGTTATTATCATCGGTGGTGGTGACACCGGGACAGACTGTGTAGGCACTTCCCTGCGCCACGGGTGCAAAAGCGTCAACCAACTGGAGATAATGCCGAAACCGCCCGTGGAAAGGGCTCCGGAAAACCCCTGGCCGCAGTACCCCAGGATTTTAAAGGTGGACTACGGCCAGGAGGAGGCGGCTGCAGTTCAGGGCTCAGATCCGCGGCACTACTGTATAACAGCCAAAAGGTTTATCGGTGATGAACAGGGGCGCGTTAAAGGGGTGGAGACTGTCAGTGTTGAATGGGCAAAGGATGAAAGGGGACGCCTGTTTCCCAGGGAGGTCCCCGGTTCTGAAAAAATATGGCCGGCCCAGTTGGTGCTGCTGGCCATGGGCTTCATCGGACCCGAGGATAACCTGCCCGGACAGCTGGGTCTGGAGCGTGATGAGCGCTCCAACGTCAAGGCTGAATACGGCAAATTTGCCACCAATATAAAGGGTGTTTTTGCCGCCGGAGACATGCGCCGGGGCCAGAGCCTGGTGATATGGGCCATCAATGAGGGCCGGGGGGCGGCACTGGAATGTGACCGCTATTTGAGTGAATAGCTCATACTGTAATGCTTATTATGTCAGGAGTCAGAAGTCGGAAGTCGGAAGCCGGAAGCCGGAATAATTGGGGCATTCCTTTATTAGACGTGGTTTAAAAGGGTGCTCCCCTTTTTTTACAACATCCATTCAACTTTAAATCTTATCCGGGTATATAAGTAATATGAAGCAGTGGCCTATATCGCCCACGCCACCGGCCTGACTGCTGAAGCGGTGATGCCATGCGGGTGGGCGCCACTGCAAGACAACCGGGGGTATCTGTGCATGCCCATCCGACAAAGTCCTAAGCTGTGATGGAGGCGGCAGAGGCGGTGCGGGGAAGGATCGTTCCTATGTGAGGTGTTGTCTGTGACAAGGGAGTGTAGTGTTATCCAGTTGGGTCTGTTTGACTACCGGGAGGCGTATTTGCTGCAAAAGCAGCTGCTGTGCCGCCGGATTGGCAAAAAAATACCGGACACCCTGGTGCTGCTCCAGCACCCTGCGGTTATAACCATAGGCAGAAAGGGCTCCAGAAATAACATCCTTGCCTCTCCGGAGGAGCTTTGCCGGGAAGGCATACTGGTTTACGACGCCGACAGGGGTGGGGATATAACGTATCACGGGCCGGGACAGCTTATTGCCTACCCCATACTTGATTTAAGCCAGCATATCAAGGATGTGCACAGGGTAATATTCATGTATGAAGAGGTGGTTATACGGCTTTTGGACGGCTATGGTGTGGAGGGCCGCCGAATTCCGGGGTATCCGGGTGTCTGGGTCGAAAATGAAAAAATATGCGCCATCGGCATTGGAATAACAAACTGGGTGACCTACCACGGCTTCGCCCTGAATGTGAATACCAACCTTGTCCATTTCAGTTATATATCGCCCTGCGGCATTACTGAAAAGGGTGTGACCTCACTGGAGAGGATATTGGGCGGGGCGGTGAACATGGATGATGTGGAAAGAAAAATGGTGACAGTTTTCGGCCAGGTGTTTGACCTGAAAATGAATTATCGTATACTGGAAAAAAGTGCCGCCGAAATGGAGTGATTGTTTTTGTCATAAAGACCTATCCGGGGCTTCGGTTAAATATTATAGAATATAAAAGCTATCCGGAGGTGGGCCATGTGGAAGTGAAAATGCCGTTTCTGGCCGAAGGGGTTGATACCTGTACCGTTTCCTTTTGGCAGGTTTCCCGGGGGGAATATGTGGAGGAGGGTGACGATCTGGTGGAGATGCAGACCAGCAAGGCAATATTTAACGTGCCTTCGCCGGCTGCCGGCATTGTAAAGGAGATACTGGTTGATGAGGGAGACCATGTCAAAGTGGGGGACATAATCTGTATAATTGCGGAGTAAACTGTTGTATCCTAAAAAGCTTCGCATTATTGGGGACATTCCTCCGACCCCCGGGGCCAGACTCCAAAGAGAGGTGTGTCCCCTTTCGCATTATTGGGGACATTCCTCCGACCCCCGGGGCCAGACTCCAAAGAGAGGTGTGTCCCCTTTCGCATTATTGGGGACATTCCTCCGACCCCCGGGGCCAGACTCCAAAGAGAGGTGTGTCCCCTTTCCTCTAAACAGGAAAAATGTGTGCAACAATTTTTGTACCCTTATCAGGAACGGTGTGCTAAAATGTTGCATATAAAGAATGTAATTACAGGGGGAATATAAATGAGACATACCCTTGCCGTCCTTGTACTGAACAAGCCCGGAGTACTGGCGAGAATAGCCGGCCTTCTCAGCAGAAGGGTTTTCAATATTGAAAGCATAAATGCCGGCTATACGGAAGAGCCTGATATTACACGCATCACCATTGTTGTCAAGGGAGATGTTCACATACTCGACCAGGTTATAAAGCAGTTGTCAAAAATGGTGGATGTTATTACTATTCACCAGATGGAGGACAAGGACTCCATCGAGAGGGAACTGGCGCTGATCAAGGTTAAGGCCATTCCCAACAGGCGCTCGGACATAGTCGACATAGTTGACATTTTCAGGGCCAATATTGTTGATGTCAACCGGGAAACGCTGGTCATAGAGCTTACCGGCGACGAGCAGAAGATCAATGCCCTGTGTGCGGTGCTTGAGGACCACGGCATTGTGGAGATGGTTAGGACAGGCAAGGTTGCTCTTTCAAGAAAACCGGGGGCCACAAAGCACATGCTGGAATAGCCGGAACATCCCGGCAGGGCCTGTTTTGGGCGCTTCCTTCCTTTTATTGACTGGAGGATTTTAAGGCTTTCGCGGAGAAACACTTTTTAAGAAAAGCTGTTTCTATGGGCAAATTGTTTTTTGTCAAAAGTTCCCGTAAACATAAATTTACCGGAATTACCTGAACCTTTTTCAATAAGGCTTTATTTGATGGACTGTCCTTAAATACAAAAGACTTTGATAAGTTAAACTGACATAAATAATATGTTACAGGTTTATAATATATAGACGGGGCCGACTATACCTTTATTTGCCCGGATTATTTGCCAGCTGAAAAATTCGGCGTATGAAAAACCAGGGGGTGTTTTGCTTGACGCAGGTGAAAAGGATAATGATAAGCCTTCCGGACAGCCTGTTAGCGGAGGTTGACGGGATTGTGGCCGCCGAACAGCTAAATCGAAGTGAATTTATCCGGGAGGCGATGAAGCTCTATATTTCAGAAAGGAAACGCCGCCTGCTGCGTGAGCAGATGAAAGCCGGATATATTGAAATGGCCGGGATAAACCTTTCACTTGCCATGGAGCAGTATGATATTGATCTGGAGGAGACGTCGTCCTTTGAACCGGCAGTGGAGGCAAAGTAAAATGCTTATCCGACGCGGGGATGTTTTTTTTGCCGAACTAAGCCCGGTGGTGGGATCGGAGCAGGGGGGCACCAGGCCGGTCCTTATATTGCAGAATGATATCGGTAACCAGTACAGCCCCACCACCATCATAGCGGCAATCACCTCCCAGATTGACAAGGCAAAACTCCCGACACATGTCGAAATGCTGGCCGGAGACGGGGGGCTGGAAAGGGATTCGGTAATTCTTCTGGAGCAGATAAGGACTATTGACAAGAGCCGCCTGATAGAAAAGGTGGCGGCCCTGGATGAGGAATTGATGATGAAAGTAAATCAGGCCATTGAAATTAGCCTTGGGCTGGTTGATTTATAGGAATGCCGGTGGACGGGCACCTCGGAAAAAGGGGTGCTTTTATAATGCCGTGAAGGGAGGGGGTCCCCGTTGAAACCTCTGATTGGCATAACGTGCTCGTATGACCGGGAGAATGACAGGTATTTCCTGGGC
Organism: Bacillota bacterium; assembly: GCA_049325075.1. Lineage (GTDB taxonomy): Bacteria > Bacillota > Desulfotomaculia > Desulfotomaculales > Desulfocucumaceae > BRHc4a. The sequence goes on along the minus strand of JBMOPF010000006.1, from coordinate 5,295 downwards.
AGTATGTATGCAAGAGCGGTCGAGGCAGGGGGGGGCATACCGCTGCCCCTGGCCTATACCATGGGGGATATTGACGGTATAGCCCGACTGATTAACGGCCTTCTTTTGTCCGGGGGGCCGGATGTGGACCCGGTATATTTCGGCGAGGACCCGGCTACGGGTATGGGGGAGGTGTGCCCGGAAAGGGATGCCTTTGAAATGGATCTTGCCCGGAAAGCCCTGGGGGCGGGTATTCCGGTGCTGGGGATCTGCAGGGGAATACAGGTGCTTAATATAGCGGCCGGGGGCGACATATACCAGGACATAGGCAGCGGTGCCGGTGAGCCTGTAATAAAACATTTTCAGCAGGCCCCGCGATACCACCCCACCCACAATATTCTGGTTGAGGAGAAAACAATGCTTGCCTCTATCCTGGGTCCCGGTTCTGTCAGGGTAAACAGCTATCACCACCAGGCGGTCAGGAGGACGGCGCCGGGCTTTATTGTATCGGCCAGATCGGCGGACGGGGTTATAGAGGCGGTGGAATCCAGGGACCGTGGCTTTGCGCTGGGTGTTCAATGCCATCCGGAGGCGATGTGGGAAAGGCGCCCGCTCTTCCTGGGGCTGTTTAAGCGGCTGATAGAGGCTGCAGCCGGTAAAAGGCCGACGGTATAAGTGTTAACAGACTGAATGATTGGGGAGGTTGAAAGTATGCTGGCGATCACGGGAGGGAAGGTCTTTACCATGGCCGGCCAAACCTATGAAGTGGGAACTGTGTTTATAAAAGATGGCAAAATAGACAGTGTGGCCGGAGGCATACACAAGCCCGGTGGCTGGGAGATCCTGGATGTTAGCGGAATGCTGGTAATGCCGGGGCTGATAGACGCCCACTGCCATGTGGGCATTGCTGAGGAAATATACCGTATTGAAGGTGATGACACCAATGAGGCCACCGACCCCATAACCCCGCACCTCCGTGCGCTGGATGCCATCAACCCCGAGGATCTCGGCTTCAGGGACGCCCTGTCGGGGGGGGTTACCACGGTGGTTACCGGGCCGGGCAGCGCCAACATAATCGGTGGTGAGATGGTGGCCATGAAGACCTGGGGCAGGACTGTGGAGGAGATGGTGTTGAAGGCTCCGGTAGGCCTGAAGGCGGCCCTGGGTGAAAACCCCAAAAGGAGCTATGGCAGACAGCAAAAAATACCGTCCACCAGGATGGCCTCTGCGGCGTTGATGAGGGAAGCCCTGGTCAGGGCCGAAGACTATATAAGGAAATTGTCGGATGCCTCAGAGAATGGAAAGACAATTCCCGACAGGGATTTGAAACTGGAGTCCCTGGCCCGGGTTTTAAAGGGGGAAATCCCCCTGAGGGTGCACTGCCACAGGGCTGATGATATTATGACAGCAGTCCGCATAGCCAGGGAGTTTAATCTGCGCATTATAATAGAGCATTGCACCGAGGGCTATAAGGTGGCGGAAGAGCTGGCCAGGGGCGGGGTAAAGGCGGTTGTCGGCCCCATTATCAGCAACAGGGCCAAGGTGGAGCTGCAGGGGATTTCCCTTAGAACGGCAAAGGTGCTGGCGGAGGCAGGTGTGGAATTTGCCGTCATGACCGATCACCCGGTGGTTCCGATACAATACCTGGGAATTTCCGCCGGTTTGACGGTCCGGGGCGGCCTGAACGAGGAGGCGGCCCTTCGTTCGGTTACTGCCGGGGCAGCCCGGGTATTGGGGATGGAACACCGTATTGGCAGCCTTGCCCCCGGCAGGGATGCAGATTTGGCAATATTTGACGGACACCCCTTTGACGTGCGCAGCCGGGTGGAAAAAGTAATAATATCTGGTCAAATTGTGTATAATAATGAAACTAATTGCGATGTGTCGAAACTTTGAAGATTTTTTTATATCTGACAGATAAAGTCGAAATAGTATACATTCTGAAATAATATTAACGTTAAAGACGATAAATTATATTTATAAAAATATTTAACGCTAATAATAATTTTTGAAGGAATTGATGGTATAATATAGAAAATTAGATGGTAATTCAAATGTATTGTTTGTTCATGTCGGAGGTGGGGAGTGTGACTCAAAAAACACTGGATATCCTGGTGGTTGACGATCAGCCCGGTGTTCGTTATCTGCTGGATATAATTATTTCCGAGGAGGGTCATAGTGTCAGATTGGCCAGAAACGGACTGGAGGCCGTGGAAGCTGTAAAGGCAAAGAAGCCGGACCTTGTTTTTATGGATGTGCGCATGCCCAAAATGTCCGGCATAGAAGCTCTCGGAAGGATAAAAATTGTATCGCCGGAAACAGAGGTTGTTCTTATGACTGCTTACGTTTCCGACGAAACAATTCAAATGGCGCTAAAGAACGGGGCACTGTGTTGTTTTACCAAGCCGTTTGACATCGAAAACATAAAAAAGTTTATAGGTGGTTTTTGCTGGAAGTTGAATGAAAAGGGAAAGAACATGCCGGCTGTGGTGGGGTGATCAATTACCGGATTGGGCCGGAAGGCCGTCTGCAGATGTCCATAACAATAAGCCCAATGCCGGATAAAAACTCCCGTTTTCCTGATTTTACAGCCGTATCAAGTTCCTGTAACCGGATAAGGGTATTAATAAGAAGTTCTTGGTTAAAATTTTTTTGCTGAGATGCTATTTTTTTTGCCACAAATGGGTGCAGCCCAAGGAGGGACGGCAACTCGCCGTAACTTTTCCCGGAGCGCAATGCATTCCCCACCCGTAGCAGCAGCCTTATCTGCCTCACAATCATGGACATGATAACCGTCGGCGGGTGTTTTTGCAGCAGAAGGCGTTCAATCCCCTCAATGGCACGGGCGGCTTTTTTTTCTCCAATGGCGTCCATCACGGCAAAAATATCTTCCTCGGGGTGTGAGGGGGTTACTTCCGCCACATCGGCTTCGGTTATAATACTGTTTTCTTCTGTGTAATCAATAAGTTTTTTTATTTCCACCGACAGGTTCTGAAGGCTGTTTCCCGCCCTTCTCAATATCTCTGAGGCGGCCCCGGGCGAGAGGGCTTTGCCGGACAGGCCGGCCTGCTTGTTAAGCCATTTTTTCAAATCATCGGCTCTTAACAGGGTGAATTCCACCACCCGGCCTCTTTTGGCTATTTCTTTATATATTTTTCTGCGCTTGTCTGTATTCTCCCCGGCGTCGAAGATCAGGCAGGCGTCAGGGTTGGGGGAGTCAAGGTATTTTAACAGGAGCGATTCATCCCCGGAAATCTTTCCGCCGGCACCGGCGTCGGCCGGCATCCCGGCGCCCCTTTTACCTGAAAAAACAGTGGCGTTTTTAACCAGCACCAGTCTCATTCCCGAAAAGAGCGGAGTCATGGAGGCCAGTGAAATAACCTCCCTCATAGGAGTTTCTTCGCCATCCACTATAACCAGGTTGAATTCGTCCTGCCCGCCGGGAAGGAGAGAATCCCGTATTTTTTTAATGGCCTCCGACCGCAGGTATGTCTCAGGGCCGAAAAAAAGGTAGACCGGAAAAATTCGTCCGGCCTGGAGCTCTTTTATAAATTCAAGGTAGTATTTCATTTAAAGGCCACCCAGTTTTTTCTCCACCGCAGAAACTTTGCCGGACATGGTTATCTCCCTGTCCCTGCGGTCATCTATCCTGATAGTGGTCAGTACTCTGCCGGCGCCGGCCCTGAAGGGCTGTTCATGCATCGCCCTGACGGCGTCCAGAATTTTTTCCAGTTCTCCTTCAATGATGGTGCCCATCGGGGTCAGGCTGTATTTGAGGTTTTTTTCGTCTTTAAGCACCCTGAGGCACCCGGCCACAAAATCACTGACACTGGTATTTCCGGTCCCCAACGGTACTATGGTTACTTCCACCACTGCCATATTATCCACCTCCGCTTTAACAAGATTATATTCCATAGTAAAGAAGAAATCCACCCTCTTGCGATGGGTGGACTTTTATCTAGGCTTTGGCTTGCTTGTTAAAACGTTGAGTCAGGCGAGATTTCTTCCTGGCGGCTGTGTTTTTGTGCAGGATTCCCTTGGTTACGGATTTATCAATTGCAACCAGCGCTCTATTCAGCTTTGACCTGGCTTCTTCTGAAGGCCCGCTGTTTTTCAAAGCCTCATCAAACTTTTTGATGGTGGTTTTCAGGCTGGACTTGAGCTTCATGTTGCGCTGGGTTCTGTTCCGTATTATCTCAACCCTTTTTTCGGCTGACTTGATATTAGGCACTCTCTCACCTCCCAACAGGCACAATTTTACCACGGCATAACCAAAATTGCAAGCTGGAGACCGTATATGTTATGTTATTTCAGCTAATTATAATAAGGAATCTTTTAAGAAGGGGGGTGACGATACGGTGAACTGGATGCATTCCATAATAAGGTTTGTCGTCTCAGCGCTGGTTTTGCTGGTGGTGAGTTGGCTGTCACCGGGATTTACAGTGAGAGGCGGGTTCGTAGGCGCCCTTATTGCCGCTGCGGTAATCGCCATACTCGGCTACATAGCGGAGGCTCTTCTGGGAGACAGGATTTCTCCCCAGAGCAGGGGCCTGGTCGGTTTTATTACCGCCGCGGTGGTTATCTATCTTGCCCAGTTTATTATTCCCGGACTGTTAAGTGTGAGTATTGTCGGCGCCCTTATATCGGCTTTCATTATAGGTCTCATCGATGCCTTCGTTCCCACAATCCTCCGGTAACCTCGCCCCGGTTATCAGCCTTGGACCTTAAAACAACAGTTTTTAAAGACCAACTCCGCGGCAATGGCGGGGTTGGTCTTTTTAAGGTACGGGAAATTATGCATCTACTGATATTCTTATTCGGTCAGAACTTGGTACTCAGAATGTTCCAGGCATTCCTTACTTAAAAGGGCCCAAATTTTCATCCCCAGGATTCTGAGTGCCGAGTTCTTGGTTCTATTCCCGTTGCTGGAACAGCGGCGCCGCCCGGAGGGCGGCTTTTTTATCCTCTGATGGTGCCGCTTTTTAGCGGCATGTGGGTCTGGATTCTGACTTCTGCCCTGAAAATTCTTATACTGAATGAATATGGGGTCAGGAATCCAGAATCCAGAATTCAGAATCCAGAAGTCCGGGCATTCCTTGCTTTTTCATCCTCTGATGGTGCCGCTTTTTAGCGGCATGTGGGTCTGGATTCTGCCCTGAAAATTCTTATACTGATTTAATCAGGGGTCAGGAATTCAGAATTCAGAATTCAGAATTGCGGGCATTCCTTTCGGGGGACCCTTAAGCGACATGCATCCGGGGGGAGTGTTCAACCCCGGGCGGAATTTATCGGAGGCTGCTACAGTCTCTTAACGAC
>JBMOPF010000005.1:0-15583 GCA_049325075.1 Bacillota bacterium | reverse complement strand
GGCACCACAAATAATGAAAATATGGGACCAATATAATGTCTAAACTCTTCTGGCTCCTGACTTCTGGCTCCTGGCTCCCGACAACGATTTCACTCAGAATCAGTAATTTTCAGGGCAGAATCCAGAAGTCAGAATCCAGAAGGATTGGGCATTCCTTACAAAATTTAAAGGCCAACTGCCTTTTGCTAAATGCCTCACCCGCCTTTGAATCCTGTTCCTCCCCCCGGCCTGCCTGAGGTGGAACATGCCGAACCTGAACCTGATATCACGGAACAACCTGAAATAAGCTGTTCAACTTCCCGGGCTCCACACTTGGCACAGGTTACCTTGTCACGATCCGCCATCCCGGTAATGACCATGAATTTGTGACCGCACTTTTTACAGCGAAAATCATACATGGGCATTTTCCATCACCTCCTCAACCTGTGATAGCACCGTTAGGACAGGCAAAAACGCATTCCTCGCAGTCATCGCACTTTTCAGTGTCGATAACGGCAACGGCGGAAACCAATTTTATGGCGTCCATGGGGCAAACCTGGGCGCAAATACCGCATCCCTGACAAAGTCGATCTATCACTGCCGCCATATAATGCCCTTCCCGCTATGTTTAATAATACTATATTATAATTACGCCCATACTTTTGTCAATATGTTTTACTGGCCCAGTCCCGACCTTTTGAAAAGCTGGATAAAATTCAATACAAACTGCAGTTCCTTTTCATTAAAGTTGCAGATCAGGTTGAGTACCGACTGCACGTTGGGGTGCATAAGAAGCTCACGCAGCTCGGGATTCATCAGACTCAGCATCTGGTCCACAGCGCCGGGCTCCATGATGAAGTAACAGGGGGATACCCCCATTACCTCGGCCAGCTTTTCAAGGGTCTTCAGCGAAGGCTGAACCTTTCCCTGCTCTATCTGGCCGATAAGCCCCGCCGTAACGCCGGCCAGGTTGGCCAGGTGGGCCTGGGTAAGTCCGTATTCCTCCCTCAGTGTTTTTAACTTATGTCCCAGAGAGCCCTCGTGGGTAATAATGGTAGAGGGCGACACCCCCAGTCCCTCGGCTATCCTCTTTAAGGTATTGAGGGCCGGGTAGACCGTACCCCTTTCAATCTCACTCAGATAGGAGATGGATATTCCCGCGCTGTTGGCCAGTTCCTGGAGAGAAAGGCTCTTTTCCCCACGCATAAGGCGTATTTTATCCCCCAGCGAAAGGCCGGCCTGCGCCACATCCCCTTCAATCAACTGGGCCTTGGAAACATTAAGGGCGGCGGCCAGCTTATCAATTGACTTAAGAGACGGCTTTTTGGAACCCCTTTCAATTTCGCTGAGATATGACAGTGACAGGTTAGCCCTTTTCGCCATGTCCTGAAGTGTATATCCCCGCTCCTCCCTGAGGGCGCGAATGTGATCACCCTTGACATTCATGGCTTACACTCCTGTTTCTTAATAAAACCTATAGTTATCCTACAACATCTTAATCAGGCAGTCAATGAAACAAAGGGTAAAATATAATTCTCAGCGAAAAATAAATATAATCACCCTTTAGGGCAGCTTCAAAATTTTGTCCATTATCTCCCTGAAAACCGGGGCGGCTGTGCCGGCCCCGCTGTCGCCATCCCTCACCATAACAGTTATGGTATACCTGGGGCTGTTAATGGGCGCAAATCCTGAAAACCAGGCATTGACCACATCACTACCCCCGCCGAGCTGGGCCGATCCGGTTTTCCCGGCCGATCCCCCGCCCGCCACCCACGCATTCCGTCCTAAACCCTCCCTGGTGGTTAAAACCATCATCTCCCGCACCTGCCGGGCAACTTCCGGTGAAATCACCCTGACCGGGGCGGCGCTCTCTATCTTCCGGGGTGTACCCCCGGAGGGCAGAACCTTCATGACCAGCCTGGGCTGCAGATAGATGCCCCCGGCCGCTATGGTATTGGTCATGGCGGTAATCTGCAGGGGAGTGGCCAATACCGGGCCCTGCCCGACGCTGCTGTTCTCCAGGTTATACTTTCCTGCGATGAGCCCCAGGTCCTGGCGGCGGTCAGGGGAAACAGGCCAGCCGGCTATTTCCTGGTTGTCAAGGCCCATGGCCCGGGCGTAGTTAATCAGCCTCTGCGCCCCCAGTTCCCTGGCCACCTTTACAAACACCGGGTTGCAGGACTGGGAAAAGGCCTCTTCAAAGGTGATGTATCCATGCCCCTCATCCTTCCAACAGCGCACCGGCTTTTCCCCGGCACCCCCGCAGTAAAAAAGCGACCCCGGTTTTACCACGCCCTCGGACAGGGCCGCGGCTGCCACCGCCACCTTGAAAACAGAGCCGGGCTGAAAAAGGGAGATAGCCTGGTTGACATAACACTCGCTGTCCGGATCTGATAAGCTGCCCGCCAGAGCGGGGTCGGTGCTGAAGGACGGGCGTGAGGCCATGGCCAGTATATCCCCTGTTTTTGTATCCATTACCACCACGCAGCCTTTTTCAACCCTCCTGTCCATCACCCTCTCCACCGTCTCCTGGATATCCGCGTCTATGGTGGTCACCACATCGCTCCTTGCCCTGTCGGCCGTTGCGGTATCCACAAATACAGGAAATCCCGGCACACACCTGCCCTTGGCGTCTGTCAAGAGGCCGGCGAAGCCGGAGGGGTATTCCCCCTTGAGTTCCTTCTCATAAAAAAGCTCCAGGCCCTCCCGGCCTGTCCAGTCGTTAAGCAGATACCTTTTGCCGCTGGAATTGCTGAGGTTTCTCTGCTCGCTGGTATCCCGCACCCTGCCCAGGGTTCCCACCACATGGGAGGCCAGTGCCCCGGGGCCGTAGCGGTGGGTGTAAGGCGCCACCACCACTCCCCGCCAGGACTTTTCCCTTATCAACCTGGATTGTTCGCCGCTTATGTCAAAGGGCAGCCCCGCCGGCCCTCCGGACAGCATAGCGCTGATTTTACCAGGATCAGCGCCCAGTATTTCCGAAAGTCCTGAGACAACAGCATCCCGGTCATCAATGGCGTCCGGAAAAACAAAAACCCTTTCCGATCTGTAAGATCCTGTCAAAGATCTCATTTTACGGTCAAGTATCCCGCCCCTGGCATAATCCTCCAGGGGAATTCCCCTGGTCTGGGAGGACATGGCCATCCTGGCGTAATAGTCCCCTCTGACAATCTGTATATATCCCATCCGCGCTGCCAGCATAAAGAAAAAAAAGACCAATATGACAAATGCCCATACCAGTCTCCTGCCTGTCCTCTGCATTGATAACAGTCCTTTAACAGCATTATTACCATTATATAGCATTGCCGGGACGGCGTTCCACCAAACATGACCCCGATATGTGGGGGCGGTTTCCACGCCGCCCCGCGACCCCAATTTCCGCCCCGTCCCCCAATACGTAAAAACGAGGCGCCGAAAATCCGTTCATTCCAGCCTCCTGAGGAGGCTGAACTCCGCCACGGGTTTTTCCGAGGGTATAAGAACTGTCTGGCGGGGGTGGGGCGCTGAATCAACGGGCTGTCCGTCACCGTCGAACATTTCCCGCACCGTAAAATCCGCCGCCGGCCCTGCCGGGCTCAGTATCTCCAGCTTATCACCCCGGAAGAAACGGTTGCGCTGCTCCACCTCCATCAACCCGGTGCGGGGGTCGTAATTCCTTACCATCCCCACAAAGGTGCAGCTCCTGGCGTAAATACCCTCCACATCGCCGTGCCCCGCCAGAACACCGTCACCGGACAAAAAGCCGGTGGTATAGTCCCGGTTGCTGACCTTGCCCAGCTCATCCAGCCAGCGGGGGTCCGCGGCATAGCCCTCCGCGCCCCCGGCCAGCCTGTCTATGGCCTCCCGGTAGACCTTTACCACCGTGGCGACATAGTGGACGCTTTTGACGCGGCCCTCAATCTTAAAGCTGTCAACCCCCGCGGCGGCCAGGTCCGGCAGGCGGGACAGCAGGCAAAGGTCCCTGGAGCTCAAAATATAGGTGCCCCTGTTGTCCTCATAAATGGGGAAATAATGGCCCGGCCTTTTTTCCTCCAGCAGGTGATAGCGCCACCTGCATGACTGAGCGCAATCACCCATGTTGGCGTCGCGCCCGGTCATATAGCCGCTCAGCAGGCATCTGCCGGAATATGAAATGCACATGGCCCCGTGCACAAACACCTCCAGCTGGAGCCCCACCCTCTCCCTTATCTCCCTTATCTCAGCAAGGGAAAGTTCCCTGGCCAGAACTATCCTGGAAATGCCAACCGACTCCCAAAAGGCTGCCGATTCGGAGTTGGTGGTATTGGCCTGGGTGCTGAGGTGAACCGGCAGGCCCGGGGCGGCCGACAGGGCCAGCTGAACAACCCCGGGGTCGGCAACGATCAGACCGTCGGGGCCTATTTCCCGCAGTTTGCCCAAATACTCCCTGAGGCCCGGCAGGTCCCGGTTGTGGGCAAAAACATTTACGGCCACATACACCCTGATACCCCGGCCATGCGCATAGCTAACCGCCCCGGAAATACCGTCCAGGGTAAAGTTGTCCGACCCGGCCCGCAGGCTGTATTCCCGGCCGCCAAGATAAACAGCGTCCGCGCCGTATGCCGCCGCGACCTTCAGCTTCTCCATATTCCCGGCAGGCGCCAGCAATTCAGGTCTTTGCACACAATCACCCCGGCAGTCACTGATTCTGGTACTTGATTTTGTTGGCATTATGCTCCTCAAGGCTGGAGGAGAAGGCGTGCGTACCGTCCCGCCTGGAAACATAGTAAAGATAATCGGTCCGGGCGGGATTCACCGCCGCCAGCAGGGAGGCCTCCCCCGGCGAGTTGATGGGCCCCGGGGGAAGCCCGTCCACCCGGTATGTGTTATAGGGCGAGTCAACCTGCAGGTCCTTGTAGTATATTTTTTCGGGGCTGCCCCCAAGGGCGTATTTCACCGTGGCGTCAATCTGCAAGGGCATCCCCAGCCTGAGTCTGTTGTATATAACGCTGGCTATCAGCGGCCTCTCCCCGTCCACCGCCGCCTCCCCCTCGATGAGAGAGGCCACCGTTACCGCCTGGTGCAGGGTGAGGTTTACCGCCGCAGCCTTTTTCTCAAAGTCCAGCCTCTTTATTTCATACCCGAACCTATTAAGCATCATTTCCACTATCTGTCTCTCGTCCGTGTTTCCATCCACGTAGTAGGTGTCCGGAAAAAGGTACCCCTCCAGCCCGACGCCGGGAGGCAGATCTTTAAGAAAGCCGGTGTCACTGTTTCTCGCGGCGTCAAGGGCTTCCTTAAATCTCTCTCCGTTCACTATTCCCCTTTGTTCCAGCATGTATGTCATCTGCCGTATGCTGAACCCCTCGGGGACGGTAAAAGCCGCCAAATCCGGCGGGCCGGCCACCAGGGCCGTGACTATCTCCGGCAGGGACTGGCTGCTTTTAAACGAATAGCGTCCGGGCTTGAGGTCCTGGTCCACCCCCCGCAGCCTGGCATAAAAAGAAACCAGACGGGGACCCCTGACCAGTCCATGGCTGAACAGCAGCTCCCCTATTTCACCACAGCTGGAATTGTCCGGAATATCAATCACTGTTTCCGGAGCGTTCCCGCTGGTTGACACCGGCAAAAGAAGGGCCCTCCAGTACAAAAACCCCAAAAAAGAAAACAGTATAATTATAAATACTGTAAAATATAAAAATGTACGTCCGGAATATATTGTTTTATAATTCATTTCATTAACACCGGATTGTTTTAATTAATAATATTTCCAAAAAAATAAAGGAATTTTATTCGAATGACAGGACATACTATTACCAGGCCGCCAAATGATGTGTTCGCACATAAGGCCTGGCGGTTACGGCCGGGATCCCAGAGGGTCCGGAGATTGTCAAAATGGCGCAAACTGCGCAAGGCTCAGACTTATGGCCGGGAAAATCCGTCTTCAGGCGGGTTTTCCTTTTTTGTCTTTCCTAATCCGGGGGAATTATATCACCGCTGTTTTGGGCCCGGTTCCCCTCGCCACCCGGGCTTTGAGTCCTGTCCTGCGTCCCTGTTTTTATCTCAGGGCCGCTCTCCGGAACATCAGGGACATCCACTGCATCTCCAAGTCCTGTCATGTTTTGATCCAACAACGGGATCCTGACCGGAGTCTCAACATCGGCGCCAACCGCTATTATCCTGTCAACAGGGTAATAAATGCTTGAGGGCAGGCTTTCCCTTTTTACCCCCCCATTTTCCATGATCAACTTTTCCGCGGCAACCCTCATGCCCGGAATACCCTTCCTGACCAGCTTTATTTCCCTTTCGCCAAGGGTGGGGTCCCTTTTATACTCATCCTTGAAGGGTATTTTTTCCAACACCCTGGTATTGACGGTTATCTCCCGCCTGTAATCCTTGTTTCCGTAGATCTTTACCGCTATTCTGCCGGGCATGTAATATGTCTTGATATAAATGTGGTTCGGGGTGGAGTTCCTGAACTTAAAGTCAATGTAATTATAAGAAACAGTGGCGTCACGCCCGGCAGGCACGTAGGAGACAGGCAGCGAGTGGTTTTTTCTGTCCAGTATCTCCAGGTTGGCCAGAATTACGGCGTTGTACAGAGTAGAGGTCAACTGGCATATTCCCCCGCCCAATCCGTCAACATATTCGTTATTGACTATTATTTTGGCATTTCTGTAGCCCGCCTCGGTACTGCGGGAGCCAATAGTACCGTTAAAGGAAAACACCTCTGACGGCGCAACAATTTTTCCATCCAGCGCCCCGGCGGCAACCCTTATATTGGCGGACCGGTCCACAAGCCTCGGGTCAAAGGTGGTGGAATATGAGGCCAGAAGGCCGTTTATGCCCATATCAACCGCCTCCCGGGTGGTCCTTCTGGGAGCGGCAGGCACAAGGGCAAGGTCCACCACCACATTTCCCTGTTGGCCGGCAAACGCAGCGGCTATATCTACGATGGCCTTTTCAGTATCAATCCCCACCCCGTCCCTGGCTGGAACCACCTCAACGGTTTCGTCCGGGTTGATTTTAAATGAGGCGTCAACCGGCGGAGTGGGGCTTACCTGCCGGTTCAGGCGGTCCAGTTCATCCTCCAGCAATGTTTTGTTGATAGTCACATAGACCGGGATGCTTATCCCTTCACCCCGTGCCCGGGACCACTGCCTCAGGCGCCTGATAACCGACCCTTCCCTGCCCGTCTTCAGCGCCTCGCTTTTCACTTTTTCCATGTCCAGGGCTATGCCCAGTTCAGCGGGAAGATAGCTCCAGGATTTTTCGCCGCATCGCAAAACCACCCTGGTGGTTTGAAAAACATCCTTTTCCAGACGATGAACCTCTTTTGCAACCATTTCTTCCGACATGCCGGACAGGTCGGCGCCCATAAACTTTACGCCTGCAATGGCGGCCTCTCCCTCGCCGGACACCAGCATGCCCAGCGAGGCCAGGGCCCCCAGGCAGAATACCATCCCTGCGATTACGACAACAACCGTCCTCTTCTTTTTCACGGAAGTCACACTCCTGTCAAAAAGGACGTAACGCCCAACCTGAAAAGTTACTTTAACGACAAAAAGCCGGTAAGGAAATTGGTATCATTTCCATATACCGGCTGAACACAACAAGGACGCGGGCTTTTATGACTCTTCCCCGGCCGTCATTTCTTCCCAGGCATCGGCCACTTTTTCCCATTCCTCATCGTCTTCAATGTCCACCAGGATCTCGTTACCGTCATCGTCATAAGCAAATTTCAAAATGATAGCCTCATCTGAATCCTCTTCAACCGGAAGGAGAATGGCATACTCGTTATCATCCATTTCAATTATATCAATAACGGTAAAATCTTTTTCCTCTCCATTTTCATCGATCAGAGTGATTATCTCCTCGTGCTCATGCTCATGCCCGTCACAGTTGCACCCGTTGCCATCATGATGATGGTGTGTCATACCGGTCACCTCAGTTCACAGAAAGTTGAAGTTATTTTATACTTTAGCGAAGCTCTTGTCAAGAAAGGAAGTAAATTTATAAATAGTGGCCCGATAAGAAAAAAATTAGGTTTTTCCGGGGAATAATGAAACATTGCCATACTATTTTTCCCCCCTGGAATCCAGATATCCCTGGAGAATAATGGCTGCCGCCACCTTGTCAATCTTTTTCTTTCTCCCGGCCCGGCTCATATCGGCCTCCAGGAGGACCTTTTCCGCAGCCACCGTGCTCAGCCTCTCGTCCCACAACTCTACGGGCACCCCAAGTTTTTTTTCCAGGTAGCCTGCATAATCAATGGACTTTTGTCCCCTGTCGCCAATGGTGCCGTCCATATTTTTGGGCAGGCCCAGCACTATCAGCTCCACCCCGTTCTGGTCGATTAACTCCTTCAGCCTTCTTATTTCCGCCGCGGAGTCCCCTTTCCGGTGTATGACCTCAACCCCACCGGCCGTCCACCCAAGGGGGTCGCTGAGCGCCACCCCGATTCTCCTGTCCCCAAGGTCAAGACCCATAATTCTCATACACTGCACCATCACTTTAAATTATCTTTATATACATTTCCCCGCAGGCAGCCACACAATAACCGCACAGCCTGCAAAGCGAGCTGTCCACAACCGCCTTTCCCCCGCGGATGGAAATGGCCCCCTGCCCGCACCTTTCCACACAGCGGCCGCAGGCCTGGCACCAATCCTCAACTATAACCCTCCGGTTCCTGCCGGAAACCTCCCGCTCAACCCCGGGACTTACCTCTCTCCCTTCAAAGAGGCATACATTATAATCAACCTCGGCGGCACACTGCATACCCACGGCAAAGGATGCCAGACCCGGCACCGAAAGGGCAAAGGCCAGCGCCTCTTTCTTTTCACTGATGAGGCTTCCACCCCCCAGCGCCTTCATGCCGTAAAGGCCCTTGCCGGCTGCCGCCGCCCCGGCAATGGCCGCCACCATGTCCTCCACCGACCCGTCCTTAATCCCCGTTCCCCTCATATTTATCAGCGGATGTATTATGTCAAATTCCGGCACTGCCGCCGCCGCAGCCACGCCCCGGACCGAGTGGGTGGATATGCCTATAGCCCTGACCGTCCCCTTTTCCCTGGCCCTGATCAGCTCTTCCACCGCCTCCCAGTGCCCCTTGATGGTCAGTGCCGACTCCTGCTCGTGCAGCAGGAATATGTCGACATAGTCCCTGCCCAGCTCCCTGAGCGCCTTTTCTAAGCTCTTCCGCATCCCCTCCGCCGCGTAATCGTAAGACTTGGTGGCGATAACCACGCTGCCCGCCCTTCCCTTTATGCCCTCCCTTATGTACCGGTAATTGTCATAAAGGGTGGCGGTGTCTATAAAGTTAACCCCGGCGTCAAGGGCATGACTTATGACACGGGCACCATCCCCCACCGGCAGGTTGGCCTGCAAGGGGCTGATGGTCAGAGAGCCGAAACAAAGCCTTGACACCTCTATTCCTGTTTTTCCCAGTTTTCTGTATTCCAAACCTTCCCTCCATTTACAGAAAAGAAACAGCCCCGCTATCCGCAGGGCCTGTTGTTCTCAAGGTAGTTCTTCAGAAGCTCCTCCAGCAGCTCGTCCCTCTCCAGCCGCCTCACCAGGCTTCTGGCATTGTTGTGGCTGGTAATATAAGCGGGGTCACCGGACAGGAGATAGCCCACGAGCTGATTAATGGGATTGTAACCCTTTTGCTTCAGCGCGGAATAGACCGCCAGCAGTATGTCCCTGGCCTGATTCATCTCTTCCGCCTGGACTTTGAACATCATTGTCTCTTCCATCTGTTCCTGTCCCCTGGTCACGATAACACACCCCCCTCAGTAAGAGAATATCCCCATTTACAATCTATATTCGCTAAACATTAAACTTTTCCTTTTATGCTAAATACTTTAACCGAAATTATTATTCTGTAAAACGTAGTACTAATTACTAATAATGTCTATTTCATCTGGGCTGATACCACGGATGCTGCCCTGTCAAGGGCCTCCTGAAGCTTGGACGGGTCCTTGCCGCCGGCCTGGGCCATGTCCGGCCTTCCCCCGCCGCCTCCGCCCACCACGGCGGCGACCTCTTTGATCAACTTTCCGGCGTGCAGCCCCCTGGAGACAAGGTCCGGTGTAACAGCAGCCACAAGGTTCACCTTGCCCCCGGCCTCGCTTCCCAGCACCACCACCGCAGAGGCCAGCCGGTCCCGTATGAGGTCCGTCATGGCCCGGAGGCTGTCCATATCCGGTGAGGCCACCCTGGCCGACAGTAATTTCACCCCGTTTATCTCCCGGACCCGGTCTATAAGGCTCTGCACCTCATAGAGGGCCAGTTTCGCCCTCAGGGCCTCGGCCTCGCCCTCAAGGTCCTTCAACTCCCTGGACATAATCTCCACCCGCTGCACCACCTCGTGGGGCATGGCCCTGACAATGCGGGCCACCTCTTCAAGCTGCTCTTCCTTTCCGTTTACATACCTGATGGCGCCCTCGCCGGTCACCGCCTCCACCCGGCGGAGGCCGGACCCCACTGAACTCTCTCCCAGCAGTTTAAACATACCCACCTCGGCAGTTGTGTCCAGGTGGGTTCCCCCACACAGCTCCAGGCTGAAATCACCCATCTTCACCACCCTCACCACGCTGCCGTATTTTTCTCCGAAGAGGGCGGCGGCCCCCATTGACTTGGCCTCTTCCAGACTCTTTTCCATTGTCTCCACCTTCAGGCTGGAAAGGACAGCCCGGTTTACAATCTCCTCTATCCTGCGCAGTTCCTCCCTTGTCACCGCGGAGTAGTGTGTAAAGTCAAAGCGCAGCCGGTCCGGCTCAACCAGGGACCCGGCCTGATTGACATGTTCCCCCAGCACTTCTTTCAGAGCCCTATGCAGCAGGTGGGTGGCCGAGTGGTTCCTGGACACCGCCCTGCGCCTCTCCCGGTCCACCTCCGTGGTTACCCGGTCGCCGCAAGACACCTTTCCGTTTAAAACCTTGCCCTTGTGCACAAACAGCCCCTCAACCGGCTTGAATACGTGAAAAACCTCAACCTCCAGCCCGCCGGGGCTTGTTATTTTCGCATGATCGGACACCTGTCCGCCGGACTCTGCATAGCAGGGGGTGACATCCAGTATTATTTCCACCTCTTCCCCTGCGGAGGCGGCCTTTATCTCCCCACTCTCACCGATAAGACGCATAACCCCGGACCGGGTCTTCAGTTCGGTATAGCCGACAAAATCAGTGCCTCCCAGTTCATCCCTGATGGACTTGTACAGGGCATCCCGCTCGGAGATATACTCTGTCTCCTGCCTGGCGCTGCGGGCCCTGCGGCGCTGTTCCTCCATGGCCGCCCCAAACCCGTCCTCGTCCACACCCAGCCCCTGCTCAAGGGCCATTTCCACTGTCAGCTCCAGGGGGAAGCCATAGGTATCGTAGAGTTTGAAGGCATCCTGGCCGCTGATATCAGCTGCGCCTGATTTCCTGGCCTCCCGGATCATCCTGTTGAGCATTTCCGTCCCCTGGGCCAGTGTTTCTCCAAACCGCTCCTCCTCTGTTCGTATAACATCTGTAATACGCTTCTTCCTTTCAACCAGTTCCGGGTATGCCGATCCCATCTGCCGGATCACCGCCCCGGAAACACTGTGCAGGAAAGGCCGGTCCACTCCCAGTTTGCGCCCGAAGCGCACCGCCCGCCTGATCAGCCTTCTGATCACATAGCCCCTGCCCTCGTTGGAGGGAAGGGCGCCGTCGGACACGGCGAAAGTCACCGCCCTGCAGTGGTCGGCGATAACCTTCAGGGCCAGGTCCACCTCGGGATCACGCCCGTATACAACCCCGGTCTCACCGGCGGTAAAGTCCATTATCTCCCTGAAAATGTCGGTGTCGTAATTGGTTGGCGCCTGCTGCACCACCGAGGCCGCTCTCTCCAGCCCCATGCCGGTGTCTATGCCCTTGTTTTCCAGGGGGGAGTACTCACCTTTATCGTCCCTGAAGTACTGGACAAACACCAGGTTCCATATTTCCAGGAACCGGTCGCAGTCGCAGCCCACCGCGCACCCTTCCCGTCCGCAGCCCCTCTCCTCGCCAAGGTCATAGTATATTTCCGAGCACGGGCCACATGGCCCCACCCCTATCTCCCAGAAGTTGGTGTCCTTGCCCATGCGCACTATGCGTTCCTTATTTACACCCACATCATTGTGCCATATATCAAAGGCCTCGTCATCATCCATGTAAATGGTAATCCACAGCCTGTCCGCCGGGATGCCGAGCCTTCCGGTAACAAATTCCCAGGCCCAGGGGATGGCTTCCTTTTTAAAGTAATCTCCAAAGGAGAAATTGCCCAGCATTTCAAAAAAGGTATGGTGCCTGGCGGTGCGGCCCACCGACTCTATATCCGGAGTGCGCAGGCACTTCTGGCAGGTGGTAACCCGCCTGACCTCCGGTTTTTCAGCACCGGTGAAGTAAGGTTTGAATGGAACCATGCCCGCCGCCGTCCACAGAAGACTGGGATCATTGGCCGGTATCAGCGAAGCGCCGGGCATTATCCTGTGCCCCTTTTCCTCAAAAAACCTGAGGTAAAGCTCTCTAATTTGGTTGCCGCTCAATTTTTTGCCGCTCAAAAAAATTCACCCCAGACATAAAAATTCCTTATTTTACCATTTGTTATTTTATGCGGTATAATTATACAAATACATTCCGGCAGTGTCAAGGACGGGGGATATTCTCATACTGAATTAATTTCGGGCCAGGAATCCAGAATTCAGAATTCAGAATTCAGAATCTCGCACGCATGCCAGTTAGACGCTATTGTGATGAAAATCAGCTTGCTTTCTCGTTACAAAACCACAACATCACTCAGAAAATAACCGCAAAGGAATGCTCAAACCTTCTGGATTCTGCCCTGAAAATTCTTATACTGAATGAATATGGGGTCAGGAATTCAGAATCCAGAATTCAGAATCCAGAAGTCCGGGCATTCCTTGCTTTTTCATCCTCTGATGGTGCCGCTTTTTAGCGGCATGTGGGTCTGGATTCTGGATTCCCGACAGTATTAGCATATCAGTATGAGTATTTTCAGAAGATTCTCCTATAAGCAAATACTAAAAGTATCCTTGCTATGGCCGCCGCGGGAACAGCCAGGAGCATGCCGGGCAGGCCGAACAGCTCACCGGCCACAACAAGGGCCAGTATAACCGCCAGGGGGTGCAGGCCCACCCTGTCCCCCAGTATTTTGGGCGATATAACCGCCCCTTCCAATTGCTGTATCACCAGAAAAGCCAGTACTACCTTGGCCGCCAGCCACTTGGATTCCAGCAGGGCCAGCGCTATGGCCGGCAGCGCCCCTATAAAGGGGCCGAAGTAGGGAATCAGTTCGGTAAGGCCGGCAAACAGCCCCAGAACAATGGGAAAGTCCAGTCCCAGCAAAAACATGGACAGCCCGGTCAGGAGACCCACTATAAGGCAGATAAGCAGATATCCCCTTATATAATTGGCGAGCACGCTGTTTATCTCTCCGGCCAGAATAACAACATCGTTTTGCCGGTGGCGGGGGATCAGTGAAAAAAAGTCCTCCTTGAAGCTGGAAAAGTCCCTCAGCAGGTAAAAGGCCAGCACCGGGGCCAGCAGTATGCTGAAGAGATGTCCGAACAGGGCGATTATACCTGATATAACGCTGTTTACCAGGGACAGGGCGCTTTTCTCAAACCAGGCCGTTCTTTCATCCACAATCCTCTTGATTTCATCCGGAAGGCCCGCTGCCGCATACTTTATTTCAATATCCCGGCTTATTTCCTGCACCTGGCCGGCATAGGAGGGAATGGCCACCACCAGTCTGCTCAGTTGGTCCACCATACGGGGAATGCCGTACAGGGCGGTGGAGACCACAATAATGGCGGTGGCCGCGTAAACAAGGAGAATGGCCCAGGTCCTGCCCGTGCCGCGGCTTTCAAGTCTGTCAACCACCGGATTGAAGAGATACACCAGCACCACGGCCAGAAGAAAGGATACAATAATACCCCTGATCAGATATAGGGCATAGAGGGCCGGCAGCGTTAAAAAGACAATAAATAGCTTCCTGTAAATTTCTCTCCCCAACCGGAACATTCGGCACACCTTCCATTAAGCAGAAAAGTGAGGAAGACATCCTCACTTTCACCTATTTCATCATCTTCCCCACTGACTTTGCCATGCCCTTGACAATTTTTCCCGTTTTGCCGCCAAGCTCCGTTCCGTTATCCATGCTTAACAACCTCTTCAGTTCCGGTTTACGGTCCTTTTTCATAAAGGTTCCGGCCAGTACGCTGATAAATGCCCCGGCCAGCACACCTTTTACAAAATTACGCATATACCGCACTCCCGTTCCCTTATTTTTTAACCATCCCTATTGCCAAACTCAAAGCAAAAACTCGTTGCGGGGGTCCATGGCGGTCAGACTGCCGTCTTCGGACACTTCAAACACCTGGACTCCCTCCTTGTTTATTCTGTATTCCACACAACAGTCCCAGCAGTAATACTGGTCCAGACCCACCTTTCCGGTGGCCTTCCCCCCACAGACAGGGCAAATCAAAGGTTTCGCCTCCTGCAGCACATCTTGTCATGTATTATAACCGCCGGCACACAAAAAATTCATTAAAAGAACCCTGTTTTAAGCAGGGTTTAACAAGGGGTTTTGCATTCAATCAACATTATTCACACTGGCTGGCATGTGCCATATCTACTAATGAATATCAAGTAGTTGAGTTATTTTATAGCATTTATTATTATCGTAACAGCCTCCGCCCGTGTGGCATTGTTTTGGGGTCTAAAAGTATTGTCAGGGTATCCTGTAATGATTTTGTTTTTTACGGCTGTTGATACAGCATCTCTGGCCCAGGTAGAAATGTTCGCGCTGTCTGCGAAGGAAGCTTGCCCCGATATGATGCTAAGTTTTGCCGCTTTAACAATCATCGTAGCCATCTGCTCACGTGTGATAAGGTCGTCAGGCCCAAAGGTGTTTTTATTATAACCCTTGACAATCTCGTAAGCCGCCGCAGTGGAAATAGTGTCCTTTGCCCAATGTTTTACTGTATCGTTGAACACCTTGCCCTGCCTCGGTTCCAGATTAAAGGCTTTTACTAGTACCGTAGTAAATTCAGCCCGAGTAATAGGCCTATCCGGTTGGAAGGTGCCGCCAGGGTATCCCTTGATATCACCCATGGCCACCAATTTTTCAATATTATTTTCCGCCCAGTGGCCTAGGATATCATTAAAAATCTGCATGGATGGAGGTAATGTGTTCTCCTCATGAGTTATCGTCAGGATTAAATCTTTGTTTATTTTTTGGCCACTGTTATCCTGCACTGAAATACTGATGGTATATTTACCCTCTTTAGCAGGAGTACCACTAATTATTCCACTCGAGGCGTCAATTTTGAGCCCGTCAGGTAATCCTACTGCGCTCCAAATATATGGTGAAGTTCCCCCACTGGTTTTTATCGTGGCGCTATAGGGTTTTCCCAATATACCGTCCGGCAGGCTACTGGTTGTTATAGTAAAAGCAATGCTTGCACCACCACCAACTCCGCCGCCACCAGACGCTAGTATTACAACGTTAAGTAATGATTGACTGGTGGTATTTTCCATGAGATAATATGCTCATGAAAACATCAGAATTAAAAAAATGCCAAACCCGTTTAAAAAACTTCCTTTCGGATCTATTAAGC
>JBMOPF010000004.1:0-15715 GCA_049325075.1 Bacillota bacterium | reverse complement strand
GAAGTTTTCCTTGTTTATCTCCCTCTTTTAGCATCATATAAATTCCTCCGAACAAAAAACCGTGTAGTATTACTTTCTACACGGACAATAGAAAATCTTGCCTTTAAAACAATTTGTCAACAGCCCCGATTGGGGGTTTTTCCTTTACAGATACAATAGGCAATGCTTCGTACTATAGAAAAGAAAAAAGGGCCGGGAAATGCTCAAACCAATTCCCAATTCCCAATTCCCAATTCCGGACCCATAAATAATGCTTAACAATGCCGTTGTTCCAGCGGCAACGCCCGCAGGGCGTTTATTTATGCGTGACTAAAATCACACAGAGACAGTGACCTGTAAAACTTCCATAGCTGGATAAATGGTCTAACATATCCATAACAGGATGTTTAACATCAAACCCCTGCAAGTTATGTTACCGGCAGCCTGGCTTATGGGCTTATCAGGGGTTTTGGATAGGGGGTTATGCCAATGTTAGACAGGTGTCCGGGGTCTCTCAGGGGCGCTCCAACTTTAAAGCTTAAAAAGTGCCCTGAGTGCGGCGGTGAGGTCGAAGTTTTTTCAAATGATGTGAAAGTAAATTGTGAGTGCGGCTTTACGGTATACAATGACATTGAGTCCTGCGTGCAGTGGTGCAAGTATGCAAGGCTGTGCGTCGGCGAGCAGCTTTACAAGAAACTTAAGCGCACCAGAATTGCTTTCGTGGGCGTGGAAAACACAGCCCGGAGCATAATGGCCGAAGCCCTGGCCAAGGAGATAAATACCTCGCCCATGCTTGGGTTTGTAAGTGCAGGGATTTCCCCGGGGGGAGCGGCAGATCCTGCAGCGGTAGAGGCCATGGCTGCACAAAACATAGTACTGCGTGGAAAACCGAAGGATGTAATGAGAGTAGGCCTGGCAGACATTTATGTGCTTATGGGCCCGGAGGTTTATCTGCCTGAGGACCTGGAGAAAAAGGCCCGGGTGATAAGGTGGGATATTCCTGACCCGGGGGAAAAGGGGGCAGAGGAGTACCAAAGGGTGATTGAAATGCTTAAGGAGAAAATTTCTAATATTATAGAGGAGGCTGGAGAAGATGACTAAAGGAATGAGGAAAATAATAAGAATAGACGAGTCAAAGTGTGACGGCTGCGGGGCCTGTCTGCCCGGCTGCCCTGAGGGGGCTCTGCAAATTGTGGATGGAAAAGTGCGGCTTGTCAGGGAGAGCTATTGTGACGGCCTGGGGGCCTGCCTTGGGCACTGCCCCCAGGGAGCGCTGCAGGTGGAGGAAAGGGCAGCTGATAACTATGATGCAGTGGGTGTGCTTGCTCACCTGGAGGCCCAGTCTCCGGAACTGGCGGAAAGGCACCGCCGCCACATGAGGGAGCACGGCCTTGAATTGCCGGGGGAAGGCCCGGGAAGACCGGTAAAAGGGTGTCCGTCGGTACAGGAGAAATATTGGAGTGTGGAAAGCAGTGGGGGGCAGGGAGCCGCAGGAGGCATCTCAGCCTTAGGCCACTGGCCGGTAAAGCTTCGTTTGATTTCACCGGCCGCGGAGTTCCTTAAAAATTGTGACCTGGTCCTGGTAGCTGACTGTGTCCCCTTTGCATACGGAAATATGCATAATGATTTTATTAAAGGAAAGGTGGTAGCCGCCGGCTGCCCTAAATTTGATGAAGTAGAAGCTTACGGGGAAAAGATACAGCAGCTGCTTGAAAGCGTCAACATTAGGAGTATAGCCGTGGTTTACATGGAGATACCCTGCTGCAGAGGCTTTGCGCGGATAGTAAAGGAGGCGCTGGAAAGGAGCGGCAGCAATATACCGCTGGAAACAGTTCAGATAGGTATTAAGGGGGAAATTATTAAAAGGGAAGTTTTGACACAGGATTAGCCAGGTATAGGCCGCAACAGGTGCGGGTTTACCGGGTGGGCAGAGCATTAGGGCTTTGCCCACTTTTATTGTTGGTAGTCATTTTTTGCAAACTCCATTGACAAGGAGAAAGTAAAGAAAGACTAGAATATAGTGTGTAAACAATTTCTTTTAAATGAATAGATTAACCAAAGGATTTTTTATACTTATACAGAGGGGGGGGCCTTGGAAAGTGTCTTTAATTCGTGAGGCAGAACTTCCCGGCTTGGGAAAGAAGTTTCAGCTAAATCTTGAGAGTGGGGAGCAGGTAGTGGTGGTAATCCATGATGACGGAACCAGGGAAGTGTACCACTTTACTGACGACGGTGACGATGCTCTCTCATCGGTAACTCTTTCCGACCAGGAGTCACGCCAGCTGGGATCAATTATAGGGGGGGCGTTTTACCAGCCCAGGACCCTTGAAAGACTTGATACCGCAGTGGCAGATTTGCGTATCGAGTGGTTAAAGGTTAATGAAAAATCTGATATCGCCGGAAAAAATATAGGTGAGATGGGGCTCAGAAAAAACCATGGAATTATTGTTGTTGCTGTTATGGAAGACAGGGGCGGCGGCCGAAAGGAAACTATCTTCATAAATCCGGGGCCCAGCTATACCTTTCAGCCTGGTCATACAGTAATAGCTGCCGGCAAAGCGGGCAAAATGAAAGAGTTTGAAAAAATGTTCGGAGCCAGAGCTTAATTGGCCACAGATGTAATATTAAATGTATGCCTGGCCTTTGTCTTTATTTGTGCGGCCACACTTATAGCCTCCCGCCTTAACTTCTCTTCCATACCCTTCCTTGTGGTTCTGGGAATGCTGGTTGGCCCAAATGCTCCTGACATAGGAAGCCTATCCCTCAAAATTATATCGGACTCAGAGTCAATAGAGCTGCTTTCCCGGCTGGGAGTTCTGCTGATGCTTTTTTATCTAGGCCTGGAGTTTTCCGCCGGAAAGATAGCGGCAGTAGGTAAAAGCCTTTTTAAAAGCGGATCTGTTTATGTGGCAATTAATTTTTTAAGAGGCCTGGGAATCGGCTGGCTGTTCTTTAATACCTGGGCAGAGGCCCTGGTGGTGGCCGGAATTACCGGAATATCCAGCAGCGCCATTATCACAAAGCTTCTGGTTGACCTAAAGAGGACGGCTAACCCGGAAACAGAGCTGATACTTGGCATAATGGTATTTGAGGATATTTTTATAGCCATTTATCTCTC
Organism: Bacillota bacterium; assembly: GCA_049325075.1. Lineage (GTDB taxonomy): Bacteria > Bacillota > Desulfotomaculia > Desulfotomaculales > Desulfocucumaceae > BRHc4a. Next base: position 12,618 of record JBMOPF010000004.1, on the reverse strand, counting down.
GGTGCTGTCGGGAATAATCGTAACCGACTCCTTCAACGCCTGGCGGCTGGCTGCCAATATCCTTATGATTCTTGTTTTTATTATTTCTGTTATTGCCCTGGGCCGCCGTATAGGAGCATTTTTTGACAACAAATTAAAGTTTCACAACCCGGAAACCTTTGTTATTGCAATATTTACCCTTTTGCTTCTCACCGGTGTGCTGGTGGAAAAAATACACATAGCCGAGGCAATTGGAGCCTTGCTTTTTGGCCTTGTAATGGCCGAGACCAGTCACAGTCACCGGATTGTCCAGCTCATAATCCCTATGCGGGATTTGTTTGGAGCCGTCTTCTTTTTCTCCTTCGGGATGGCTATCAACTACAGGGTTTTTGGGGAAGTGGCCCTGATTTCATTTGCGGCGGTTCTTATTACCGTGGTGGGAAATATTTTAACCGGGTATATAGCTGCCTGGCTGGCAGGCTATAAAAAAAGAAGGGCGACAAATGTTGCCCTGACCATAATGGCCAGGGGAGAGTTTGCAATAATAGTGGCAAGCCTGGCCGTTACATTCGGAATGGACAGCAAGCTGCCCGCATTTGCCGCGCTGTATGTTCTTATCCTGGCCTTTATCAGCCCCGTTATGGCAAAAAACACCAAGCCTTTCTACAATTTTATTGAAAGGTTAAAGTCTTTTTTGCCGGGACAAAAAATGCAGGGGGTCAGTAAGTTTTAGCTTTTATCGGCTATGTAAAATAAGAAATGCCACCTGAAATAACGTGACTCTGATAACAACCCGCACGGAATTAAAAATCCGGCGGGTTTGTATTTTTTAAGAAAAATTTTTTGGCTGTGGATAAATTGAATGCCAGCTATAGGGCAGGCTTAGAATATCACCCCCATGCGTTGATGATCTCTCCGGCTGAAACTGGCTCTATGCTTGGAGTCAACAGATAGCCGACCGTCCTCAACGGCGCGTCCATGCGCCGGTTCGGGCTTCCTCCAACGTCCTGTTGGAGGCTCGACTGCCAGTAGGCTTCTTCGCCAAGAGCCAGGTAACAGCCTATCGAAAAATCAGTACACGGAGATGCTATTCCCCGCCCCGATGAATGTCCTTTTAAAGTATAACTATAGGGTCGACTGGAGGGCGGATTTGTTCTAAGCAGAAGTTGCTGGGAAGCTTTGGCCAGGAAAGGACCCCAGGTGACATTCATTGAGGCAGGGAATACCAGCCCCGTTGCTAAATATTGCGCAGGCTATTACCGGGTTTTGACGCAGAAGGCTATGGAATGCCGACCCGTCTGCCGGATGCAGACGGGAACCCGAGAGGAGCAGGACGCGACTTTCGAGGGTGGTCGGCAGGCCGTTGCCTTCAAGTCTTAAAGCCGGTTATAGCCGGAGCACCAGTTGGCAATGGGGTTGGTATTCCAGGCCTGCCCGTAAGTTACCCCATAGTAGGCTAATAATTCAGAACTTGTTAATAATCTATCGGGCCGCAGGCCCGTTTTTTTATCGGAAAATGTAAAAACTCTGTTTTTTATAGTTATTGATCATAATGAGGGGATAGTTGTATAATTTGATTAATCAGTCGGTTGACCGACCGATTAATCAAATTTGAGGAGTGATATTATGAAGGTGGCGGTATTGGGCGGGGCAGGAGGAATGGGAAGCAGGGCGGCAAAGGATATTGCTTTTCAGAAAGATGTAGAGTCTGTGGTAATAGGGGACATAAACCTGGGGGCAGCCCGGAGGCTTGCAGGAGAGCTAAATCTGCAAATTGGCTCGGAAAAGGTTCGGGCGGCTTATATAGACGCAGGATTGCCCGATACTGTGCTTGAGGCTGTAAAGGGCTGTGATGTGGTGGCCAGCGCCGTGGGGCCATACTACCTGTACGGCAAGGCAGTGGCTGAAATACTTATTGACGCGGGGATCAACCTGGTGGACATATGCGATGATTACGACGCAGTACAGGATATATACCTGTTAAAGGAAAAAGCATTGGAAAAAAATGTTACGGTCCTTACCGGCATGGGCTGGACACCGGGGCTCAGCAATCTGCTGGCGGTTAAGGGAATAGGTGAAATGGACGAGGCGGAAGAGGTTTCAATATGCTGGGCAGGCAGCCCTGTGGGGGACTCCGGCCTTGCCGTGATTCTTCACACACTGCACATATTCAGCGGCAACATACCAACCTTTGCCGGCGGCGCCATGACAGACATACCGGCCGGCTCTGAGCGGGAAGAGGTTGAATTTAATGAGCTTGGCCGCTGCAGCATGTTCCACGTAGGCCACCCGGAGCCGGTCACTCTGCCGAAAAAATACCCCAATCTTAAAAAAGTAAGTTTAAAGGGAGGACTAACCGACCATCTAATCAATGAGCTGGCCCTTTTGCTGGGACACATTGGGGTAAGCTCCGGCCGGGAGGGCAAGCAAATAGTAGGCTCGCTTTTAAAGCCCCTTTTACCCGCGGCCAGCCCCTTCCTTCGCAACCAGGAAACAAGGTCTGCCATAAAGGTTACCGTAAGCGGCCGGACAGGCGGAAAGGAAACCAGTGTTACATATGAGGCCTGCGCCAAAATGGAAGACCTGACTGGACTGCCGCTTTCAATTGGAACGCTTTTAATGGGCAGGGGAAAAATAGCTGCCAGGGGCGTTATAGCCCCGGAAGAAGGTGTTCCACTGGACAGCTTTTTAGAGGAGATAAAGTCCCGGGGTATAGATATTATTAAAACAAATTAAACAGGAGATAGAAATGAGTGTCGCAAAACTACTTTTTTAAGTAGTGAGTGATGCTCACTTTTTTTTAAAATTAAAAATCAGTTAAGTATTCCGAGGCAACGCCCGCATGGCGTTTAAAGATTACTGTTGTATATTGCCAATCCGTAATGTAAAATGATTATATATTGGTCCAACCATTGGACAATGGGAACTGTCGAAAAAAATGGAGGATTTCGTGAATTGAACAGCTATTTTAAGCAGCTTAGGAAACGATCACTTTATGAGGATATAGCCAACCAGATACTGGAGCTCATTTCAAAGGGTAAGTATGTTATGGGGGACCGGCTGCCCGGCGAGAGGGAAATGGCCGACCTTCTGGGAGTTAACCGGAGCACCCTGCGGGAGGCTCTGCGGGTGCTTGAATTTATGAGAGTTATTGAGAAGAGAGTGGGAGAAGGAATATTTGTAACTGCGGACGATAACAGCTTTGGGCTGGAGACAGTTGTTTTTCGCTTTATGTTTGAGGACGGCCTGGATGTGGAATCCCTGACCGATGCCTATAATGCCGCTACGGTTATAGAAGGGGTTATGGCCGAGCTGGCAGCCCGGAGGAGAACCCAGGAGGAGCTGAGATTGCTGAATGACCTTGTAGACCGTATGGATAACGCGGTGAAAACCGGGGAAAGTTTTACAGCCCTGGACAAGGAGTTTCACCTGACCCTTAACCGGGCCAGCAAGAGCCCTGTGCTGATGGGCATAGCCTCCACCATGTGGGTTATGCTGGAGCGATATGCCGTTATCCTGTTCGGGATAGGTGATACAAGGAATAAGTGCGCAAGGGACCACGCCAGAATAGTGAAATCCCTGGAGGAAGGAAAAGACAAGGAGTGCCGCCGGCTGGTGGAGGACCATTTCCGGTGGGCCCGCCAGGCATTGTTTGATAACGAGGGGATATAATTATTTAAACCTTGGACTTAATTATATTTCAGATATATCCTAAACAGTTAATGGAGGTGATTATAGTTGGGGGATAAAAAGTATGAGGACATCGTGCCGGGGAAAAAGAGAGCAAAAATAATGCTGGCCCGGTTTTTATTCTGGTTTTTGGGAAGGGGCTTTCAGGCCTCTGCCGCCCTGGACCCAAAAGTAAAGGAGGAAATCGACGGGTGGCCGGATTCCTTTACCATGATGATGAAAATCCTGCCCTCCGGGCCATGCCTGGTTATGGGCAAGAAAAAGGGTAAATTCGTTTACCTGGGGTCTAAGGAGACCGATGCAGATTTGGCCGTTTATTTCAAAAACATAGACTCTGCCCTCCCCGTTTTGCTGGGACTGAGCGGAATAGACAGGGCCTTTGCGGAGCACCGCTTTTCCATGAAGGGGGATATTATAGCCTATGGAATGCCCCTGACCCGCTGCCTGTACATGGTTGAAACCTACCTTTTCCCGGCCTTCATAGCCCGGAGGATTATAAAAAAACTTCCCCAAAAACACAGAAGTACCCTGCGCATTTACCTTAAAACCCTTACTGGTGTTTAAAATTTATGGGAAAGGAAGATAGACTAATGATCCCATCCTATTATGAATTTCTCAATTCCGTAAAGATTCTTTCCGGCAAATTTGCCCTGGACAATATCCCCCACGAGCTAAAAAGCCTCGGGGCCAAGAGGCCTATAATTCTAACCAATGACATTTTGGTGGAAATAGGCCTGGTTAAGGTTGTGCTTGATGCCCTGAAGGGATCCGATATAGTTGTCGGCGCTCTTTATGACAACATTCCCATAGATTCTTCCATCCATGTGGTAAACGAGGCCTCCAGGGTATACCGGGAGAAAAAATGCGACTCCATCATCGCCATAGGCGGCGGGTCGGTTATTGACACCGCCAAGGGCGTGAGCGTGGTTATAACTGAGAACGCCGATGATTTAATGAAATATGCCGGGGCCGAGGTACTGAATAAACGCCGCTCAATGCCCTTTATAGTTGTCCCCACCACTGCCGGGACAGGGTCTGAGGTTACCCTGGTGGCGGTTATTGCCGACCCCGACCGCAATGTGAAAATGGAGTTTGTTTCGTATAACCTTCTTCCGGACGTAGCTATACTGGATCCCAGAATGACCCGGTCGCTGCCGCCCAGGGCCACTGCCTCCACGGGTATGGATGCCCTTTCTCACGCGGTTGAGGCCTATACCGGCATACAGAAAAACCCGCTCAGTGACGCCTATGCCTTTGCAGCCATAAATCTTATCCGGGAGTACCTTCCCAGGGCGGTTGACAGCGGGAAAGATGAAGAGTCCCGCCTGGCCATGGCCAATGCCTCTCTATTGGCCGGCGCCGCCTTTTCAAATTCAATGGTGGGTATTGTTCACGCAGTGGGGCACGCCTGCGGAGGGGTTTCCCATGTGGCCCATGGGGACGCCATGACCATTTTGCTTCCTTACGGAATGGAATACAATCTTGATAAGGTTCCCGACTACTATGCCGACTTGCTCCTGCCACTGGCCGGTCCTGAGGTGTATGCCTCCACTCCAAAGGAACAGAGGCCGGTTAAGTCTGTGGCTGTGGTGCGGGATTTAATTAGAAAGCTAAATGAAAAGTGCGGACTTCCCATTCGACTCAGGGAGGTGGGCGTTAAAGAGGCGGACTTTGACAGGATAGCAAAGACTGCCATTAACGACGGCGCGGTTGTAATGAACCAAAAAGATATAGGTTTTGATGATGTTATTGATATCTTAAAGAAAGCGTATTAATGCTGAAGGGTAGTACCTGCGGTCGGAGGGGCTAAAAAGTAATACCTATTGGTCGGAGGAGCTAAGGGGTAGAACCTCCGGTCGGAGGTGCTCAAGCGTAATAACTGATGTCGGAGATCCACAAGTAATACACCTAGATTCTCTCCGACCATCCGGAAATGCATCTCAAATCCTCCGACCCTCCGGGAATGCATCTCGGCCCCTCCGACCAATCGGGAATGCATCTCCGGCTCCTCCGACCATATAAGAATTGCAGAATAAGCTTGAAAGGGTGTTTAATTTGGCTACCAATTACGGCGGCTATATGGGGAAAGTGTTAAAAATAAACCTGTCAAACAGGGAGGTAAGTGAATATCCCTGGACGGACCGGGACAGGGAAATGTATCTTGGCGGAAAAATAATGGCTGCAAAAATATTATCAGACAATCTCACACCCCAGGTGGAGCCCTTTTCACCTGATAATTTACTGGTGGTTTCCACCGGACCTCTTACCGGAACAGGCGCCCCCATGTCGAGCCGGTTTAATATATCCACTCTTTCTCCCCTGACAAGAATTATAGCTTCTTCCAACTGCGGGGGGGACTTCGGGCTTTATCTTAAAAGGGCCGGCTATGACGCCCTGGTTGTTACAGGGAAATCACCGGACCCGGTATGGATAGATATCAACGAGGACCGGGTAGAGTTTCATGATGCCGGAGAGCTGTGGGGCAAAACCACCTCGGAAACACAGGAGGCCCTCGGAGAAAAAAGCGGGAAAATAGTGATTGGGCCGGCAGGGGAAAACCTTGTAAAGTATGCCGGTGTATTCAGCAATGAAAGAACGGCCGGCCGGGCCGGTATCGGCGCAGTGATGGGATCGAAGAATTTAAAGGCCGTAGTGGCAAGGGGCTCAAAGCGCCCCGGCATTGCTAAGGAAAAGGCCGCCAAAAAGCTGTTCAAAGCATGGTCCGCTGCGCTGAGGTCCCATCCTATTACCGGGGAGCAGCTTCCCAGGCTGGGCACCGCCGCGCTGGTCAGCATGATGAATGTCCGGAAAATACTGGCCACCCGCAATTTCAAATACGGCTATTACAGAGATTTTGAAATGATTTCCGGAGAAACCCTGGCGGAAAAGCACCTTATAAAAAACCGTGGGTGCACTACCTGCCCGATACAGTGCGGGAGGCGGGTTAATGTACACGGCAGGAACGTAAAGGGGCCTGAGCTTGAGACACTGGTGCTGCTGGGATCAAATATTGAAAACAATAACCTTGAGCGGATATTTGAGTGGAACTACCTTCTTGATGAGCTTGGCATAGATACTATCAGCGCCGGGGGAACAATTGCCTTTGCGATGGAGCTGAATGAAAAGGGACTGTGGAAGAATGGGCTGGAGTTCGGGAAAACTGATAATCTGAAAGAGGTTTTTGAAGATATTGCCTACCGCCGCGGCATCGGCAATGAACTGGCGCAGGGCAGCAGGTATTTATCCGGAAAATACGGCGGCAAGGAATTCGCTATGCATTCCAAGGGGATGGAGCTTTCAGCCTACGAGCCCCGAAGGGCTGTGGGGCAGGGGCTTGGATATGCTGTGTCCAATCGCGGAGGCTGTCACCTGAACGCAGGCTACACCGTGCTTCTGGAAGGGCTTGGCCTTGCTATAGATCCCTATACCACAATGTCCAAGGCCGAGCTTAATGTACTGTTTCAAAACCTCATGGAGGCCACATCTGCTTCAGGCATTTGCCTCTTCTCCCTTTACAATTTTCTTCTTCCGGTTTTGCTCAAAAGGCCTAACAGCCTTCTGACCGGAATCGTCAACAGGTCCTTTACATATTACGGGCCCATACTTCATATAGTAAACCTCCTCAGAAAAAGCCCTGTTCCGGTATACCTGCCGCCCATACCTCATTCCAGGGCCGTTTCGCTTGTTACCGGCATGAAGATTGATCTTATGAAGTTTAAAACAATTGGAGAGAGGGGCTTTAACCTGGAAAGGATGCTTAATGTCCAAAGGGGTGTGACTGCTGAACTTGACAGCCTTCCTGAGAGGCTTACAAGGGAGCCCCAGGATCCTTACGACCCCGGGACTGTGGTGCCCTTAGAAAAGCTCAAAAAGGATTACTACAGCGTCCGGGGCTGGGATAGCAATGGAATTCCCGGTGGTAATACCTTGCGAAAGCTGGGCATTCCCGGGAGGAAATAGATGTGGTTACAGTAAAATACTTTGGTCCCACCCGTCTATTGGTCAAGCGGGGAGGAGTGCAGGTGGAGGCAGCCAGTGTCAACGAATTAATTGACAGGTTAACGGCCTTACACAAAGATGTTCCCCGTAAGACTTTTGCAAATTCCCTCATTTTTGTTAATGGTATAAGTACCTCAAAATTAAAGGGATTTCGCACAAAGCTGCAAGACGGGGATGAGGTTCAGATATTCTCGCCAATGGGCGGGGGATGAGGGTAGGAATTAGGAATTGGGGATTCCCATTTCCCAATTCCGGACCCTAGATAATGCTAACAATGCCGCTCACAGCGGCAACGCCCTCAGGGCGTTTTTCTATCATTTCCCCTGTCATTTTTATAAACTCGTTTAGAGCGGGGGATATCCACTTGTCCTTATGGAAAGATAACTGCGTAACCATGTTAAACCCGGGTCCTGACCACCTGAGTTCCTTCAGCAGTCCGGCTGAGAGCTCTGCCTCTACGGCTATCAGGGGGAGGAGCGCTATACCCAGGCCGGCCATAACAGACTTTTTTATAGCCTCCATACTGCCAAACTCTGTTACCGAGGCCGGGCGGACTCCTGCCTCTTTAAGCATATCCTCCAGGGCCGACCGGTAGCTGCAGCCGTTTTCAGTCTGAATAAGGTTTTCCCCATCCATATCAAGGGGAGTTATACTTTCTTTTTTTGTGAGGGGATGGCCGGGCCACGCCAGTATCACAAGGGGCTCGGGCACCAAATTTTTAAGAACCAGCTCGGGTATTTCCGTCTCCCTCTGCAGGAAGAAGGCCACATCCATACTGCCTTCCTTTAGCCAGCGGATAAAGTCCTGGCAGGACCCGCTCCTTAAGATGATCTCCACCTGGGGGTAGGTTTTCCTGTACTTTTGAAGAAGCTCCGGCAGGCGGTATACGCAGAGCGACTCCGGCGCCCCAATGCATAGGGTTCCCCTTGGGACCGATGCCCCTTTAATAACCTCCCTGGCCTCGGCTGTCAGCTTAAGTATCCTGTCGGCATATTTTAAAAGCTTTTCACCGTCTTCGGTAAGAACCACCTTTCTTCCCAGCCGTTCAAATAGCCTGGTGCTCAGCTCAGCCTCCAGGGACTGCACCTGGGCTGTAACGCTGGACTGGGCATAGTCCAGTGTTTCCGCGGCCCTGGTAAAGCTGCCGTTCGTGGCTACAGCAACAAATGTTTTAAGCTGCCGGATCTCCAATGATTATCACTCCAATTATCAAAAAAATCGATTAAGTCCATTCAAACTATCGCATGCACCAATTTCAATATAATGATAATATAGGTTTAGGCAGGACGTCCAGTACCAAAATTCCAAGGAGTGATATAAATGAGAGATGAGGAACGGATTAGCTCCTATTATAAGTTCAACACCACAGACTATCACAGCGAGAAATGCTTGAATGATAAACGCATAAAAAGATCTGTACTTAGCCCTCCAGGGTATCTGAAGCGCGCCGCACTTGTCTGGGTGTTGGCCCTTAAAAATTTATCTCCTTCAAAGAGTGATTAAGGGATCATATTTATCGTTATGATTCGAATTCCAATTTGTTTATTAGCCATGAGAATACACACTCATGGCTATTTTTATTGTTCTGATGAAAGTAAATGAATACAGGCTGATTTAAAAGGAAGGTATTAGATTGAAAGATATTTATCGAAATATGTTGTTTATTAAATATTTTATCTGTTAAAATATCAGGAGTTCTTTGGCTGGTTAATATACTACAGGAGGCTGGATTTTTGTATCGTGAAGAGTACAGGCGTAAGCTGGTTAGCGCCGATAGGGCGGCAAAGGTTGTTAAAACCGGGGACTGGGTTGACTTCGGGCAGTTTTGCGGCCAGGCGGTCATACTTGATGAGGCTCTGGCTAGGCGAAAAAATGAATTATCAGATGTCAAGATATGGACTTTGATGGGGGCCTACCCTTCGGCAATTCTGGAGGCTGACCCGGAGGGCAAGTCATTCATATGGAATTCCTGGCATTTTTCAGCCAGAGACCGCAGAGCAGCCGACCGGGGACAGCCGGTTTATTATTCTCCAATGCGCTATTCCGACCTGCCCCGTTATATACGGGATGAGATTGAGCCCATTGATGTGGTAATGCACCAGGTGGCCCCTATGGACCGGCATGGCTTTTTTAATTTCGGACCACAAAACTCTCACAGCAGGGCTGTATGTGATAGGGCAAGCACAACTGTGGTGGAGGTTAATGAAAAACAGCCCCGCTGCCTGGGAGGCTATGGTGAGGCCATTCACATTTCCGAGGTGGATTATATAGTGGAAGGCTCAGGCCATGACCTTCCCGAACTTATACCACCAGCCCCGACCGATACCGACAGGCAGGTTGCAAGCATCATCGTTCAGGAGATTGAAGACGGCAGCTGCATTCAGCTGGGCATTGGCGCCCTGGCAAATGCAGTGGGGCAGATGATTGCCGAATCCGATTTAAAAGACCTGGGCTGCCATACCGAAATGCTGTCCGATCCCTATGTTGACATGTGCATATCCGGAAGGCTTAACGGAAGGCGTAAAAACATAGACCCGGGTAAAATTGTGTATTCATTTGCAATGGGGAGCAAAAAACTCTATGAGTTTATCAATGACAACCCTCTTTGCGCAATCTATCCGGTGGATTATACCAATAAACCTTCGGTTGCGGGGCTGAACGACCGGCTGGTGACCATCAACAATGCCGTGGAGGTGGATCTGTACGGGCAGGTATGCTCTGAATCTGCCGGGACACGCCAGGTAAGCGGGACGGGTGGGCAGCTGGATTTTGTTATGGCGGCTTACGAATCAAAGGGGGGTAAATCCTTTGTATGTTTGCCTTCCTGCTACCGGGGTAAGGACGGCAGGTTAAAGTCCCGTATTGTCCCCACCCTGGCCAGTGGCGCCATTGTTACAGATCCCCGGACGGTGGCGCATTACATAGTGACTGAATACGGAAAATATAATTTGAAAGGAAAAACAAGCTGGCAGCGGGCCGAAGGGCTGATTGGCCTGGCGCACCCTGATTTCCGGGAAAATTTGATAAAGGAAGCCGAAAGACTTGGAATATGGCGCCGGACAAATAAAATTTAAGTTCAGTGTCAGATGCACCCCATGACAGCTGTGACTGGACCATTAAACAATTTAGAGATAGTTTTGGAGATAAATATGTAGAGGTAAAAGTCGGCAGGGAAATAGTAATCAGTTAATTGAAATTTCAGGTGCCGATAACACCGGACTCCTTCAGTTTCTTTATTTTCCTCCAGAGTGTTGATTTGTCGATGCCCAGTTCCCTGGCTGTGGAGTCCTTCTTCCAGTTGTTTCTTTCCAGTGTCTCTTTAATTATTTTTGCTTCCATTTCAGGCAGTGTAAGTTTGCTGTTAAAAACATATTTTGAATCAGTCTTTGTGTTAAGATAAGCCGGCAAATGCCGGTTAAGTATCAACCCTTCTTTACAGAGTACAAAGGCATGCTCAATTATATTCTCAAGTTCCCTGATATTTCCGGGAAAGTCGTGCCTCATTAAGACTTCCAGTGCTTCTTCGGAAATGCCTTCAACTTCTCTACCCTTTAGTTTGTTAAATCGGTTGATAAAATTGTCCACCAGAAGCGGAACATCCTCTTTTCGGCTATTCAAAGGGGGTAAAGAGAGTTTGATAATATTTATTCGATAGTACAGGTCATTTCTGAAAAGACCCTGTTCGACCAGCTCTGTAAGAATTTTATTGGTGGCCGCCAGCACCCTGACATTACATTTGACGGGGGAGGTTGCACCCAGGGGCTCGTATTCTTTTTCCTGCAGCACGCGCAGCAGTTTTACCTGTAGCGCCGGGGATATGTCGCCTATCTCGTCAAGAAGAATAGTCCCTCCTTCAGCGCGCGCAAAACGTCCCTGCTTGTTCCTTCTGGCATCGGTGAAGGCGCCGGCCATGTAGCCGAACAGCTCTGATTCAAGGAGTGTGTCCGGAAGTGCCGCACAGTTTACCGCCACCATGGTGTTATTCTTTCGCAGGCTTAGATTATGTATGGCCCTGGCTAAAAGCTCCTTGCCGGACCCGGTGGGTCCCTCAATAAGCACTGTGCTGTCGCTTTCGGCAATATCGGGCAGTATTTGAAATATATTTTGCATTTCGTGATTTTTGCTGATGATGTCTGAGAAGGTGTGTCGTCCTTTAAGCTCTTTGCGCAGCTCTTCCACCAGGCTAAGGTCACGAAAGGTTTCTACCCCCCCAATCACCTTCTGGCTTTCATCCCTTAGTATTCCGGTGCAGATACTTATGGGAATCTTTTTGCCGGATGCGTTAACTATAGTTACGGCCTTGTTTATCACCGGGTTTCCTGTTTCCAGTGTCTGCCGGAGGGAGCAATTTGTTTGACATATGTTGGCCTTAAATACCTCCCAGCAATAGCGCCCTATGGCCCATGCCCTGGAAATGCCGGTTATCTGTTCAGCTGCATTATTGAAGGAAGTAATTCGCCAGTCCCGGTCAACAGTGAATACACCGTCTGTTATGCTGTTCAAAATAATATTATTCATTTCTGACAGGTGGTTATCGCTCATTGCCCCTCACACCATCGGAATATATATGAACTATTGTAACATAATTTTATATGAGTAAATAGGGGCATCTGTCCAGATAACAGATGCCCCTACAACATCAAAGCCAGTCATACTAGGGAGGTGTGTCCCAATTATCCCGATCGGGGACATTCCTGTCTATAAAGGAATGCCAAAACTTCAGCAGGTGTGTCCCCTTTCCTTTATAGCAGCGGGTCCATGGTGAGAGCGGGGTGTCCCTTTTCTTCCAGGAAGCCCATTATTTCATCGCCGCCGGTTCCAACTGACTCATCGGCGATCTTGTCAACAAAGTCCTTGCCCAGGCCTGCGTTCTCAGCAGCTTCCTCCAGCAGCGGGCGAAGCTCTTCCTTCAGTGCCTTGGGCATCCACACAAGGCGTCCAAGTCCGCCG
>JBMOPF010000003.1:0-15797 GCA_049325075.1 Bacillota bacterium | reverse complement strand
CGGATGCATGTCGCTTAAGGGTCCCCCGAAAGGAATGCCCGGACCCTTCCGGCTCCTGGCTTCTGGCTCCTGGCTCCCGACAGTATAAGCATTTCAGAATAAGTTATTTTCAGGGCAGAATCCAGAAGGTGTGAGCATTTCTTGTAGCTATTTCCAAGTGGCCTTTGTGGCCGCTGTGGTTCAATTTTCATTTCCAATTGAGCTGAATTTTCGGCATGGGATTCTGAATTCTGAATTCTGGATTCCTGCCGCTGGAACAGCGGCACCGCCCGGAGGGCGGCTTTTAATGCTGTTTCTCCTGTGGTTGAATACGCATATGGCCCTGTACAGGAGGTTTGAGCCGGTCCAGACCCTGTTCAGGCTTACACAACCCAGGGTTAAAAAGTTGGCAAGGCTGTTGGAGGCCACATTTAAAACCACAGATACGTCACCCACCGGGGGCAATCCCTTGTTCAGCGCCGCCCCCGGCCTGATGGGGCCTCTTATAAAGATTAAATTGCCGATGTCCCTAAAATTACCCATCATTGAGTCAATAGCCACGATATAGCTGTCCCCGGGGATTTGCAGCAGCTTTTCTTCCAGATTTGCCGCATGCACGGTATCGTCCAGTGAGCCAACCACATTTTTTATGCCCAGGTTTTTCAGAAGGGTTCCGGTAAGTGGCCCAAAACAGTCACCGGTGCTTAAGTCAGAACCTATGCACAGATATGTAATATCCTTATCCGGACCGGGAAGAATCTTTTCAAGGGCTTTAATCGATTTTACAAGCCCCAGCTTGTCGGATGTGCTTACGGAAATAAATGTTTCAATAGGCATATATTACCACCCGGCATCTATTATAAAAAAACTTCCCTGTCGAATGCCAGTAAAAAAAGACTTTATCAAAAATAAAACTATCCCCGGAGGGATATTCCTTAACGGTTTTATAGTGGCTCATATCTTTTAATCAGTTTTTTTAATGTTTATATTAAGGACGTTTTTTGCCCGGCGGTACGTTTTGTATTCCTCAAGCCAGGCCGGGTGCAGTTCGGCAAACCTGACAAAACCCGTGATGGCTGCCAGTGTGGGAAGGGAAAGATAATGCTCCATGGCCTCGGCCTCTGCCGCTATATCGCATTCCGAGCCTATAAGCTGCAGGAAATTGCGTATAATCATATTCCTTTCCACCAAAAAACTGCCCAGGGCCCGGCCTTTTTCCGTGAGAAGTATTTCCTTATACGGCCGGTATATGATGTAGTTGTTTTCAGCCAGCTTTTTCAGGGCGCTTGTCACCGACGGCAGGCTTACCCCGAGGCAGGCGGCTATGTCTGTTACCCGTATGGTTTCTCCGCTCTGTTCTATGCGAAAAATCTCTTCAAGATAATCCTCCAGGCTTGGAGACAGCAAGGTGAATTCCCCCTGTAATGTACCTGTATGCTATCAATATATTAATAATAACAATTTTTAATACCCCAAGTGGTAAGGATCGCAAATTGCGTCACAGGGCGGGATGGCGCCGGTAGTTGTTATACCTTATCAGGATGATGTTCATATGCCCGGCTTAAAAAAAATACATTGTTTTTCTGCGCCTCTTGTTTTTCGACATAATTCATGCTTTTTTTGTGCTACAATGAAAACGTTGTATGTATACATAAGTTGGAGTAAATAACTACATAAGTGATGCCGGGAGAATAAAATGAGCATAATTAAAGATAAATGCAGCGGTAAAAAAGTTGTTTTATTTCTTGGTCTGGCAATCTTAGGCCTGGTCGGCAATTACTTACGCATACCCCTTTTTTATGGGGTTGATTTTTTATTTGGTAGTATTGCTGTTTTAGTTTCGGTCTATATATTTGGAACAGTGTTTGGTTTGGTTGCCGCCTTGCTGGCGGGAAGTTGTGCGTGGTTGGTTGGGGAATCCTTTCTGGGAATGATTTTATCTTTATCTGAAGCTGTTGTTGTCGGTACGCTGTTGCATAGCAGTAAAAAGATCAGGTTATGTGTATCTGATGGCTTGTTCTGGACTCTGGTAGGTCTGCCCATGGTGTTTGTTTTTTACTTTAAATTTTTAAATGCGGACTCACCGGTATCTTTGTTAATGGCGCTGAAGTATGGACTAAACGGGATTGTTAATGGTCTAGTTGCCAATATGTTAATCTATTTTGGTTTGTCCGGCGAACCGGTGGCAGTAGATGGAAAAAACAGCAGTGTGGTGAGGTTTGGCAATATAATATACATTCTTGGCATAATTTCTATTATTCTGCCTGTACTGATAGTGGTGGTAATTAGCGGGCGGCAGGAGTTTCACAGGCTGGTGGCTGATACGGAGTCGCGGCTTGAAGATAATTCATCACGCATAGCCGAAAGCCTGCAGCTATGGCGGCAGCAACACCTCCAGGCAGTAACCTCTCTGGCCCGGGTGGCATCTGTGTATGGAACCAATCCGAACTGGCTGCTGCAGAAGAGTACGGAACTGCTTACAGTGAGCAATCCCGGTTTTTACAATATGTATGTGGCCAACAGGGAAGGCACGGCTACAGCCTCTTTCCCATTGACCAGCGGGAGCGGCAAAAAAACTGTGGGCCTCAATTTTTCCGGCAGGCGTTACTTTAATGATCTGAAGTCTACTTTGGAGCCGGTTGTTTCCAATGTATTTGAGGACCGGGAGGTTGGGCCGGGTGCCGTTATTGCCGTCAGTGTACCGGTGGTAAATGGGGGCAGATTTCAGGGATTCGCTTGCGGAACCCTTGATTTAACAGAAATGGGGAATTATCTCCGGATGTTGTCCGCCGGCGGTAACAGCGGTATCACTGTAGTGGACCAGGAGAATAAAATAATTGCCAGCACCAGTTCCGATTTAGCGCCTTTACAGCAATTCGAGCACAAAAAAGAAACCGGCCGGCTGGCTGATATGATTTCCGGTATTCCGGCCGGTGCAGGCAAGCCCGTTTTTGAACAATGGAAAGACTCCTTTATATACCATGAAAACACTATCGCTGAAACCTTCCCCTGGAAGGTTGTTCTTGAGGAGCCGGTTGCGCCGTATATTGATTATCTTTATGGTTTTTATATCAGAAATCTGGCTGTACTATTGATAATAACGCTTTTAACAATGCCGGCGGCGGAATATGCCGGCAGAAAACTGTTGGGCCCCCTTTCAAAGTATATTGAACCTGTAGGGGAAAACAGCGATATGCAGGCCGGGCGGGGGACAGTGGGGGTGACAGACAGGTCTGTTCTGGAATTGGATGCCCTGGTAAAGAGTTTTAGATCCATGTCCAATGAGCTCAGCCAGTCATTCACGAATATGAAAAAGGCAAATGAGGCCTTCAGGGACATGGCTTTTAATGATCCTCTCACGGGGCTGTACAACCGGCTGTATTTTGAAGAAAAAATAAAGTATTTCGACAGGCCCGAGTATGCGCCGGTGGGCATTATCGTTTGTGATATAGACGGTCTTAAACTGGTTAACGACACTGTTGGACACGATTCAGGCGACGGGATGCTGGTCGCCATGGCGGATATTTTCAGGGATTCCCTGCGGGGGGATGATGTAATTGCCAGGATTGGTGGAGATGAGTTGGGCGCTATACTTCCGAATATTGATAATGTCACACTGAAAAACATATGCTGTAGGATCAGGAATGCAGTGGTTAAATATAACGCCGGCAACCCGGATCTTCCCCTGAGCATATCAATGGGATCGTCCCTGATGAAGGGAGAATTTCAGAAACTGGAAGAGGTGTTCAGAGCGGCAGACAACAATATGTACAGGGAAAAGCTGCACCGGGGCCAGAGTGCCCGAAGCGCCATCGTCCACACGCTGATGAGCACTCTCAAGGCACGGGACTATATTACCGAGGGGCATGCGGACAGGCTTCAGGGCCTTTTAACCGGACTGGCCAGGGCTGTATTCCCGACAGAAGACAGGGAGGCGGATTTGGTTCTTTTTGCTCAGTTTCATGACATAGGAAAGGTGGGCCTGCCGGACAGGATACTCTTCAAGCCGGGACCGCTTACCTCCGGGGAGATGGAAGAAATGAGAAAGCATTGTGAAATCGGCCATAATATTGCCCAGTCATCTCCGGATCTGGTGCCCATTGCGGATTGGATACTGAAACACCATGAGTGGTGGAATGGCAAGGGGTATCCCATTGGGTTGGCTGAGGAGGAAATTCCTTTGGAATGCCGTATTTTGGCCATTGTTGACGCATACGACGCCATGACCAGCGACCGCCCGTACAGAAAGGCCATGTCCAGGAAGGATGCCCTCTTGGAAATAAAAAGATGCGCCGGTACACAGTTCGATCCGGGACTGGCCCAAAAGTTTATAAATTTGTTTGAAGACCATGTTGTGTGAAGGAAGGGCGGCCGGAAATACTCATACTCAGTTCCTTGCACAGCCGGTAGACCTTTTTGTGATTAATGACCAAACGGTGGTTGCGATGCAGGGCTGCTGTATGCTTTTTGTAACCGTAGGCCTCACCCTCGTCGTTAATCAACTTGCAGAGCCATTCTTTGACCTGCCCGTTAGGGATCACCGTGCCCTCAGTTGTGGTAGTATGACATGAAACCGGTCGTCCTCCTGAGTGCTTACATTCCCTGCCCATGGCCTTGAGCCGGTGGTAGTAGGTGGAACTGGACAGACAGACGATCCTTAGCACCAGCCGGGCCTCATATCCCAGTGAAATCCACCGGGTGGCGCATTCTACTTTGTCCTGAATGCTGGGTCGGTTTTTTTTAATAAATCCCTGAGAATTTCAATCTCCAGTTCCTTTTCACCAATGATTTTTTTTAGCTTATAGTTCTCTGCCGAAAGTGCCCCAGACTCGTTAGAACTTTTTTGTGCCTTGATGTTGGTCATGCTAAGAGGATTCTTCGAACCACGCTGCTCGCGCACCCATCTACTGACCATACTCCCGGATATGTCGTGCTTGCGAGCAACAATGGAAGCATTTCCAACCTCTACAACCTCCTTGACCACCTGGGTTTTGAATTCTTTTGAATAGTGTTTCCGTCTTCATTGTTCGTCCCCCCATTTACAGCATATCAGATTAAGACTATCTGTCCAATCTTGTTAGGGGGCTAAAGAGGAGGGATGCAAAAGAGGTGGTAAGTATGTACAAATGGCAACGCATCAAAGCACTGCATACCCAGGGGGTCAGCATAAGGAAAATAGCCCGGATTGCTGGGCGTATCCAGGAATACTGTCAGGAAGTACCTTAAAGATGCCAATCCGCTGCGGTGCCGGGAAGAAATCCAAGCCATGCAGGACAAGGGCTACATTGGCACAAGAATACACAGAGAGCTGGTTTAAAAAGGCTATCAAGGTTCACTGTCCAGCGTACATATTATTTAAAATACCGCTTCCAATCCTTGTATGTTTTTTCATTCCGTTTAAGTATCGCCCCGACAAGGATTAAATCATCTTCCTTAATCAGCTGGTATATAATCCTGATGTTTCCCGTTTTAAGCCGGTAGTAGTTTTTCTCCAGGCAAATGGCGTTGGGGGGAACGGGCGTTTCGGCAAGAGTCTTTAATGTCTCAAAAACCCGATCCCTGTCCTGGCGTTCCAATAATTGAAATTCATGCCTGAAACGGTTGGCGTTTTTAGGCTTTACTTGCATTGCCTTCAGCCTCGACTTCCCGGATTATATCAAATACATCTTTGTCATCAGGATTATTTGTAGGTTGTTCAAAGACTTCCCTCGCCAATATAGTATCCTGTACCAGCTCGTAGGCTTCCACCAGTTTTTTATATGTGTTGATGTCAAGCAAAACGCTTTCCACTTCATTGTTTTTAATAATAAAAACAGGCTTGTTTTTGGATTCGGCAAGGTATTTGCCAAATGATTTGGAAATGCTTGTGGTGCTTACCAATGATTCAATATCAATATCCATCTTTGTCACCTCCTGGGTATAATTATACGGATAATTTTCCGCATGTCAAGCGATATGGGTAAAACCTCATCTTTCGCCATAATACGCCATAATATAATAAACCCCATTCGCTGCTATATTATTTGCTGACAAAAGCAGTAAAAGGGGAAATCTGGTGGGGTTAAAATATACGCATTGGATTTGCATGTAAAAAAGGGTGGAAGCAAAACCACTGTATGTATTTATTTTGGTGCGGGCGAGAGGACTTGAACCTCCACGGGTTGCCCCACCGGATCCTAAGTCCGGCGCGTCTGCCGTTCCGCCACGCCCGCATGGTGTGTGTAATGTAATTACAAATTTAACATTTTTCAAGTGATATATCAAGTGCGCCGGGCGGGAATGATCTCCCAAAATAATCGGCAACCGAATGATTAAAAAACAGTGCCCGGATTGGACACTGTCTGTGGTGAGCCATGCTGGACTCGAACCAGCGACACCCTGATTAAAAGTCAGGTGCTCTACCAACTGAGCTAATGGCTCGAATAAGCCGCGCCCCGTTTTGGTATTGGTGGCTGGGGCGGCTGGATTCGAACCAACGAATGCCGATTCCAAAGACCGGTGCCTTACCGCTTGGCTACGCCCCAGTATAATAATTGGGGTGGATGATGGGATTCGAACCCACGACCCCCAGAGCCACAATCTGGTACTCTAACCATCTGAGCTACATCCACCATGTAACCTTTATTTGCGGGGCTTACAGCTGTTCAAAGTAACCCCCTTGCTATCATGCAAAAGTTATTGTAACAAACGGATATGTAAAAGTCAAGTGTACGGGGGGAGGAAAGTTAATCCTTTATGCCGTTTCAGGTATTCTCCTCCAGCAGCTTTTGGAGGCGGATGTCTTCATTTTTGTCCACCAGCAGCAAAACAGGTTTGCAGAGTTCGGTTATTCTGGAGCTGATTCTGTAATCCAGGTAGTTGCCTATTTCAAGGTATTCCAGGTTGGAGGTGATTACTGTGGGAAGGCCGTTGTTGATCCTGTGGTTCAGTATGGCGTATATTTTCCCCTTGGTCCACTCCGAGTAGTTGTGCGCTCCCAGGTCATCCATAATAAGCACATTCACCCACCTGGCCCTGTCCAGTATTTCTTTTTCGTTTCCGGCGCCTTGCCCCCACGAGTGCCTTATTTCTTCAAGATAGTCCGGGACCACCACAAATAGTACGTCGAGCCCGCCGTCAATCAGCTCGTTGGCTATGCTGCAGGCCAGATGGGTTTTGCCGGACCCCACCTGCCCGAATATGTAAAGGCCGCGGGTTTTTTTCCCCCCAAGGCAGTCCCTGACAAAAAGCCTGCATGACTCCAGTGCCCTGGCGGCCAGTTCCCGGTGGGTTTTTTCATTAAAGGGGTCTTTTTGCGTGGTGGAATAATAGCCCAGGGAAAAATTCTGAAACCTTTTCCTTCTCAAATCCTCGGTCATATGAGAGGAGACAATCAGGTTATTCCTTTTGGCTTTCCTCATACATGGGCATATGGAAGCGGTGTTTTCGCCCTTTATAATTATTCCCCGGCCTCCGCACTCCGGACAGACCTGATCGTGCATATTCATCCCCCGTTTCAATCTGATAGAGATTTCTACGCACGGGTACTTTTCCCTTTCATTTTTGTAATAAAAAAGCCTTAATGTTTAAGGCTTCCCGGTAGCCGGCAGAGGAATGCTTTTTTGAAACGCTTTTAACGGAAAGTCGGAAACAGAGGAGAACTGTACTTTCTTAAGCGTTATAAAAAAACCTGGTGATTACCAGGTTTTTACTGTAATGATGCTTGTAAATAATTTGGGCATAGTTTATTTGTGGTTATTCACATTCTATTTTGTGCACCTCTTGAATCTCCAATTTAGGATGGATAAGGTTGAGTTTTGTTGGCTCAGTTCCTTCAAATACCGCATTAAATATGTGTTTTATCATGTTTAGCAGTTTCATGATTAACCACCCCTTTGTTTTAAAGTATAAAACATGTATGATGACAAATCATCAATCAATTGTTGGTTCCTTTGGCACAAACATGTTTTATAGGGTGGTAATTAGGCAGATTGTCTCTTCAGGCTTGTGTTGAGGGCGTCCGCCACTTCCGACAGCTTTTCCGCCTCGTTCAAAATACTCTGTATCAAGGACAGTTGCTCTTCCGAGGAAGCGGCCACCTGCTGTCCGGTCATTTCTATCTCTTTGACGGCAAGGGCAATTTCGCTTATCTGTTCGGCTGAAGTCTGGATTGTTTTTATAATGCCGTTGAATTTTTCACCGGTTTCACTGGCCAGTTTGGAGCAGTTGTCGAAGGCGTCAAGCCCTTCACCCATGGCTTCCACCACATCGCTGGTTTCATGCTGTACTTTTTTAATCAGTTGGGCCACCTCGCCGGCGGCCTTTCCGCTGTTTTCGGCCAGATTTCTTACTTCCTCGGCAACTACTGCGAAGCCGCGCCCGTACTCTCCGGCCCGCGCCGCTTCTATGGCTGCGTTCAGGGCCAGGAGATTGGTTTGTTCGGATATATCGAATATCAGTTCTGTTACGTCCCCTATCTTGTGGGAGCTTTTGTCCAGTTCCTCGATCATGGAGGCCAGACGCTGCACCAGGCTTTTAATCGCCTCCATCTGCCGGGCAATCTCTTCAATGGCCTGTCCACCTGAAACTGCGGCCTTGGTGACTCTTCCCGATGACTCACTTACTTCGGACAAGGTGGCGCTAACCTGCTCGACGGTTCCGGATAATTCCATCGAAGTGGAGTTTGAGGTCTGGATGGCTCTCTCGCTTGAACTTACGGCATCAAGCAGTTTTTTGCTTGACTGGGAAACCTGGTCTGAAATTTCTATGCCCTTGGTTACTATGTCATTAAGCTCGGACATCAGTATTTTTTGTCCCTCCTCATTCTCACCAAGGGTAAGCAGCATTTTCCTTGCCTGTATTGTAAGGAAGATAATAATGCCCGCCACCAGGGGGTAACTGCAGGTGAATGCCAGCATGGATGTTATTTTGTATTCCATGGTGTAATAGGGATGGTTAAAAAAGAAAAGCTGAAAGGCAAAGCAAAAATAGTTCAGGACGGCTGAAATGACGGCCAGCCTGGGTAAAAAATACAAACATGCGATGACTACCGGAAGGAGCCATATTATAAACATGGGGATGGTGGTACTTTGGAAGAGTTCCACCTGGAACCCTACGAGCGTAAGGCCGAATACAACGCCGTATTTGATTTTTTTCTTTGCGCGCGGCCAAAAGTAAGAAGCGGTAAGCAATATGCAGCCGGCCAGTCCTATGAAAAAGGAGAAAACAATTTCCTGAACCGATCTTTCGAAGATGCCGAAATAACTTGCGGGTATGCTGATGGAATACCCTGCCACGGTGATACCCCACACCAGTTTGATGACTGAGAGGTTGATTTTTTTTTCATGTTCAAGGAGGATCTTATTATCGTGCATTGACACACTCCTTTCTTTGAGAAAAGCATTCAGAATTTGCCTGAACTTATATTATTATAGGCAAAAGGAACAATAATCTCAATATTTATTATAATTTGTCATAATGTGTTTAAAAATTATTTTATGTAAAGTTTTATGAATTGCAGTTGTTGGTGGACAATGTTGTGGTACTGGATGGGGTAGGGCGATTTTTATTAATAAACCCGGTTGACAGGACATGTGTGTTAAATATAAAATTATAATACCCCCGGGGGTACCAGTGACAAACATATAATTAATCAGATCGGGAGGGGTTTTTTTATGTCAAAAACAAGGGTAATCTTGAACAAAAAAAGAACACGGCTGCAATCCCTGACATGGATAGGATTGCCGCTGGTTGTCATAGGCGGATGGTTTTACCCGCTTTTGGGTTTTTTGATGTTCGGCTGTATGATTGGAGCTGTGGGTGTGGCTTTTTTCCGTGGCAGGGCCTGGTGTGACTGGATGTGTCCAAGGGGGAGTTTTTTTGACCTGTTTCTTGGCAAAATAAGTCCGGGCAGACAGATACCTTCAATATTTAAATCTGCATACTTTCGCGGCTTTATGGTGGGATTGATTTTTGTGGTGCTGGGTGTGCAGGTATATTTGGCGTGGGGGAACCCGGCCGGGGTGGGGATGGCCATGGTCAGGGTACTTACAGTGACAACGGTCGCGGGAATAGTCCTTGCCCTGGTTTATCACCCCAGAAACTGGTGCCGTATATGCCCCATGGGGACACTGGCCAACCTGGTTGCCGGAGATAAAAACCCTCTTACTGTAAATGACAGCTGTGTAGGGTGCAAGGTTTGTTCCAGGGTATGTCCGATGCAACTGGAGCCGTACAGGTACATGTCCGGGGGAGTGATGGGAGACAGGGATTGCATCAAGTGTTCAACATGTGTTGCGGCCTGCCCCAAAAAGGCTCTGACCTTCGATGATGCCCCCGGTGACACATGTATTGACAGAGGTGCGGCATAAAAATATGCTTATTGTGTAAAGGCTGTTGGCCAGGGGGGCAACAGCCTTTTTTTCAGAAGTCTGTTTTAATAAAAAGAAGGCAGGAATACGGGAGAATAAGTTGAATTTGTTTTTGCTGAAGGGGGTATGGCTGTAAATGAATTACAAAAAGATTCTTTGTCTGCTTTTCTGTGTTCTTCTTGTATTCGGGGCCGCGGGATGCAGCAACAAAAAAGGTGATGATGTGATTAGGATAGGAATGCTGCCCATAGTCGACGCGCTCCCTTTTTATGTGGCATCGGAGAAGGGGTATTTTCAGGAAGAGGGCCTGAATGTTCAGCTGACCGGTTTTGACAGCGCCATGGAAAGGGACAGCGCTCTTCAAGCGGGTGAAATAGACGGAACACTGGGGGATGTGCTGGCGGTGGCGGCCCTGAACAACAGCGGCACGCCTGTAAAGATAGTGTCACTGGGCCTGGGTGAGACGGGTAAAGAGGGCAGGTTTGCCATTCTGGCCTCGCCGGGGTCCGGAATTACGAAGCCCGAAGATTTGAAAAATGTGCCGGTGGCTATTTCCACAAACTCCATAATTGAGTACGTGACCGACAGCATTTTAATGGAGCAGGGCCTTAAGTCCGATGAAATAAAGAAGGAGTCCATACCCAAAATACCCCTGCGCTTTAATATGCTGCTGGAGAATAAGATAAAGGCCGCCTGTCTGCCGGATCCCATGGCCGCCCTGGCTCAGAGCAAGGGGGCCAGGCTGGTGGCGGACGACACCTCATCAAACCTTTCCCAGACTGTTATTTACTTCCGGGATGAGTTCCTTGGCCGCAATCCCGGGGCGGTGACCAAATTCCTCAGGGCTTACGGAAGAGCCGCCAGTGAAATAAACAGCAATCCGGGGGCGTACAAGGGGCTGCTGGTGGAAAAGGCCAGGGTTCCACAGGAGGCGCTGGAGGTATTTGATATTGACCATTATCCCTCACCGCAGCCGCCGGATAAAGTCCAGGTGGAGAGGGTGGTTTCCTGGATGATGGACAAGGGGCTTTTAAAGCAGCAGTATAAATACGAAGACTTGGTCAGGGATGACCTCCTGCCGCCTGCAAATTAACATGATTAATGTCAGTGGTTTGGAAGTAACTTATGTAAATAATGACACCAGGGTTACGGCCCTTAGCGATGTCAGCTTCAGCCTTGAGACCGGCCATACCTGCGCCATTATAGGCCCCTCCGGCTGTGGGAAAAGCACCTTGCTTTACGTGCTGGCCGGCCTGCTGAGGCAAACCGGCGGGGAGGTTACCATCAACGGGGAGCCGGTGCGCCCAAAAAGGCGGGAGACCGCGCTTATAATCCAGGACTACGGGCTTCTTCCCTGGAAAACCGCCCTGCAGAATACCATGCTTGGGCTGGAGATAAGGGGTGTATCCCCGGAGGAGAGCCTGGCGGCAGCCGAGGAATCAATGAGGGAGCTTGGCATTTGGGAGGTCAGGGGCCGCTATCCCGCCCAGTTAAGCGGGGGGCAGCGCCAGCGTGTGGCTATTGCCAGGTCGCTGACTCTGAAGCCTGACATATTTTTGATGGACGAACCATTCTCCTCCCTGGACGCACTGACCAGGGAAAGTCTGCAAAATACACTGCTGGACTTCTGGAAAAGAAAGAAATCCACCATGGTGCTGGTCACCCATAATATAGAAGAGGCGGTTTTTCTCGGCCAGCGAATACTAATCTTTTCCCCCGGCCCGGGAAGGATTTTGAATACAGTGGAGAACTGGGAAATGGGGGACAGGGACTACCGTGGAAAACCCCTGTTTTATGACCGCTGCTCCCAGGTAAGGGAGATTATTGAGAGGGAGTTGTAGAGTTGTGCGGAGGAAGGCAAAAAATACTGCTGCGGATTATCTGGGTGCGGTAATTTTTTTGCTGGTGTTATGGGAAATTGCCTCCCTTGGAATGAATAAACAGTATTTCCCCGGGCCCTATGAATCTTTTCTGGCCTTTGGGCGGGAAATGGCCAGGGGCCTCTGGGCGCACCTGCTGGTAAGCACCGCCAGGGTTGTTGTAAGCCTGGCGGTTTCCCTTGTGCCGGCGGTGGTCATGGGGATGGTTGCCGGGAGGGTGGAAAGGTTTGACCGCTATGTAGCCCCCCTTATATACCTGACCTACCCGGTCCCCAAAATTATTTTTCTTCCCCTGGTATTGACACTAATGGGACTGGGGGATATTTCAAAGGTATTTTTAATTTCACTTATTGTTTTTTTCCAGATACTTGTCACCACCAGGGACGCTTCCCGCCAGGTAAACAAAAACATGGTCGACTCCATGCTCTCCCTTGGCGCCGGAGATTTCCACATATACCGGCATGTTATCTACCCGGCCTGCCTGCCCAAAATACTCACCGCCCTCAGAATCAGTCTCGGAACCGCCATAGCTGTGCTCTTCTTCTCTGAAACCATTGCCAACCGGGGAGATGTGGGAGGCATTGGTTATTTTTTAATGGAAGCCTGGGCCAGGATGGAGTGGGACGTGATGTTCGCAGCCATAATAGCCATGGGGGTAATGGGCTTTACCCTTTATATGTTTATAGAGTGGCTGGAAAGGAAGTTATGTCCCTGGGAATATCTTTAAACCAGCGCAATTTGACGAAAAGAGTCTTATTAATATGGGCAGGTGCTACAGGTTTATGATGGTAACATGTGGAATTATTTTTATCTATGATAGGGCATGCGCCGGGCCGGCTTTGGGGGACGTGGTTTACCTGCCCGTTTGTTGAATACCCCAGAGTCCTTTGTTTCTTTCCCGGGCCTCCCTTTGATAAACGATGAAGCTGTCGACATATTTTACATTTGGTGGAACGGTCATCAGTTGGGCGTATCCATCTGCCAGGAGCCGGGTGTTGAACATCTTGGCCCTTATTTCCTTATCATTTATTTCCTCCGGCGGGGCCAGCCAGACATAGGCCAGCAGGCGCCCGTACCGGTCTCTTTCCTCGACGTCCTTTTCCAGATAAACTGTTTTTTTGCCCAGTTGTGCCTTGGTGAAATTGGAGGCCTCCTTGCCGTACCGCTCAACGGGGCTATTGGGCTTGACTGTTTCAGGTGTGTCTACTCCTATCAGCCGCACAGTTTCGTCTTTACCGTTTATATTGACGTGAATAGTGTCCCCGTCAACAACACGGGTAACTTCAGCCCTGATTAAGGATTGATTTATTTCTGCCGGCCGGGTTTTGGAATCCTGGATATAGCACCCGGACAGTGTGAGCGGGGCTGTCAAAAGGAAGAAGGTTATAAATGACAGTATTTTTATGTATTTCATTTATCGAGCCTTATTATTTCAGCATTGATTCCGCTGTCGGTAAGCTCTATTATGCCGTATGAGTTATAGGGTGCGAATATCCTGTCGGTAGGGCTGCCGGGATTGAAAAACAAAACTCCGTTTATGTACTCATTCCGGGGTTGATGTGAGTGTCCAAAGAGAATTATGTCAACCTTTTCCCGGAACTGAGCCGCCACTCTGTCCTCAATGCCGCTGGGGGCGCCGCTGCCGTGGGTGACCCCTATTTTATGGCCGGCAGCCTCAAATACCACCAGGTCGGGGAGTGCTTCCTTAACCCCGGAGGTATCCATATTCCCGTATACGGCTACAAGCTGGCCCAGTTCCAGCATTCTCCGGTAGGCGGAATAAGCTTCAAAGTCACCGCAGTGAACGATTAAATCTGCTTCCCTTAAATCATTCACGACCTCGGGAGGGAGCCATTTTTCATTGTCACGGAAGTGAGTGTCGGAAATAACGGCTATTTTCATCTACGGGTTGTTCATCTCCTCACAGGCTTTGTATGCCCTGTCTGTCTTACTTATACTATACAACTTTGGTCGGTATTACATCAATACTGTTGTGTATTTGCGCCGGGGGAAGAATGAGAAGTATATGTATGACCATTGATGGACAGGCAAAACTGAGATACAATACAAAAGTGTGCATTATCATCTCAGCGGCAAAAAATATAAAGGCTTGCCGCTGTATAGCCCAAATACCACCAATAATAACCTGGAGTTGGAGATATGGGAGTAGGAACACAAAAAAAGGAACCGGGGGAAGTTCCAGGGGTGACCAATGAGCTTTTTTACCGGGCATTCAAATCAAGTCCGAATCTGATGGCGATTACTACCTGTGACGGACATTTCATTGAGGTTAATGACAGCTTTGAACGCACAACCGGATATTCCAGGGGCGAAGTGACGGGACGGACGCTGTCGGAGTTGAAATTGTTTGGGCAGCAAGAATCTACTAAACTTTTGAGTATTGTACATAATTCAAAATCACTTGATAATGTTGAGTCCTTTATTCAAACAAAGGGTGGTTCAAAGCGTTTCGGTACATTTTTTGCGGATGTTATAGACATTGGAATTGAAAAATACATACTGATTATGTTTAATGACATTACGGAGATAAAAAAAGCCCAGGAGACTTTGCAGAAAAGCGAAAAAAGGATTGAACGGGAACTGGCGAGGCTTGAGCGGCTTGACCTGGTGGGAGAGATGGCTGCCGGCATTGGTCATGAGATAAGGAATCCATTGACAACAGTCCGTGGGCTGCTGCAAATCCTGGGAAAAAAAGAGGAGTTTATTACTTATACTGATAGTTTTCAAATTATGATAGATGAGTTGGACCGGGCCAATGCCATCATTACTGAATTCCTTTCCCTGGCCAAAAACAGGCCCCTTAACATGAAAAAGCAGAGCCTTAATCCGGTAATAGAGGCGATTTCGCCATTGATTGCAGCCCGTGCTGCGGATTCAAACCTGCATGTTGTGGTGGAGACCGGAGACATACCGGATATAATGATGGATGACAAAGAAATACGCCGGCTGATTCACAACCTGTGCAGCAACGGCCTTGAGGCAAT
The DNA here is from genome assembly GCA_049325075.1 of Bacillota bacterium. GTDB lineage: Bacteria > Bacillota > Desulfotomaculia > Desulfotomaculales > Desulfocucumaceae > BRHc4a. The sequence goes on along the minus strand of JBMOPF010000003.1, from coordinate 584 downwards.
GTCTCCGGGAGGATGTCTGAAAATAAAAACATACACTGATAGAGATGAAGTGGTCCTAATGGTGCAGGACCAGGGGGAAGGTATAAAAGACGAGGAGCTGGACAAAATAGGCTTTCCCTTTTTTACCACCAAGGAAAACGGGACAGGCCTTGGTCTGGCTGTGTGTTATGGTGTGGCATCCAGGCATAACGCTGTTATCTCGGTAGAAACGGATTCCCGGGGAACATCCTTTTCGGTAAGATTCAAAATATAATCGAATTGATAATTGTGGCCCGCTTAGGCGGCATAGCTGACTGCAACAGTCTCCGATAAATTCCGCCCGGGGTTGAACACTCCCTCCGGATGCATGTCGCTTGGGGGTCACCTGAAAGGACTGCCGGGAATTCTGCCCTGAAAATTCTTATACTGAATGAATATGGGGTCAGGAATTCAGAATCCAGACCCACATGCCACTTTTATAAGTGGCACCATAAAGGATGAAAAAGGAATGCCCGGAATTCTGAGTTCTGAGTTCTCATAAGGGGTCGCTTGCGGGCAGGTGGAGTGTTAAACCCCGGCTGCATCATCTCCGGCTGCAACAGTCT
>JBMOPF010000002.1:0-97847 GCA_049325075.1 Bacillota bacterium | reverse complement strand
CATGCCGCTAAAAAGCGGCACCATCAGAGGATGAAAAAGCAAGGAATGCCCGGACTTCTGGATTCTGAATTCTGGATTCTGGATTCCTGACCCCATATTCATTCAGTATAAGAATTTTCAGGGCAGAGTTCAGAATTCAGAAGTCAGAAGGGCTGGGCATTCCTCATAAGTTATCGGTATAAGCATTTTCAGGGGTAGTTCCCCATGCCGCAAGCGGCACCATCAGAGAACGAAAAAACAAGGAATGCCCAAACTATTCTGAGTTCTGACCCGCAATCCCATCTATATATTAGACATATTAGACCCCGGCCTCCTGTCTTCCTCCCATTCCTCCAGCACCATAAATATAAGCAAGGGGACCCCTGATATCATCGCGGTGGCGGCCGCCACAACACCGGAGTCGTTGAAAACAAGCGCCGCAATACTCCCGGCCACCAGCCCCACCATTCCGCAGTACAGGAAGGGGTATACCGCCCTTATTCTTTCCATTATCCCCCTGGGCCGGAAAAAAAGCACCGCCATTGTGGCCAGGCTGGCCAGAAACACCCTGCTCCAAATGGTATACCTGATAAGGGATAAATTCATATCAATTTTCCTCAACACAATATTCAAGGCGCTGTCAATTCCCCCCTCCATGACCTGGGCCATGGCCCTGCCCAGGTGAGACTGCAAAGGCACGGGCCTGACAAAATCATAGAAGGCGAAAAATGCCACACCTGACACTGACGCCACGGCCACAGCAGCGGCGACGGGCCATGAAATTTTTACACCGCACATCATCAGATAAGCCACCAGAAATGCCGCCGATGCCGCAATGGTCCCGCCGGCATTGGTCCCCAGCCGGGGGGCGGCAATTATAAAAACCGACAGGATATACAGCCCGCCGGAGACTGTTAACAGCACCCTTCTTTCCGATGCATGGGACTGGATTAACCCGGTGCTGCCTATCAGCATGCACCCGATAAAGACTCCCATATATTCGTTGCCCAGTCCGTAAAACCTGGCCCCGGCTATGGGATCGTACCCAAGCACGGAGGCCTTTTGCAGCGGTGATCCCAGCCCCAGGTCCAGCAGAATTACCGCAGCAGTGGCGGCACTGACCACGGAAAATGGAGCGGTCCCGTCCCTGCCGGGTAAAATAAGCCCGGACGAGGCCACCGCCGCTGTCAGCAGAATAAATTGCACGCCCGTCAGAATTGGGTTGCCCGCCGGAAGCAGCGGCAGCAGCAGCAACCCAAGGGGGGCGGAAATTACAAACATAAAAAAGGGTTTCAGCAACCCCCCGGCTGATTTTTTCATAAAAATCAGCCCCACCGAAACACACAGCAGAATAAGTTGAAAAATCACATAGCCCTTCAGCAGGTATGGCCGGACCCTGTACGTGTTATCCAGTACGCCGTTCATTGAGACAAGGGCGTTAACCCCATAAGCGCCGGGGACAATTCCCATGGGCCGCCCGGTCATTCTCCCGTATGCCGGTATGCCCATATAATTCAGTATTGTGGGCGCTATGTCAACATTCATTACCACCCCGGCCCTCCTGGTGGCCGGGGAATACAGCAAGCCCCTTTCAACACCTCCCCCGAATACAGCAATCAAAGACATCCTGTCCTTTTTTTCACTGTCTTCCCCGGGCGTGGGGGACAACAGCACCACCAGGTCCCTTTCCGGATTTATTTGCCCCAGCAGACTGCCCATAAACCTGTCCGCCCGCTCAATGGACCTGGACCTCCATTCATTCCACTGCTCCCCGGACATGTATTCCCCAGCGTCCCGGAGCCTGGCCAGATCCCCCAGATCAATGGCCACCACACGGACCTCCGGCGGAAGCTCTTTATACAGTTGTATCAAACCATCATAATCGGTGGCGACTCCACCGATAAACCCGCTTTCCCGCCTCACCACCCCGACGTCCACCGAACCGCAGTCCACTATTCCCAGTTGGTCCATTACCATGGAGACCGTCGGTCTCCTGTAACCCTTTATGCTGTCGGAATTTCCCAGCACCGCGGTTTTATAGCCGGCCTCGTGAAGGCTCCGGCCAAGGCCGCCGGGAACCAACTGCTGTTTATATTTAAAATTCCGGGCATATATGCGGGCTATATCCAGATTAACTATCGATCCGGCGGGAGGAACAAACCCCATCCTTTGCAAATATCCCTCCGCGGCAGTTCCTTTTTCCAGCCTTGCCCCGGAGGAAAAGACCATGGACGAACAGTTCCCGGCATCTATGTGGAGACCGGCCCCAATGGTGGCGTGGGTGCTTTCCGGGGTTATGCCGCCCCCGGTATTGACATTCATCAGGGCGATGGCGCCCCTGTCAAACATACCGGCCAGATTGGGCGGCAGACCATCCTCCAGGTCCTTTACCTGTAAATAGTCCATGGCTACAATAACAACCCTGCCTGGTATATCCGGGGGCTCAAGCTCAATACCGGCCCCCTTTCCCAGCGCCGGCTGAGACTGTCTGAAAGCCGGCTCCCCCGGGCGGACAGCAACCATAACCGCCAAAACAAGGAAAGCAGCAAAAAAAACATAAAGCGCCCCTCTCCTCAACCGGCATCCCTCTTGCCCGCCGGTTCCGGCCTCCGGCCGGAGCCGGCGCACACCAGTTCGATATACACCTTTTCAGTTTCACTGGCCATTTTGGACACTGTAAAATTCCTCATCACCAGGCGTCTGCCCTCTTCCCCCATCGATTCCGCCATTTTTCCGTCATCTATCACCCTTTCCACCGCCCGGACCAGCCCGGTTACATCCCCCGGCGACACCAGCAGGCCGTTCACACCGTCGTCTATCACCTCCGGTATTCCCCCCACTCTTGAGGCTATAACCGGGCGTCCTGAAGCCATCGCCTCCAGTACCGCCAGGGGCATTCCCTCTGAGACCGAGGCCAGCACAAAGACATCAAGGCAGGGCATTATTCTGTTCATGTCCTTCCTGTAGCCGGTAAAAAACAGCCTGTCCTTCAACCCCAGTTCCCGGGACATTGTTTCCAGGCCGGACCTCAGCGGGCCATCGCCAATCACAAGAAACACAATATCATCCCGTCTCCTGGACAACTCCGCAGCCGCCCGGATAAAGATATCCACCCCTTTTTGGGGCGCCAGCCTGGCTGCCGTGGCCGCCACAAATTTCCGGCGGGGAATATTGCCCGTACTGTCAAATAAATAATCCCTGCCCGGATAATGGCTGTATTCCCCCGGGGAAACACCATTGTATATGGTAACAATTTTTTCCGGACTTATCCTTTCCCTCTGCACAATCTCCCCGGCAAGATGCTTCGAAACAGTAATTATCCTGTCGGTGAAGCCGGCAAGAAACCTTTCCCCGGCGGCAAAAAGCCCCTTGGCCGGCCCTGACCGCCCCTGAAAAAAAAGAGAGCCATGCACCGTCATGACAACAAAGTCAACACCGGCCAGCCTTGCCGCCAGCCTGCCCACCAGGCCCGCCTTGGCCCCTTGGGCATGAACAATATCAGCCCCCGACGACCTGATTAGAGGGACCAACTTCTTAATCAGCCTGATATCGGCTGGAAGGGACAAATCACCCCTCATTGGCAAATAAACAGACTGTATGCCGGCGCCGGCAAAGTCCCCGGCCAGCTCTTCGGTGGGGCAAACCACCATGTGTTCAAATAATTTGCGGTCGGATTCCCCTATCAGGGACAGAAGGTGTTTTCTTATCCCTCCCCCGGAGGGTCTTAAAAGGTGCAAAACCCTTATTACCGGCAATTCCCCGCCCCCATTCGCCTATTACGGGCCAATATATATTATTACCAGCGCCCCCACACTTATCCAGTTTTTTCTAAAAAAAAACAAACCGCCGTTCCGCGGTTTGTTTTAAATCTCCTCGTTTATACTTTCAGCTTTTATGTCGCCCTCTTTACCGTCCAACTCCCTTTTCACGCGGTAAAAATACTCGGCTATCTCCAAAACACCCTGCTGACTTTCATTTATGTTCATATCTTCAGGGTTCCTTGGAATCATCCAGGCTCACTCCCTTTACACCTCTTTGATTGCGTTGGTGGGACAGCCCTCTGCGGCCTCCTGGGACTGATCCTCATACTCGGAGGGAACCTCATCAACAATAGCTTGGGCCTTGTCGTCACTGTTCCAGTCAAAAACCTCCGGGCAGACATCCACACAAGCACCACAGCTTATGCATAAATCCTGATCAACTACCATTCTCAAAACAAACACCTCCGCATCGCCGGTAATTAACAAAAATAGTATTCCTGAAAAATACACTTTTTATCCATAAATTATATTGAAGGACGGCATCCTTGACAAAACCCGCCGCCTGTTTCATACTGAAGATGCTTCTTACCTGGAATATGTTCATTGGCAGAATACTTTTTAAATACCACTGTTAGCACGGGGTGATCCGGTGACTGCGGGGAAAAACAGCAAAAAAAACAAAAAAACTATGGGAACACAGGAGAAAAAGATATACAAATACTGGATATGGCTGATGATTGTCGGCCCGGCCATTTTTTTCCTTATTTATCTCTTCAGCCAGGGGAAAAATGCTCCAACACCGGTCCCGGAACCATTTTTGCCGCAAACCTTCCTCCAGGCCGGTGAACCGGCCACAGTGGGCCAGTATACTTTCACTGCCGCTCCGGAAGGCCGGGCCTACTACACCCGTGAGCTGAATATCAATAAAAACAGGGTCATTGCCGAGAGCGGCAATCAATTCCTGGTTGTTACCCTTTCGGCCCCGGCCGGCTATGGTGACCCGGAGCCCTCTCAGTGGCACCTGGCCGCCGAAAGCGGCAGCAATTATCAACTCCTGAAAGTACTGCCCGAAAATCCCGCCGGCGGCGGAACGGCCCCCGGCCAGGCTCAAAACAGCCGGGTTATATATCTTGTATTTAAAATTCCCGAGCAGGGTGATGTTTATTACCTGGTCTATTCCGACGGCGACAAACAGGCAATATGGAAAATATAAATTGCTTATACTGAGTGAATCCAGGGTCGGGAATCCAGAATTCAGAAGTCAGAATCCAGACTCTCATGCCACATAAATGCAGCACCATTAAAGAATGAAAATACAAGGAATGCTCGGACCATTCCGGCTCCTGACTTCTGGCTCCTGGCTCCCGACAACGAATTCACTCAGAATCAATAATTTTCGTGGCACCGGCCAGAGACCGGTAATTACGGTTTCTTATTGGTGACCCTGAACCTGCATTCCCCTCCGGGGACCATCATGGATTCCACCTCATAGTCAACATCCATATTCAAGGACTTGAATATCTTTCCGCAAAAAGCGCTGCACGCGTGGCGGCAGGGCATTTCCCCGGCAACCGCCTCGCCGCACTTTTCCACCAGCGCCTCATGGGTGGCGCACCGGTCAATTCCGAAAATAAGGGCATAGTGGTTATTCTGCACTATTTTCAGTATCTCTACGGGCTGGGTGGCGAGGTAGCCGATCTCTATAAATCTCTGGGGGATATGCGGAAAGGCCAGCCTTCCGGTCTTTTTGGCGGCCTCCTTGATAATCTCGTAAGTTCTTTCGGTGTATTTTTCACCCAGTTCCAGGGTCCGGACGGCCCAGCGGGCGCCGTATTCTCCAAAAACACGGCTGGCAACATCTTCCCTTTTACCCGCATCCGCACCTTCAATCTCAGCTGCAAACCGGTCCACCACCTTGCCCGGTTCAAATTCGGCCGCCAGTATCTGTATCATTTCCGGGATCAGGTCATAAATTTTATTTTCAGCCATTTAATTGCCCTCCCCCTCAAAAACAATATTGATGGCGCCGCTGGGGCAAACACCGACACAGTCATTGCAGCCCACACACTTGTCTCTGAATAAAGGGTGGATAAGGTACGCATTGGGATCATTGATGTCGGTTTCCACATACTTCTTGTTTTTCAGTGTAACCAGCATAAAGACTGCCTGGGGACAAATTTCCAGACACTTTTTACAGGCCATCGGAGTTGGACATTTCCCCATGTCCCAGGATATTTTGGGAACGTTCCTTTTAATATCCGGAAAAGCATCCTGCCACATATCACCACACCCCCCTCAATCCGGGAACAGTGGTCCTCTCTATCATCGTCACCGCTCCCTTTTTGCACCCGGTCTGGCACAGCCCGCACCCGAAGCACCTCATCATGTCAATATTGGTCTTGCCCGTGGTAACCTCTTTTTTGATGGCGCCGAACTGGCACCTGCTGACGCATATACCGCATCCGTCGCACTTGTCGTAATCCACCTTGGCCACCCAGTGCCCCTTGATCATGTGGTTTACTCCATAATCAAGCCTGTACCTGATGGGCAGGCAGTCCGGGTAGTCACAATTGCAAATGCCTCCTATGTACGGTGTCCCGTGGGTCATGATGGAATGCATCATTCCCTTTTTATTCCATTTTTTCAGCCATTCCTTGGCCTGGTCCGGCGTTATAAACTCAACCCCGCCCTTGTATCTCTCAGGCCACCTGTCCCATTTAAACATCCCTATGCCAAGGCCCATACAGGTATAGGACCTCTCGTCATCTTCCACCTTGCCCCGGGTCATCTTGCGGCACACACAGGACATCAGGGCAATGGGGGATGCCAGGTCCACTATGTCCATCGCCTCCTGAATGGTCACCACCTGCCCCACAGTGGACTGCATTACCAGCCTGTTGGCCATTTTTTTCAGTTCCGGATATCTTTCCGGCTCAGCGGTTTTGGCCTCAATGGCCTGGGCCACAATGAGCCCGGCCTGGGTTTCCGGGTCCATCTCCTTCTGTCTCGGATCCTCCGCCCCTTCCCTTTTTTTAAGCTTGTACATCTGGCGGGCATAGTTCATGGCATTTTTGTACCACACCTTGCCATGCCCATGTTCCATACAATATTGGCACATATTCAGTCTCCTTTCCAGCGTGCATTTTTTGAGCACCGTTGTTTGGCAACAAAGATTGGTTCGTTGGCCTTGTGAAATATTTTTAATATACAGACAACCGCTTACCCGCTAATAAAGCATTTGACATACAAATCAGACAAATCTTCACTATATTAATATACCATATTGTCAATCAATTAGTATAGAATCTTCAATATGACAGCGGCCGTTATTCCGGCCCCCACATAATGTTATTTTTTACATATTATGATATTAAAAATTGGGAGGCTCATCTGAGGGAGAATCTTCCCTTCAGATGCTTATCCCATTGGACGGAATCTCCTACATCACATTGGCATGAATTTAATATACAGACTGATTGTGTTATTTATTTGACTGAGGGCAGGTATTTTTGTAGACTATATTAAAACAATTATAAAATACGGGCGATGGGGCTCGCCAATAAACGCCCGGCCGGCTGATAGCTCCTACCGTTATGGTAGGGGCTTAACTTCTTTTAAGACACTATTAAAATGAGGAGGTAATTTAATGAAAATTGTCGCGGTAAACGCCAGAGAGATCCTGGACTCCCGGGGAAACCCCACTGTGGAAGTGGATGTGGTGCTGGAGGACGGTTACATGGGCAGGGCGGCGGTTCCCTCCGGGGCTTCAACCGGAACCAGGGAAGCTCTGGAACTCAGGGACAAAGATGAGAACCGCTTTCAGGGGAAAGGAGTGTTAAAAGCGGTAAACAACGTTAATTCAATAATAGCACCGCATATTATCGGTATAGACTCCCTTGAACAACGCGTTGTTGATAAGACCATGATAGAATTGGACGGCACAAAAGACAAAAGCAGGCTTGGAGCCAATGCCGTCTTGGGTGTGTCCATGGCCACCGCCAGGGCTGCTGCAAATTCTTTGGGTATACCGTTGTTCCAGTACATAGGCGGCCTGACGGCCAATACTTTACCCGTTCCCATGATGAATGTGCTGAATGGAGGCAGGCATGCCGATAACAATATTGATACACAGGAATTTTTAATCGTACCGGCCGGAGCGCCTAATTTCAGAGAAGCCCTGCGCATGGGAGCCGAGGTGTTTCATTCTTTAAAGGCGGTTCTAAAGGGCCGGGGGCAGAACACCTCGGTGGGTGATGAAGGTGGGTTTGCTCCCAACCTTGGTTCCACTGATGAGGCATTACAAATAATAGTTGAGGCCATTGAGAAATCAGGCTATATTCCGGGGAAGGACGTTTTTCTGGCCCTGGATCCGGCGGCCAGTGAATTTTACAGGAATGGAGAATATCAATTCGAGGGTGCCCGGAAGAGTTCGCAAGATATGGTGGAGTTCTACACCAAGCTTGTTGATAAATACCCCATCGTCTCAGTGGAAGACGGTTTGGCGGAAAACGACTGGGAAGGCTGGAAAGTATTGTCGGATACATTGGGGGGTAAGATTCAGTTGGTGGGAGACGATATTTTCGTCACCAATCCGGAAATTTTTAAGAAGGGTATCGCTGAAGGGATCGCCAACTCCATTCTGATAAAGCTAAATCAAATCGGAACGGTATCGGAAACAATGGAGACCATGGCCATGGCCAGCAAGGCCGGGTATACCACCGTGATATCCCATCGGTCGGGAGAAACCGAGGATACCTTTATCGCTGATTTCTCTGTCGGCACCGGCGCCGGACAAATTAAAACCGGTTCTCTTTCCAGGTCTGAAAGGGTGGCCAAATACAATCAGCTTTTGAGAATAGAGGAAGAACTGGGTAGTTCTGTTTTTCCCGGTGTGAGTATATATAAATAGGTATATCACTCTGTTCGGGAAAACCCGGACGGCATGCTGGCCGAAAGGGACAGTGGTTTTAACATATAAGGGGGAGATTAAATGATTAAGGTGGACATACCCGGCATAGGCACCGTCGATTACCGGCACATTGTCCTGGATTTTAACGGCACAATGGCTTGTGACGGAATTCTGATACCCGGTGTGAAAGAAAAACTCAACCTGCTGGCTGAACATCTGGAGGTGCATATTTTAACCGCCGACACCTTTGGACTCTGTAGAACATCATGCCGGGGGATAAAGGGAAGCATAAAAATATTGACCTCCGAAGCAGGAGGCCCGGAGAAAGAAAAATTTGTTGCGGATCTGGGTGCTGAAAACGTTATTGCCGTCGGCAATGGCACCAACGATGCCCTGATGCTGGCCAAAGCAGCCCTTGGTATAGTTATTACCGGGCCGGAGGGCACCTCCGCCAGGGCCCTCCAGGCGGCCGACGTGGTGGCTGCCGATATAAACGTGGCGCTGGACATGCTTTTGAATACCAAGCGGATCATAGCCACACTGAGGGCCTGATCCGCTTTTCCCCAAACATATCCGGCAGAAGAAAAAGCAGAGCAGGACAGGGTAGTTCCCCATAATTCTAATGCTGTCTAAATGGCCAGGGGGGCATTTCCGTTCGGTCGGAGACAGAAGGTTTCAGGCATTCCTTACAGCCATTCCTTTGTGAGCTTTGTAAGCTTGTGGCTTAAAATGAGACGTAATTTTCATCCCAAATGGTGCCGAACTATCGGCATGGAGGTCTGGATTCTGAATTCTGGATTCCCGACCCTGGATTCACTCAGTATAAGTATTTTCAGGGTAGAGGCACTTGCCTCTACCTTATAATATTTACTGAACAGACGGCCTTTTTAGCCACTTTCCGGCTGTAGTTGCCGCAAATGGCTTTCTTAATGCCCGTGTATCCCCTGGAACCCATGACTATTTCATCATAGGCCTCTCTCCCGGCCACATCGCATATCACCTTCACCAAGTCACCCTCAAGAAACAGAGTCTGAACATACAATCCCTTAGTATCAAAAATATTTTTAACTTTGCTTTTTATCGCCTCAGCAAGTTCCCTAATATTTTTGTTGTATTCGTCCTCGGACATTCCCAGGAATCTGGCCAAATCAATGGTAAACGGCATCACAAATAAAACTGTACAGGTTATATCCCGGCCTGCAGCCATAAGCCCCACCACATAATCCGCCGCCTTTACTGAACACTTGGAACCGTCAAAAGGGAGAAGAATCTTGTAGGCCACCAACCTCACCCCAATTTTTAACCGGTTTTATGCAGGCCAGCCAAGACAAATCATAACCATATGACAAGGGAAAAATACAAATTTATTTTAGAATATTCTAATAATATTATACACTCTTCCAAATCACCAATCAAAGCGGGGAAACACTGCGATGCCATAATTATTGTCATTGATCTGAAAAACATATTGGTCTATACTAAAAAATGTCATTGTCGAATCAGGGGTGGTTACATTGTTCAAAAATATTCTGGTGGCCTTCGACGGGTCAAGCCACTCATACCAGGCGGCCAAGTTCTCGGCCGACCTGTTGAAAGCTTTCCCTGGCGGAAATTGTACTGTTATTACAGTCCTGACCTTTACCAGTGAGGAGGCCCGTTTTTTAGGCGCCTCGGACCAGGAATTCGAAAGCGCCCGGAAATATTTTGCAGAAAAGTACTTTGCAGAATTGCAGCGTTATTTTCAAAAGGCGGGTGTTCCTTTTAACACAGTAATAAAGCAGGGCGATCCGGTTAAGGAAATTATAAAATACGCCGGGGAAAATAACGTGGACCATATAGTTCTGGGCCCGCGGGGTCTGGGGAACATCAAGGGCGCATTGCTGGGGAGTGTCAGCGGAAAGATAATTCACCTGGCAAAATGCCCGGTGACGCTGATTAAAGATCAGTATTAAAAATTACAACGGGGTATAACAGAAAATGAATATAATAAGTGTCGGCATAGGTGGTATCCTGGGCGCTCTGGCCAGGTACTTTATTTACATCCCCCTGAACTCCCGCTCTTTTTTCCCATGGGGGACTTTAACCGTAAACATGATGGGGAGTTTTTTCCTTGTTTTCTTTTTAACTGTTGCCCTGAGGCGTTTCCCCCACAGGTCTTCTCTGGTGCTAGGCGTATCGACAGGATTTACCGGCGCCTTTACCACGTTTTCATCGGTTAGTGTGGAGGCAGTTAAACTTTTGTCCGGAAACCCCCTTTTGGGTTTGTTTTATGTTCTGTCAAGTTTCCTGGGCGGGCTTTTGTTGGCCTATACCGGAAGGCATGTGGCTCGCCGGCTGTCTGCCCCGGCTGACGAAAGACTCGAATAAGGAGGCCGACAGCATTGAATAGCATACTTCTGGTTGGGATAGGCGGTTTTTTTGGTGCTGTCGCCCGTTATCTTTTGGGTAAATATGTTGGTAGACTGTGGAAAGGAGATTTTCCCCTCGGCACTTTTATAATAAATGTTATAGGAAGTTTTCTCCTCGGCCTGACATTTTTTCACCCTGTACTGTCAAAAGCCCTCGGCAGAGAAATCAGTTTGGGATTGGGAATAGGTTTTTTGGGAGCTTTTACAACCTTCTCCACCATGGAGTACGAAACCCTTCAGCTGCTGGAAAAAAGAAAAACTGCGATAGCTGTAATATATGTTGCCGCCAGCTTCATTATCGGTATTACTGCAGCATGGGCGGCAACCCACTAATACAGACGCGGTACCTGACAGCCCCCGGTGAACTCGTTCAGTCAAGCTGAAGACGGGAATTCAACCCCACCTGAAATGAAAAAGGGAACCAATTAGACGTCTAAACCCTTCTGGCTCCTGGCTTCTGGCTCCTGGCTCCTGACAGTATCAGCATATCAGTATAAGTATTTTCAGGTTGAATACTTTCTTTGGAGAGGATTACTCCCTGAGAGCACGACAGCCATCCCCAGCGCAGCCAGCAAACCCAGTGCTCCTCCAAAATAAAAGGTGGCTCTGGCCCCGAAAAAGTTCCACAATGCTCCCCCAATTATTGAAGCTGGCAGCAGGCCAATACCCACCAGAGTGGCGTGCAGTCCTATGAGGGTGGCCTTCTGATTCTCCGGAGCTATTTCCGATACCAGTGCCTTTTCCACTCCCTCGGTGGCGGCGCTGTATATTCCATAAAGCCCGAAAAGCAACCAGAGCTGGTAGCTGTGCGTGGCCACGGCAAAACCAAAGTAAACCAGTCCGTAAAATACATACCCCAGTACCAGGAGTGTACGCCTTCCCACCCGGTCCGACAAGGCTCCCAGAGGGAAAGACGCTATAGTGTATACAACATTGAAAAGCAGGTATAACAACAGAACGGTAGAAGTGTTAAATCCCAGATCCTGTGCGCGCAGAAGGAGAAACTGGTTGGAGGAGTTGCCCAGGGCAAAGATAAAGACAACAACGAGAAATCTTTTTAACCGGGGGTTTAAGGTCGACCAGGAAATCGATAATTGTTTCACGCTGTCCTTGTTTTTGACCATCTTTTCCTTTACCAGCAGCAAACAGGCCACGCCAAGAAATGCAGGTACCAGGGACCACATGAAAACAGCCCGGTAGTCACCCTTGTATTTGGTTATGAAATAAAAAGCGAGAGTCACCCCTATTACAGCGCCCAGAGAATCCAAAGCCCGGTGAAGGCCGAAAGCCCAGCCCATTTTTTCCTTGGTTGCGGATTCGGCAATCAGAGCATCCCTGGGAGCCGTCCTGACACCCTTGCCGAAACGGTCGCCTATTCTGCCCCACAATACCCAGGACCACGAAGAGGCAAATACAAACAGCAATTTGGCCAAACCTGAAAAACCATAGCCTAGGATAGCTAAAGGCTTTCTGCTCTGCAGTTTGTCGGAATGGTATCCTGAAAAGACTTTAAGCAAGCTGGCCAGGCTTTCGGCAATACCCTCTATTACACCCACCAGAGCCGGAGTCGCCCCCAGCCGGTTTACCAGGTACAAGGGTATGATGGGATACACCATTTCACTGCTGATGTCGGTCAGAAGACTTACCAGGCCAAGCACTATTATATTAAACAATCAAACGCCACCTTTCACTGAATAAAGGGTCAGCCTTTATTCCAGCGTTTACGTTATTGTTTTACCCCTTGACAATTAGAACCGGGCATCCGGAGTGCTTAACCACGTAGTCTGAAACACTGCCCAGCAAAAGTTTTCCTATCGGGCTCCTTCCATGGGCGCCTGTGATGATCAGGTCAACGCCATTCTCTTTGGCGTACTTTATCAGGGTATTGCCTATATGTCCGTATAGAATTTTTGAGTGCATTTCTATGCCTTGCTTTACCCCTTCAGCCACCACTGCATTAATAGCCTCAGTATAAAATTTTTTTCCTTCCTTTACAACATCGTCCACCTCGTCTATGGTCCCCGCATAGTCCGGCAGATGAATAACAGCCACCACGTGCATTTCGCAGTTGTGCGTTTTGGCCAGTTCATAACCCATTTGCACCGCCTTTTGGGCATTAAGCGAGTTGTCAAAAGCAAGCATGATCCGTTTAAACATATTAATTTACCTCCTCTTTGGCAAAGATTTATACCTGGGCCTCCGGTGCTTTATCCGGCCTGAAAAAACCCTGCGCAATCAAGGTGGGGATAACACCGCTCAATACCACGCCGGTGACAAGTATAGAATACTGGTACTGGTTTATTATATTGTGAGTCAGTCCGAACATTGATGATATGCTGCCAAAGGTAAGTCCGGTGGACATCAGCAGGGTTGTGTACATTGACTCCCTTTTGCCGAATCTGAATACCTTGGTAATCGGCAGCACTCCGATAAATTTGGCGGCTATCTTTACCGCCAGGAAAATAAGAATTAGCACCAGCCCGGCCCAGAGCGCCTTGAGGGAAATAAGCATCCCTGCTTTGAGGAAGAAAAAGGGCGTCAGCATAGCAAAAGCACCGGTTCTCATCCTGTATACCAGATCCTTTTCCCCGGCAAATAAATTGGCCACCACCAGTCCCAGCAGGTAGGCGGGAAGCACCGCTTCGCTGTTGGCCTTAATAGCCAGGCCCCCCAGTATAAATAAGGTAAAATAAAAGTATTTTACTTCCACCTGACTTACACGTCCGCCAAAGATTCGCACTATCGGTCCGGAAAATTTCCAAATCAAAAACAGCGCCACCACTGTAACCGCTATAAACAAATACATCCAGGAGTTAAAACTGGCGAATAAAATGCCCAATGCCAGGACCGTACCCAAGTCTGTTATGAAACAGCCGGCCAGTATTATTTTTCCAAGTTCTGTGGCGTTATAGCCGGTTTCCACCATTACCGCGTATACAATGGCCACTGAAGTTGTGGAAAGGGCGATGCCGGCTATTTCGGAGGCCTGCAGCGTCCACCCGGCCACGTAATAAGCGTAGGCAAAGCAGGCCAGAAAAGGAAAGAAAAACGACACCATACCTATAGACACGCTTTCTTTGAATTTGGACCGGAGCATCACCGGGTCAACTTCCGCACCTGCCAGAAAGGTCAGCAGAATGCTGCCGAATCCGGCCAGAAAGTCCACCCAGGGTGTTGTTTGCAAGCCTAAAAAGTTGCCGCCGATAACTCCCACCACTATTTCCACCATGGCCACCGAGATTCCCAGCCATACCGAGAACAGCGAGGCCACCAGAGCCAGTCCCATCCAAAACGCCGCATCCAACCAGATGTTCATAGCACACCTCCATCAGATTTAATGTGGAAAACCTTTCTCCACCTCCCCTTAAGCATATATATTCCAAAATGAAAAACTCCTACTGTAAAAGGTAGGAGTTATCAGCCCGTAGGGGCGTTAGGCGAACTCCATCGCCCTATCCGTAAAGGACAGCATTCTCATTTGTCATGATTGTCGGCCTGGTCGTCGACGATGTCCTCATGGGCAAACACGTACTGTCCGAATTCATCTATCCTTTCCTGGCATTTCTCCAACATTTCCAGAGTGCTTTTCTGTTGACCGGCCTGGAAGAAGTCCCGCTCCCTTATTTTTTCAAACCATTTTTTCAGTTTCTCGAAATCTTCCTCGTTTTCCTCCAGCTCGCCGAAAGTAAAATGCTGTCTGGCAATTTCCTTGTCAATCTCTTTGAAAAAATCCTGACAGCGGTCTATAACCTCTTCATATTCATCGTTGCGCGCCCGGTTGAACATATCTATTACAGGCTGCTCTTGCAGTACAAAGCTCCCCTTGACAAGATGGGCTTCACCCCCGTACCTTTCTATCTCCCGCCTCAACAACCTGAAATTTTTTTCCGTCTTGTGATTTAATGGCAGAATACAAACAGAACTCTGCAGGTACACCGCTCCCATGGCTTTTATTTTACGCCAGATGGAGGCCCTGTACCTGGTAGGTTCCGAAGGTATTTTATAAATAAGAATTAGCCACTCATTCATTTTATTGCACCTATATGTATAACAACTGTTATTTACAAAGTATCACTATTATTCCTTCCCGTCAAGATTGTTTTGTGTCTTATTCCATAAAAAATGGTTAACCTGTGTACGCAGTTTATTTCTAGTCCGGCAATAGATATCTTTTTCAAGCCAAGTTAATTTTATACTCATGTAACAACTGTTATAATAATTATTGACTTGAGTCATACGGACCTGTAGAATTATTATCAAAAGAATAATGGCGATGGGGCTCGCCTATTGCTTGAGTAAAAAGCTGATAGCTCCTACCTTTTTTTACTTGTGAGGTAGGGGCTTTCTATTTTAGCGAGGGGGGACGGGTATGATAAATAATTATAGCTACCGGAAAAAAGAAGTTATCAAAGGACTGGAGATAATTCACTCCCACGCCCAGGATACGGGGAAAGTTTTTCTGGCCTCCTATATAGACGACGTGAGGAAAAAGCTTGTCCGGAACGGGTTCAATCTGGTGGTGTTAGGCGAATTTAAAAGAGGCAAAACAACATTTATCAACTCTTTGCTCGGTTCCGAAATACTGCCCAGCGCCGTTGTGCCGCTGACTTCCATAGTGACTCTTGTCCAGTACGGCCACAGGATAAAATGTGAGGTTGTTTTTCTGGATGGAAGAAAACAGGAGATATCTCTTTCCGATGTGTCACTATATGCTACCGAAGAAGGAAACCCCCAGAATGAAAAAAAAGTTAAGTTGGTACAGCTGGAATATCCTTGTGAATATCTCAAAGAAGGCATTCTTTTGATTGACACCCCGGGTGTGGGATCAATATACCAGAATAATACCGATGAAACATATAACTACCTGCCCAGCGTTGACGCCGCAATTTTTCTTCTCTCCTCGGATCAGCCCGTGAGCCGGGCGGAGTGTGACTTTTTGCAAAAGGTTAAGCAGTATTCCGCCAAAACATTTTTTATCCTCAATAAAATAGATTACCTTGGCGAAGAAGATAAAAGGAAAGCGTTGGATTTTACCAAAAAGGTTATAGAAGAACAGGCAGAATTTGCAAAGGTGGATATTACCCCCCTGTCGGCAAAGATGGCGCTGGAGGGAAAGCTTGAAAATAACAATAAAAAGCTGGCTGACAGCAATCTTCCCAGGTTCATTGAAAAACTGGAACGTTTTCTGCTTACGGAAAAAGGGCTGACTGCGCTGAAAGCGGCCTGTTATAAGGGAATAAACGCTATCGGGGAAATGACCATGGGAATGGAACTGGAAACCAGGGCACTCATGATTCCCCTTGAGGATTTGCAGGCCAAAATAGGCCTGTTTGATGAGATGGTGGAGAACCTCACTCAGGAGCAGCAAGATAATAAATATATCTTCCAGGGTGAGATGAAAAAAGTATACCGTCAATTGGAAGAGGAAATTTCAGCTTTTCAGGAAAGACAAAACAGCCTGATAGAGAAAAAGCTTGAGAAAGTGTTCCAGGAAAAAAAGACTATTCCGAGTCCCAGGTTGTTGAAGTTTCTCAGGTCTTACATTAATTCCTCCATTGAAGAAGCCTTTAATGACTGGCAGCCCCAAGTGGAAGAAAAGGTTAAGGCTGCTTTTGAAAAGGTGGAAAGCAGATTCACTGACAAGACCAACAGGATTACCGGGGAACTGCTGCGGCAGTCTGCCGAGATATTTGATATATCTATAGAGGGCTTTACCAGATTGGACTCAATAACTGAAGAATCAAAACTTTACTATATTATAGGTGAGCAGCCGCCCCTGCTGTTACCTGAAAGTATAAAAGTAAGTGCGCTTTTTCTGCCCGGATTTATTGCCAAGCCTATGATTTTAAGAGAGATGAAAAAGAAAATAGAAATAGAACTTGACAGAAACTGTGGCAGAGTGAGAACTGACTACAGTGACCGCATTGAAAAAAGCGCCAGGATGTTTCAGAAGAATTTCGAGAACAAATTTTCCCAGGTGGTGGAAGGCACCAGAACAGTGCTTTCCAGGGCCATGGAAAAAAGACGGATGAATGAAAAAGAAGTTGCAGATATACTAAATAAATTGGAAAAACAAAAGAAAATAATCAATGAGGTAAAAAACCACCTTTTAACCGTAATTCACAGCATAGAGAAAGATGAACAAGAGTTGGGATTGGGAGCATAGCTTCCCAATAGCTGTCGGAGGAATGCTTTTTTAAAACGCTTTCAACGGAAAATCGGAAATCAAGGAGAACTGTATTTTCCTGGTTGAAATATATTCCAGGCTAACCATCACTGAAGACCAAAAGAAGACAATGGGATTATTAATTAAATACCATTATATGGTATTTAATTTGCATCTGGTTTAAGCAATGCTGGTGCCACCCCAAGTTTTTTATTGGTATTTGGCGCAGCAATGATGGCTCAATTATTCTCTATCCCCTGGGGATATTAATTATCTGCCCGGGCATTATCAGATCCGGATTGCTGATGTTATTGTTAACAGCCATTATCTGCTCCAACGGCACTCCAAATTTCCTTGACAGATTCCACAGCGTATCCCCGGGTTTAACCACATAGCTCCATTTGTCGCCGCCGTTGCCCGTATACCAGACCTGGAGTCCTCCTGTGGCGGTGCCCACAGCGACCCGCTCTCCCGGAAGACCGGCAAGTCCCGTCACGCCCTCAACCGGGCTGAAACTGACATCCGGATTTACCCGTACGGGGTAATTGAAAATGTATGCGTTGCCCTCCGGCGTTCCGGCTGCCAGCCCGCTATTCTCACGGTTGAGGGGGGAAAGTGCGCTTACCGAATTGCCAAGGGCTTTGGTTACCAGCAATACCTTCGGTTTGCTTCCGTCTCCCACCAACCATACCATTCCCCCGGTCCCTCCCAGAGCCAATTCCTGCCCCGGTCCCGGACCGAAATCACCCGACGTCATGGCAGTTACATAAAGGGGCTGAAGTTCCAACACCGGGCCGGGCACAAATCCCTCAGGGGAAAGTGAATAGGTGGTCAGCCCGAACTTTCCATTTTCCTCGTAAACAGCGGCTATGTATGAGTTTCCCGTACTGCCCTTGAACACCCTGACAAAATGTGGCGTTCCGGATACCGTCCTTATCCCGATCAACTCCAGGAGCAGCCTGGCCGGTTCCTCACCTGTCAGCCCGTATACATATATACTTCCTGTACCGGGCGCGGTTATAACAATTTCATCCCTGCCGTCGCCATTGAGGTCTCCGGCGGCAACATCGGAAAAATCAGCCCCCTCCTCCGGCCCCGCCTGCCATATGGGAATCAGCGCCCCTTTCCTGTTTCCCAGCACAATAAGCCTGCCGGCAGTGATTACCGCAATGCCGTCAGGTAAAAATCCCGGCCGGAAAGTTGCAATACCGGCAATATCCTCCTTTGCGTCATAAACCGCATAACGCCGGTATCCCCCTCCGGAAGGGACAAAAAGAAAAACACTGCTGCCGGAGGCAGCCGCAATATCCCCTTCTGTGGCGGCATAGGTGCCCGTGGTGGTCAAAACACGCCTACTGCCAAGCTCTTCCCTCCAAATAAGAGACGGCACCTCCGATCACCTCCAGAAAAAATTTTCTGTAGCAAATTATGCAGGAAGGCCGTCTTTTGCTTCAAAGTATAAAATACCAGTTACGAAATTGCAGCTCTATACATCCCTTCGCCCGAAGTAATACACCGAAAGCCCCAGGAAAACAAGCACATAGGCAATGGTATAGAGGATCATCCACAGGCTTGGCTCGGACAAACTGCCGAAGGGTCCCATCTGCTGGGCGGCGGCAATGGGGTTTTGAGACGACCCAACCATCACATGGACAATTTTTCTGTAAATTGCATCCACAGGCATGATCAGGCTGGAAATAATGCCGGCATTCTTCATATAGAGGTTGTCTATAATATTGCCAATCTGCTCAATCATCCCGCCCACTATGGCCACAGCGTACAGGGTGAAGGAAATGGCCCCGCCGGCAACGGTGGAGGTAAGGGTGGATGCCAGAAAGGTAACCGCCATCAGCGTCAGCGGCTCCAGTGCAAACAGCGCCGCGGCCTCCCAGCCCCCGGTTATCTGCAGCCCGGTCCTGAAATGAACAACCATATATATCACACCAAACATAAGTGCCGCGTAAACTGCCAAAAACAACCCCTGGCCCAGGAACTTGCCCAGTACAATTTCCGACCTGCGCAAAGGCTTGGGTATAATCGCCTGGATATTGCCGCTCTCTATTTCCGATGAAATTATTCCGGCGGTTGACACTATGGCCAGAAAAGAAACTATAAAGCTGCCGAAATACAGTCCAAACAGCAGCAGCTGTCTGTATATCACCGGTGCCAGCATTGCATTGCGGGTCTCCTTTTCCATTCCGCCGGCGGCGTAATGGACACCGGTTCCGTAAAGGCCAAGGAAAACCACCGCCATTATCAGCGACACCAGAAGGATTTTGCGGCTGAAGGCCTCGCGAAAGGTGAATTTGAATATAGTAAACAAGATTAGTCCCCCTCCCCCAGAAGATTGATAAAAACATCCTCGAGGGACACCTTTTCATGCTCCAGCCGGTAAAGCCGGCCCCCTTCACTGACCACGGCCTCCACCAGCCTCGGAATATCTTCCTTTTCCCGCACAGCGGCCCTGACTGTATTTTTTCCGCTTCCCACTATCTCCGCAATGCCCTCAAGCCTGTCCAGCAGCGCGCCTCCCACACTGTCCACGGTAAGCTCCACCACCAGCCTGTCTGTGCCCATAACAGCCGGGTCTCCCTGGGCAATAATTTTGCCCCCCTTGATAAAGGCCACCTGGTCGCATATCATTTCAACCTCGCTCAGCAGGTGGCTGTTGAGGAAAACTGTCTTACCCCTCTCCCTCAAGCCCAGCAGTATCTCTCTTATCTCCCTGCGCCCGATGGGGTCAAGGGCGGACGTGGGCTCGTCCAGAAAAACAAGGTCCGGGTCCGGCAGCAGGGCACAGGCGATGCCGATCCTCTGGCGCATTCCCTTGCTGTAATTTTTCACCCTTTGCCCCTCGGCCCCTGTAATGCCCAGCATATCCAGCAATAGGGTGATGCGTTGTTTTTTAGACTGCCTGTCCATTTTATACAGTGACCCGTGGAATTCCAGCAACTGCCTCCCGGTAAGCCACCCATGGTAATTGAAATTCTCCGGAAGATACCCGATCCTCTTCCTTACCTCAATATTCCCCAGGGGTCTTCCCAGCAGCCTGGCCGACCCCGAAGTGGGCCTGATCAGCCCCACCAGCATTTTTACCAGGGTACTTTTTCCGGCCCCGTTGGGCCCGAGGAAACCAAAGATTTGCCCCTCCTCAACAGAGAGGCAAATCCCTTCACATCCAACCTTGTTTCCGTAAATTTTGGTCAATCCATTCGTTGTGATGGCTGATTTCATTTCTTGTCTCCCGAAACACTTTTTTACACCTGTTTATTTAATATTGGCCGCTATATCCAGCGCCTTGCCCTGATCCAGCCGGTTCCCGGCCAGTACGTAAATCACTCCGTTTTGCTGCCATACCAGCGCGCTCTTCCGGTCCGTGCCGGAATCACCCTTTATAAACAGGCCCCCGGCGCCGTTGACGGAAACCTCATTATACCCGCCTGCGGCCACCGGAACCAGCGCTGTGTGCTGCCAGTCGTCCACCGCCGAAAGCTGCTTTTTCAGGTTTTCCGGTAGGGCCGGAATGCTCAGCAGCGCATTGCGAAGGGCATCCACGTCCACCCCGGTAGAGGCCGTTATGGACGGCCCCCTGGACTGGATCAGCATAATCTCCCCGCCCGCACCCCGGTATCTGGCCGTCACCGAGGCCGGAACCTCCAGGGAAAACTCCTTGCCGCTGAGCTCCTCAGGCAGTTGTTCGCTGCTGCCCAACTCCTTCAGCAGTGAGTTGACCTTGTCCACTTCCATTTGCATGGTGACCTTCATAGCGGGAGTCTTTTCAAACACCGGCTTCCCGTAGCCTTCCAGGGCGGGCAATTTAAGGTCGAAATCCACCGCCGCCCTTGCCTCCTGTTCAGTCACCCCTACGGGCTTCCCACGCTCACCGGACACCTCGAACTTGCCGAAGTTCTCTATGTCCACCTTGCCGGTCCCGTCTTTCATCATCTTTTCAACCTGCTCCATGTCCTGGGGCGTTATGGCTATAGCCTGCACCTTTTCCGACCGGAAGATGGTCAAAAAGTCGGCGGCGGCGCTGCGCACGGGACTGTAGCTGAACAACCCCACCAGCAACAACACGGCGGCGGCCGCCGTCATATATTTTCTTATTTTCATCTTTTCCCTCCGTATTCCTTTTTTATCCTGTTTTTCCCCTGCCTTTATCTTTTCCAGTCTGAGCCTTCTCCAAGCCAATTCAGCATCAAATCTCTCCCTGTCTGTGGCGAAAAAGTTTTCCATGCTGATGCGTACAACCATATCGTTTTCCAACAGCCTGCGGTAAAGCGCCCCGCACTCGCTGCAGGTATTAAGGTGCTCCTGTATTTCCCCGGCCTCCCTGTCCCCAAGTTGACCGTCGATATACGCCTGCATGCGGCCCTCATCATAACACATTATAGTTCAACCCCCCTCATTTCCAGGACCCTGTTCCTGAATTTGGCCTGGGCGCGAGCTATAATTGTTCCCACAGAGGTTTTCTTCACACCCGCCACCTTGGCAATATCGTCATAGCTGAAACCCGAAAACTTCATGATCAAACATGTCCTGTCCCTCTCATCAAGGGAGTTCAGAACCTTATGGACCATTTCCGCCTCTTCCTTTCCAATTACAATCTCCTCGGAGGAAACCTCGTTTCGATTCCACGCCTGCACCTTCATCTCTCTGACGGTGCGGCTTTTTTCACTCCGGATCAGATTATAGGCCAGGTTTCTTGCCACTTTGAAAAGCCATCCCCCGGTTTTTCCGGGATCCCTGGGCGGAGACTGGTACAGCCTGATAAAGGTCTCCTGGGCGATATCCTCCGCCAGCCTGTCATCTCCCAGTAAACAGGTTAACTGGCGACATATAGCCGGGTAATAGCGGAGAAAATTATCATGAATGTCCGAAATGGCATCTGACTGCGGGAAAATGGCCGGCCACCTCCCAAATGCTTAAAGGACGCATCCTGTTATAATGACACATCAAGCTGCTTATTAGTGACACTCACCGGGCAATAATTTTGAAACCTGTCCCGTAACAAAATAAAAGTACCATCAAACAGCCCCATAAGCAATACAAATCTGCCCGACCGCCCCGCCATATTATTGAGCCGGCCCCTGAACCTTCCCCACTCCCTCATTCCGCCCCTTTTTCCACAAAAATCAGCCATTACTGTCCTTGACTTTACCCTCCGGAAGATGTACAATTACTTTTGCAGATAACGCCGGGGCGTAGCTCAGTTTGGCTAGAGCGCTACCTTGGGGTGGTAGAGGTCGCACGTTCAAGTCGTGTCGCTCCGACCAGTAAGATAAAGGGCTTGCTTGATTGCAAGCCCTTTTTATTTTAAAAAGATAATGCAATAATACCACAATTTACCCGTGAAAACACAACCCCCAAAGGGCTGCGCCACAGCGGTGAAAACCCCTGGCGCAGCCCTGTCGATCATCAACGTTTACTTATCCCCGATGGTTACTTTGTTCATTTTATCCCCGGGCTTAATACTGTCCACCACATCCATGCCCTCCATCACCCTGCCGAAAACCGTGTGCACCCCGTCCAGATGAGGAAAGTCACCCAGGCAGATAAAAAACTGACTTCCCCCGGTATCCTTGCCCGCATGCGCCATGGAAAGGGCCCCCCGCAAGTGTTTATTGGGGTTGATTTCACACTTTATGGTATATCCCGGCCCCCCGGTGCCGTTGCCCGCCGGGCATCCGCCCTGTATAACGAACCCGGGAACCACCCTGTGAAAGGTAAGGCCGTTATAAAACCCCTTATTAATCAGGGCTTCAAAATTGGCCACGGTATTGGGGGCATCCCTGTCAAACATCTCCAGCACTATGTTGCCCCTGTCTGTCTCTATGGTAGCCTGCTTCAAACAATTTCATCTCCCCTGTTTTTATAACATTATACAATCCCTTTCATGATAAAAAAATATTCCTTATTCGAAATTGTGTTTTCGATATGTCCACATACTATAAATACCCGGAGAAAAACCATCAAAAACAGGAGAAAATAGATGCCACACTTAATAAAAATATTGATTGTCATGCCGCTGTTTTATTTTATTCTAGGACACAAATTCAGCAAATTATGGAGGTATGGTTTAGCCGGCGTTGGAATTATGCTGGCGGCCGACTACACAGGCTTCAGATTAAATTTTTACCACTACCAGAACGGATTTATCACCATGGGCGGATGGATGCCTGTCCCCCATATCATCAATGTATTTATTGATTCGATGTTTTATGTGAACTGGCTCCCAAAACAATGGGGCAGGAGATTTTGGTATACGGTTTGTTTCTCTGTGGTGTCCCTGTTTGTTGAGGCTATTGTATACAGCGCCGGAGGCATTGTTTACCACAACTGGAAATTATGGCACAGCTACTTTTTATCCCTGGGAGGACTGTCCTTACTGGCATATATCTCCGATTTTCTTTCATTGAAACAAAGCGATACCATCAGCTAAAAAACAACCGCCGGATAAAAAATCATACCGGTATGTTCCCCATCGCTGATGACGCGAACATAACCGCGGCCAATAAAAGCACCAGCGATGGAAAAGACACCTATTTGGTTACATACAAATCATCCAAAAGCTTAAAAGACCTTTACACCCTTTATAAGTACGCGCTGAAAGACTCCACCGATATTTCCACCAGCGAGTCTTCCGAGAATTATCTTTTAGCAGGCACGAAGCAGAATCTCAGCTTTTATATAAGCATTTATGTTGATGAATCCAACGGCAAAAAGGAATCGGCCGCCACCATCACCATTTCACATGCCGATTAGCCCAATACAGGAGAAGGCCGGTTGATAAAACTACTCACCCGGCCTTCTTAATTTAAAATGCAACTTAATGCCGGTCCATACTGTTTATGCTGTTTTCTCAGTATATTTCGTCAGAGTATTAACAGTATTAATAACATCATTCAACTCAAAGGGCTTTCTTATCAATGCCTTGTAACTGTTTTCCGGCGGCATATTGACCCAGTCCACATCAGACCCGGTCAATATTATAATTGGAATATTTTTAAGTCTGGCCCTGGCACACATGCTCTCTACCACCTGGCACCCGCTAATCCCGGGCATGAAAAGGTCAACCAGGACAATATCCGGCAAGGTGGATTCCTCCTCAAGACTCTGCATGCCCAACTTTCCGTCCGGCACAGTGACAACCTCGTGCCCCTCATCACTCAGCGCCATCTTCAGAACCATACGTATTCCCGGTTCATCTTCCATTACAAGAACCCTGGCCATTTTACAATACCTCCCACCCTTCACATTACACAATTATTAGTATAGCCTACGCATGTTGTATTACGCGTCGATACCTGACCGTATAAAATATGTTTTTTGGTAATCTATTGTCTAATGCGGAGGAATATATTGACATGTTATCGAATATATGGTCGTGACCGTTAAAAAAGGATTTTTATTCTTTATAACTTTATTTTCGATTCCGTCATTCGTAGGAAAAATTAAGAGCAGCCCCAAGAAGTGCTGGAATACCTGAAAAAAGAAGGAGCCTGAAAAAAATTGGAATGCAGCACCTGTGAAAAACAAGTCTCCAGATCCGACCGTTGGATCCAATTCCTTGAAAGCACTGCAATTGGACTTAATCTTAATTTTACAGTTGTATTGCCGGAAGAATCGTCACAGTTCCATGTCCCGGCCTCCTGCCCGGAATGCAAAAAAGAACAGACCGACCTGTCACAGGCGGACATATTTAAAATACTCAGCGAAAGCGGGGCCGACGAAAGCATAACCGGCATAGATTGCGGCAAAATGCGCGTAATGATTATACCCCTTCAGGGTAGCTCATTCGTTGTCGCCCGCCAGTGCCCCTGTAACTCGCTAAAGGCGCCGCCACCGGTGGAAGACCGTGCCGCGATCACCCAAAAACTTTTATATAGCTTCCGGACCACATTAAAGGAAAGTTTCGAGGGCGGCCATCTTTCCATGGGGCTTTCCACCCTGCGCCAGATAAACCATATCATACTTTCCCTTTTTGCCGGCGATCGGAATGCCGTCACCCATTCCCTTGATCTAATCCTCAGCGCACTTTTAATATTGCTGGACGCACGGGGCAGTTGGCTTGAACTTCCGGGGAAAACTATCGTCAAGGGGGATGACCGGTCTGTCAGGACACAGCTTGGTTTTGGGGATGATCCGGTGGAAACCGCCGAAGTGCGCTACGGCAATATTTACGGCACTCTGGGAGTTTTAGCGCCGGCCGACAGTTCCCGGGCCAAATTTTTACTCCCGCTGATGGCCCGGGAATGCGCCATTGTCATTGAAGTGGATACTCTTTTCAAGCTTTTGCATAAACAGCTCTCCGGCATATTTGGAACTATAGGCACATCAATAATACTGGTCAACCGGCAGGGTAATATAAGTTATATTAATAAGTCAGCAGAAAAACTTCTGGGGAACGTCGCCATCAATCTGATTGGCAGCCCGGTGGAAGGATTTCCCGCCCCCTGGGTCACCCATATCAAGACTGGAAAGTTCATGCAGGTGAACGGCTTTATGGACGCCATCGGAGAGTCCGATAACCGCCGCTGGATTGACTGGGAATTGTCCCCGCTTAGTGAAGGTGAGGAATACATTGGGTGGGTTATACTGGTCAATGACTGCACGGACCGCCACCGCTGGCAGGAGGCTGCCCGGGAAGCGGAACGGCTGGTGGCCACCGCCTCGCTGGTGGGATCCCTGGCGCACGAACTGCGGAACCCCCTTGCCGCCGCAAAAAGCATGCTGCAGCTGATGGGGCGAAAAAACGACACGGTGGGATCCGGTGGATATACAGATCTGATTATGAGGGAAATTGACAGGGTTATTAAACTGCTGAATGAATTTCTTCTTCTGGGAAAGCCTTCAAATTTTTCTCCGGAGCCCGTTAACCTTAAATCATTCCTCTTGGAACTGCAACCTCTTCTGAATGGGTCGTCGTCCACCAACACAGGTATCACCTTGGACATAACAGCCGACGATGTGCCGCCCATCGCCGCCGACCCGGGCCAACTTACACAGGTGATACTCAACCTGGTCAGAAACGCTGTTGAAGCATGCCCGGATCAGGGGCGGGTGACAATCACACTGGAACATACCGGCGACATGGTTTGCCTTTCGGTTAAGGATAGTGGGCCGGGCATCACACCTGATCATATGGACAAAATTTTTACGCCTTTTTACACCACAAAGGAGCGGGGAACCGGTCTCGGGCTGCCGGTGGTCCAGGCCATAGTCCACAACCACGGCGGTGAAATACGGGCCGAAAACTCCCCGGACGGAGGGGCAGTCTTTACAATCAATTTTCCCCCGCACCCAAAATCGTCAAACCGTATATATAAAGTGGTAGATGTAATTATTATTACGGAAGATATATTAATCCGCTATCCGGCCGAACAGGCCCTGCGGTCGGCGGGATTCAGCATTGTTTCTTTCGACAGCCCCGAAAACGCCCTCCGTCAGGCCGAACACTTCAGACCAAAGACAATTATCATAGGCAGGCAGTTCCTTGAAAAAATGGATGTAAAGCATTTACAGCAGATATGGCCGGAAGCGGAAATAATGATACTGGGCAATCCCGATTCTTTACCTGAAAGGAATGAATATAAAATTATTCAGCTGCCGCTGAAATACAGCGACCTGATAAAACAACTGCACATTGCTATAAACATAGAAAGTAACTTGTGAAAAGGGACATGTAAAAACTTTTTATTTTTTCTCACTGATATGAAGGAGAATATTAAAATTCATCCAAAATTATTACAATAACCACTAAATGACGACACATTTAAGCAAAGATAAAAAAATGGAGTTTCAATATGCGCAGAGTTCCATGCCAGTATCTCCAACCGGGTATGGTGCTGGCCAACCATGTATATAATTATGACGGAAGGGTATTGCTGGCAAAGGGTGTTTCCCTGACCGAAACATATATAGCAGGTCTGATTCAGAAAGGAATTATATCTGTATATGTTGAGGACGAAATATCCAAGGATATATATATATCAGATATTGTTCTTGAAGAAACAAGGCTGGAAGCGACCAAACAGGTCAAGCACATATTCGACAACATATACTCCGGACTGATAACGGAAAAAACCACAGACTTAAAAACTATCAAATCAATTACATCAAAAATAATTGATCAGCTATTGCAAAACAAAAACCTGCTCTACGAGCTGGTGGACGTCAGGGCTGTCGGCGATTATCTGTTTTCACACAGCGTTAATGTCTGTGTTCTGGCACTTACCACCGGTCTGGCCCTTAAAATGAGCCGGAGTCAGCTTGAGCAGCTGTCGGTGGGGGCCATCTTCCATGATATAGGCAAGGCGCTGACCCCGCCCAAAATTCTCAATAAGCCCGGCAAGCTTGAAGTAGACGAGTTTGAGGAAATGAAAAAACACCCCGTCCACTCCCTTTCCATACTCCGTAAAAACGATAATGTGGACAGCGTTTCAAGAATAATAGCCTATCAGCATCATGAAAAGGTCAACGGCAGCGGGTACCCTCTGGGGAAAAAGGGGGACGAAATACTGGAAATGTCACAAATAGTGGGTATGGTGGATATATACGACGCTGTTACCTCGGAAAGGTGCTACAGCAAGGCCATGCCGCCCAATAAGGCCTTTGAGCTGATATCCGCCAGCAGTGACCAGTATTTCAATTCTAACATAGTAAATAGCTTTCTGTCGCAAATAGCGGCGTTCCCGTCGGGATCGCCGGTTGAGCTGAATACCGGTGAAGTGGCCATAGTGGTGCAAAATTATAAATATTTACCCTTTCTGCCAAGGGTGAGGGTGCTCGCCGACCCTGACGGCGCCATCCTTAAGCCATTTAATGAGATTGAGCTGTCGGAACACACCGAAAGGAAGATAACAAGGATATTGGAAGAGTATGAAATTCAAAATATCCTGCTCAAGATTAAAAAAATGCTGAAATAAGGCGCCCCCCCTGTTTATATCCCGGCAAATAACGAAAAATACGGTATATATGTTTATACAAAACGCCGGGGAGGAATTCCTAATATGGATGAGAAACCCTTTTCAAAATCAGGGGGAAAAATACGATGAGTATAATTATAGTACACGGGGGGGTGGAGGCCGGCACCACCCCCGGCCACATCATGGAGCTTGAAAGGGCGGCCCTTACCGGCGCGAAACTTTTGTCAAGGGGCCTTCTGGACGCCGCTGAAGGGGCTGTCAGAATACTGGAGGACTCTCCCCTTTTCAACGCCGGCTACGGTTCGGTTCTTAATCTTGATGGGGAAGTGGAAATGGACGCCTCCGTCATGGACGGGGCCACAGGGAAAATAGGCGCGGTTGCCGCCGTTAAGGATGTGGCCCACCCCGTTTCCGCAGCCAGAATGTTGCTTGAGGACGGCCGCCATGCCATACTGGCCGGAGACGGCGCAGCAAGTTTCGCATTCTCCAGGGGCATACAGCGGCGAAACTGTATTTCCCCGGAAATGCTGGCAGCCTGGCAGAGGGCTGTGGGGCCGGAAGGACAAACAACAATACAAAATACCAGCCTTTTTACCGCCCTCCCCTTTGAAGGCGCTCCCTTCTCTGAAACAGTGGGCTGTGTCGTTTCGGCAAAGGGCTTTACCGCCGCCGCCTCCTCCACCGGCGGATCATTTCTCAAGCTGCCGGGAAGGATCGGCGATACACCCATACCGGGGGCCGGCATATTTGCCTCCCAAAGGTGCGCGGTTGTGTGCAGCGGCCTCGGCGAGGCCTTTATCGAAACCCTTGCCGCCGCCTTCGCGGGCTCAATGGTGGCAGCGGGAATGCACCCCCGTGAAGCTGCGGAAAAGACCATTGCAAGGCTTACCTCTGAAAAGGGCGCCGCGGGCGGAATAGTGGTGGTGGACAGCCTGAACCGCTTCGGGGCGGCCCATAATACAAGGTCCTTCCCGGTCCGGGTTGTCTTGGACGGAAGGATTCTCCAGGACTTTGTCCCACAAAAACTTCCCCCGCCTATTCATTAGTTTTATTTTAGATAGACGTATCTTTCCAGACTTTTTACCCATGGGGACCACGATGAGTTTTCCCCGGCGTTTTCATCCACAGTCTTTGTAAAGGTGTCCATCACAGAGTCAAGCATGTCCAGTATGTGAACAACAGCGGCCTCCAAAAACTTTGGCTTTTTTGGCGACTGCCACTCATACTGGCCGTGGTGGCTGGTTATTATATGAAGCAGCTTTAACCTCAGGTCCTCAGGAAATGGCTCCTCCCCGCTCAGGCCAGACATCCTCCTGTCAACCTCGTTAACCCCCATGACAATATGCCCCAGCAGCCTGCCCTCGTCGGTAAAGTCTATAAGCCTGTCATAACTGTACTCACCAATTTTACCTATATCATGCAGTATGGCGCCGGCAAGGAGAAGGTCCCGGTCCAGCCTGGGGTAAAGCCCGGCCACCACAGAGGCTGTTCTGGTCAGATTAAGGGTGTGTTCCAGAAGGCCCCCCAGATAGGCCTGGTGATTTGCCTTGGCGGCCGGCGCGCTGCAAAAGCCGCCAACCCATTCCCGGTCGTCAAAAAAGCTAAAAAGAAGCCTCCTCAGGTGGCTGTTTTCCACCGAGTCAATCAGCGCCCTGAGATCAGCCAGCATCTCAGCAGCATCAAGGGGAGATGCCGGCAGAAACTCCCTGGCGTCATAATCGCTTTCAGGACAAATACGGTAAGAGGAGGCGCTTATCTGGATAAACCCGTTGTATTCCACCGCATTGCCACGCACCTCAATAAGATCGCCGGTGTTTATCATGCCGTATGCCTCCTCGGCCCCCTCCCAAACCTTTGCCTCCACCTGGCCGGACCTGTCGGCAAGGGTCATGGAAAGGAAATGTCCCGGCCTGCCCTTGTATGGAATCAACCTCTTCGACCTGACAATGAACCTGGAATGGACCTTTATACCCGCCTTAATCTCCGCCACATATACTTTTTTCAATCCCGGCCCGTTTTGCATTTATTTATCGCTCCCCAGTCACGACTCGCTATTTGCCTATCATCCTCAGCCTGATGGCGCAGGCCTTATCTTCAACATCCTCAATGCAGCCTATCACATCCGGGCAAAGGTAGCTGCACACAGCCACCTCCGGGCTGACCTGCTCTCTTTTGATTATCTCCTCTATTTCCTTCCGGTATTTTTCAGTAAAGTGTTTAATCAGACTGCATTCGCCTTCCATCCTCAACCTCCGGCATCATTTATCAACCAGTGCCCTGACTGAAATATTTCATAACATATTTGCCATCATTGATGAAATTGTCCCGTCAAGCCTGCCCCCCAGGCGCTGAACAACGGCCTCCACCCTGGCATGCCTGACCGGGTCCAGACGGTCGTCAAGCCTTCTGTACAGCCCGGCCCTCTTGCCCAGCCTGAAGTTTATCCTCTCACTTTCCGGCAAGGAGAGGTACCTGTCTATCACAGAAAGCATATATTCCTTATCGCCGGGCAGCTTACCCCTTACCTCTTCCAGCAGGTTAAGCATATGGTCGCTGACCACCCGGCTGTTTATCCCCTCCAGCCTTTCTATCAAAAGCCTTTCACCGGCAACTATTTCATCCTCTGTCTGCTCTGAAAATTCACCGGCCGCAAGTTTTGCATATAAAGCTGTATCTTCGGGAACAGCCAGGGTCCTGAACCTGATATAATCCGGATTAATCTGGTTAAGGACCCTGGCTGTCTCAACCGGGTGCTCCTCGGGCCAAAGCCTGCCCCCAAGCCCCAGAATAACATACAAGCACAGGGAAAAGCCGGCCTCCACAGCCTTTCTTCCGGCCTCCGCGTGCCCTGCGGCGGTGACACCCTTTCGCATAAACTCAAGCACCGCATCCGAGCCGGACTCCATACCCACATGCAGGCGCTCCAGTCCGGCGGCGCGAATTTCCAAAAGCTCCTCCCGGCTCTTTCTGAGCAAGGTCCCCGACCTGGCATAGGAGGTCAGCCTTTCCACCGTGGGCAGCCTGTCCCTGATATAACGAATAACCTCCACCAGCTCTGCTGTCTTCATAATCAACGAATTGGCATCCTGGAGAAAAACAGTCCTGCCACCCTGATACAGCCAGGAGGCGACATGCATTACCTGGTAATTGCCGCCACGGTATACCTCCGCCAGTACATTACCGTCAATTTCTCCCCCGCAGCCCATCCTGGAAGACTCTTCCCTGAGCCTGTCAATTATCCCGGCAACCGCATCCACGTCTCTCTTTATTTCATCCACCGGCCTGCGGGAAAAAGATTCACCACTGTATGTATTACAAAACAGGCACCTGTTCCAGGGGCAATTCCGGGTCAGTCTCAGCAAAAGGCTTTTTGCCTCGCTGGGAGGCCTTATAGGCCCCTGCTCAAACAACACGACAGCAGCACCTCTTTCATTTCCGCCTTGCAGCGCTGGATATTCTATTCAACAAAAAACCCTTCTCCTCCTTTAATTTGACTTGTAAAATAACTCATGCAAACTTCCAACTTCCAACTTCCAACTTCCGCCCCCGAATTCAGTCAGGATAAGCTTTTAAACCGGTATTCAACCTTTTCCCGCTCTTCCATCATAATCCTGTCGTCAGACACCCTCAGACAGCGGATTGTCACCCCCGAGCCAAATACCCAGTCCACAACAACAAAACCGGGGCCGTCTCCATCCCTTGACCGGGCGGAAAAGGCCGGGCTCTGGACGGCATAATATCTTGACCCTCCTTCGTAGAATTCACCCGCGGCAAAGCTGTGCTGGTGCCCCCAGAAAAAAATATCGGCCCCCGCAACCGCAAGCTCTTTTCTGGCGGCATCAGCGCCGTACAAAATACTGTGCTGGCTGCCTTTAAAAGAAATAAGGGGATGATGCAGCAGCACCACCTTTAGAAAATTGGGCGGCGTCACCGACAGCACCTCCTTTGCCCTGGCCCTCTGGTTCCGGCCCAGGTATCCGTTCACAAAGCCGGCACGGCTTATCCCATGGGCGGAGTTCAAACCCACCACCACACAGGCCGGACCCCTCAGGCAGGGCTCAACGGGCCTGTCGACAATCTCTATCCACCGGTCGTACTTCCTGCCGGTGACTTGCCTCCCCACCGACCTTACATTCCCCCAGTACCCTATGTCATGATTGCCCGGCACAACCGCCACCCTGCCCCCCTTCCGTTCAATACTCTCCAGCCAGCCTGCCGCCAGTTCATACTCTTTCCCGGACCCTCCGCCGGTCAGATCGCCGCTGATAAGAACATAGTCGGCCTTTTCACCCTCAAGCCAGTTGTTGATAAGGTTTATGCGCCGGCAGGTTTCCCCTGCGCTGCAATGTATGTCCGCAACATGCAAAAAGGACACCCTGTCGGGAAAATTACCAGGCACGTTTGCCACGGACAGTTCTTCCCCGGAACACACCCGGCAGACACGGTTGTTGGAAGCCATGTGCCGCCTGTGGGTTCTATGCAGGCAAACCACACACCGTCTCCCGCCGGTGCCCCAGTAATACCCCGGCACCCTTTCACCGCAGACGCGGCAATATTTTTTTACTTCCCGCCCCCCGACATCTATGAATTTCTCCTTAACATCACCTTTCTGATATCCAGCAGGGCCCACCACGGCCTCTTCAGTTCCATATAATTTACCACCGCCCACTCCTTCTCCACCGCCCTCTCCTTACAGAGGCCGGTTTCGCCGGTATGGACAATGTCGCCAACCGGCGCCGGCGCCTCCCTGTCTCCATCCACCGTGACCGCCACTTCATCTTTATCCTCCGGCAGGTCCCCACTGTCATTTATGGAATCCACCTTTGCTCCAACTTCCTCTTCCTCCCCATCAGCTTCCGCCCCCGTTAAATCCCATTCAGCCATGTCCCGGTCTCCATCTTCCCCCTCATCCAAATCTGTTGTCTCAGCCTCCCTTTCCATCGCGGGCCGCTCGGCTATCTCCAACAGTTCCGCGGCAATATCGGCGTCCTCCGCAAAACTGTTGTTCATCTCCTCCGCCACCAGGTCGGGGCACTCCCCGGGGGAAACCATTTCCCATTGCTGCTCCACATCAAACGCTGCAGCCTTTTCATCCCCCGCAATATTTTCGTCACCGGGTATTATAAGGCTTAGCCTGTCCTTGAGCACAGACAGTTCCACCCTTAGCTGCTGAAGTTCCGATATT
Organism: Bacillota bacterium; assembly: GCA_049325075.1. Classification (GTDB taxonomy): domain Bacteria; phylum Bacillota; class Desulfotomaculia; order Desulfotomaculales; family Desulfocucumaceae; genus BRHc4a. The sequence continues at coordinate 64,511 of JBMOPF010000002.1, read as the reverse complement.
GTACGCCCCAGCATTTCACTGTCATTATTTTTTTTAAATATCAATCGAAACATATTATCCCCCCACACCATATCTTTACTGTTTATATTTGCCAGTGCTACCAGATACTCCTGCATATACCATAAGTGTGGAGGCATTTTTTCCAATATCAGGTACTGGGCCGGTTAATCCCGGTAACCTTTTTTATCCTGTTGTGATACGAGGCCGAACCCGTGTCCCAGACCGGCCTGTAGCCCTCCGGACCAATTCCCGGAATCCTGTTTTTTTTGACAGCACCCTTTATGGTTTTTCTTCCCAAAACAAATTCCCCCTTTCCTGTTGGTCATATATTTCCCCGGTCTGTCTTATTTATTTTGGGAAATTAAACTGTCGGCCGGCAGGATTTTATTGCCCACCGTAGAAAGAATTTAATTGCTGATTAACCGGTGTAATGTAAAAAGAGAAGAAATAAAACAATAAAAATGATAAAGATGAGGAGGAGATTAACATGACCGCGGAACCGAAAAAATTCAAATTCAGCTTCCGGATAAACGCACAGGACTGCATGGCCTGTGCGGCCTGCGAGCTGGAGTGCAAGGACAACGCCATATTCATAGACGATAACGTAAACTATGCCATCAACCAGGACAACTGCAAGCGCTGCGGCCGCTGCCACAGGGCATGTCCCAGCGGCGCCATAGTAAAAATAACAAATGCCTGATTAATGTGGTTGATTTGATTGAGAGGGTGAGCGATATGGGGCACAGCTGCGGCAACTGCAGCCGGTGCGAAAGTGATTTCAGGGCCCCGGAATATATCAATGCGGAGGGGTACACAGTGGTCCAGTGCCCTGCCTGCGAAACCGAAATCACCACCGGAAAAACCACCGACAAATCAGTAATGTGCGAAGAATGTGGAACTGTTATTGAAATAGTGCCGGTACTTTTTAATTGAATGTTATAAAAAAGAGGCATCCCCAAAGATGCCTCTTTTTTTTGTATTTAATAAAAACAACTCTGACCGATGAATTCCCTGATAATGGAGTCTGACGGTATATCCTCACAATCCAGACGGTGGAAAAAACTTAGAATCCTTAGCAATCTCCTGGCCTCGGAATATTGTGGGCAGTCCCTGGTAAGCTCATTTAACAAAGGCTCCACATAGCCTTTCAGGGCGGCCATCTCATAAACCAGAGCGGAATTAAACATTGCGTCGGCCTCTTCCTGGAAGGGAAAAATATTTTTTTCCTCCCCCCTCCGTACCATGGGCCATCTTTCCAGAGTCTGGGCGGCGCTGTACCCCCTGTAGTTATAATCCCTTACCATGCGGCGCATCATGCGAAGGTCGGTTGTGTGTATGCGGATCTGGTTGTCCAGGGACAGGTGTGTGATGGCGCTGACATAGATCTTAAATTTTCTGCCCTTGGGAATTGACGAAGTCAGCTTGTCATTCAACCCATGGATTCCCTCGATAATAATCAGTGCGTTGCGGTGCAGTTTCAGTTTATCCCCCCTGTATTCCCTCTTCCCTGTCTTGAAATTGAAATGGGGGAGAACCACCTCCTCACCCTGAATAAGCTTTATCAGGTGTTCGTTGAAAAGCGTCCTGTCTATGGCGTCTATGCTCTCAAAATCATAATTCCCGTCCTTGTCCAGGGGTGTCTGTTCCCGGTTTACAAAATAGTCATCAAGGGAAATGGCGTAAGGGGTTATTCCGTTTACCTTCAGCTGGATGGACAGCCTCTTGGAAAAAGTGGTTTTCCCCGAGGAGGAGGGGCCGGCTATCAGCACCACCCTGATCCTGTCTATATTTTCTGTAATCATATCGGCAATACGGCTTATTTTTTTCTCCTGGAAGGCCTCGGCCACCCTGACCAGGTCTCCGGTGTCGCCCCTTTCCAGGACTTTGTTCAGGGAAACAACGTCACGCACCCTCAATATTTTTCCCCACTTGCCAGCTTCAAAAAATACATTGGCCAGTTTCCCCTGCTCAATATATTCCGGAAGCCTCAAGGGATCTTCCTTGCGGGGCATCTCCAATATAAACCCCGGAAGATAAAATCTCAGACGGAAATACTTCAACAAGTTAATGTCGGGAACCACGGGAATCATGGCATAGGTGTAATAGTCCCCGCACTTTAACACCTCAACCCGCTCATCGTCCCAGTATTCCAGTAGTTCGACCTTGTCCTTCATCCCCTTCTCCTTAAACAGCGCTACTGCCTCTTCAACAGACATGTCGATTCTTTCAATCTGACCGCCGCCGTTTATTAAGGAGCGCATCCTCTTTTCAATTTTTTCTATATCCTCAATGCGGAGGGAACCACCGAACTTGATCTCTCCATAGACGGCATTTGAGAGGGAGTTTTCTATTATGACATCGCATTCCGGTATTATCTCCCTGGCTGCTCTGGAAAGCACAATAATAAGGCCGTTCTGGTATATTCTCATCCCCTCGTCGCTTTCCAGGTCCACAAACTCAACGGTGCAGTCGTCCGTAATGACCGTATTCAAATCCTCCAGTGAATTGTCAATCTTTACAGCCATTACCGGCGTACTGCGCTCCGCTGTATCAAACATCATAGCCTTGCCGGCCTCTGATCCCCTGGGCAGCTTGAACATACCGGAACCGGGAATGGTTATGTTTACAAGGTCCTCTTCGGGGGATGTCTCAAGTCTTTGTAATGCCAATTATTTTTACCTCCCGGCATTCATGATGAACTATTAACCGGCCAACCGGCCGGTTAATATATTATATATTCGATTATAACATTATTCTACAAATTAATCATATCCCCTGCCCGGGTTTTTCAGTGAACTCGTTCAGCCAGGCTGAATAAATGGCAACTTAACTTTAGCACCTATCATATTTTTTTGATTAGATCCCGCATGGCCGCGCTGTATTCATTCTCCTTATCAAAATTATATTTTATGTCTTCCCCCAGGCCTGGAAAGTCCGGCAGCGACCCTATCATGGGCATTTTAAACTCTTCCGCCAACTGCAGGGGGCTGTCATCGAAGAAATCCGGCTTTTTGTTGAAAACCACCTTAAAGTGATCGGTCCTGCAATTGGCCTCTTCAAGCCTTTCCATAACCAACTGCACCTCCTTGACATCATACCGGTACGTGTCCGCAACCAGAAGGACGGTTTCCACCGATGACAGCACCCTTATAACATAATCCCTGACTGCCGACATCAGGTCGAACACAATAACGTCGTACCGGCAGCCGGCCAGAGAATAGAGTATTACAGCGGTAACATCCATCATCTGTTCCGGAACGTCAATTATGTTGCAGGATAATATACTCAGCCCGGACTCATGTGTAAAAACATATTGGGAAACCACTTCGGGTGTATAAGTTATTTCATGCCACGGTTTTTTCTTAAGCCTCCTGACAATGTCCTCAACCCAGTGGGACAGGTCAGGTCTTCCGTCCGGGGCCAGCATGGACTTTAAAACGCCGCCCCTGCCCAGTGTAAGGTCCACCAGCAGTGTCTTTTTACCCCCCACCTGGTACGATCCGGCCAGTTCCCTCGCCACCGTGGATTTCCCGACCTTTTTGTTAACGCTGTAAACGGCAATGGTTTTTGTGGCAAATTTCACACCCATAATTTCCCCTCCCGTCATTTGACTTGTTACCTAAATCACATCCCGATAGTAATATTAAACCCGCCCCGCTTAATAATGTCAACTCAGTTGAAGCAAAAAACATTTCCCGGCTGACTAATTGCCGTGTAAAAACAAAAATACCCTCCGTACAGACCGGTTAATACCGATATTAGACATCTTGGGGAAAATCCATTGTAGGCGCCGGACAGGGATAATATAATAAAAAAGTAGTATTAGGGGGATTTTAGATGGATTCCGGTGAACGTGCGGCTGACGCCATAACCACAATTCTGAACAAGTATGCGGACCAGATGGATTTGCTCGACATTATAGATATTGTGGACAGCCTGAGAGTTATTCTGGAAAAAATAAGGTCCCAGGAGCCAATCAAACAGTGACCTGTCAAAAATACCGGGGGGAATTAAAATGACAAACTGCACCGAGGTTCAAACCCAGGTCCGGGAATTGGAAAAAATGATATCCCTCATACAGGGAGTCAGCGATGTTGTCGTTGTTTTGGCGGGTAACGCCCAGGGGAAGGAAGTAATCAAGGCCTTCGTCGAACCGGAAGAAGATACCGGGCTCAGCGAGCAAGCCATTATCAATCACTGCCTGAAATCCTGTCATAAGGCCCCGTCAACCATTACTTTCACAACTATTCCAAGGACTCCTTCCGGAAAGGTAGCCAGAATGGCCCTTCTGGAAAAGTACGCAGTCTGAAAAGAATTTGAAAACCGGCATTAACGCCGGTTTTTTATTTTTAACGATTTTTCAGCCTTGCCCTTTGCATCTCCACATAGCTTGGGATCATGAGCCTGTATACCCGCTCAACCATGTCCGGGTCTGCCCCCTTCCGTTCGGCTATGCCGCGCACCCTCCTTATTACCTCTTCTTCCCTGGCTACATCCCTGACACGCCCGGGGTGGCCCTTCAGCGCCCCCACCTTTTCCACCAGCCTGGTCCTGATGCCTATCAGTTCCACAATCTGCAAGTCAACCATATCTATCTCCGACCTGGCCTCTTCCAGGGTAACCGGGTTTCGAGCGCCATCACCGTCCTGTTCACACATAGCCGATCTGTCCCTGGGGTAAGAACCAAGCACTCTGAGGTGGGCGGCCCTCTCCCCTATCACCTCTATGGCCCGGCTTACCCTCTCCTCCTCCCGGTGGCCCTCCAGGTCTATAAAGAACATGTACTGCCCCAGTTTTTTCTTTGCCGGCCTTGACTCTATCCTGGTAAGATTTATATCCCGCAGGGCAAACTCCCTCAGTATTCCGTATAGCGCCCCGGGGCGGTCCCTGGCAATCACCACCAGGGATGTACGGCAATCACCGGAAAAAGGCGCATCGGTTTTCCCCAGAACCACAAAGCGGGTGGCATTTTCATTGCTGTCCTGTATATCATGCCCCGCAATTTCCAGGCCGTAGCACCCGGCGGCAAGTTCTGTTCCAATGGCTGCCCACGGCAGGTCCGAGCAGGCAACGAGGTCCGCCGCCTGAGTGGTGCTGCCGGTCTCCTCCTGCACAGCCCACGGGAGTTCCCGGTTCAGGTATTCCCTGCACTGGGCCAGTGCCTGGGGGTGTGAAAGCACCCTTTCCACCCGTGATTTCTCCATACCCGGCCTGACCAGCAGGTTATGGCGAACACTGAGTATTACCTCACCCCTGAATTTTACCCCCCCGGTCTGCGCCACCATGTCCAATATCTGACTCACCCCGCCCTCGGTGGAATTTTCCAGGGGAACAACCCCTTCGTCCACCTCGCCCCTGTCCACCGCCGACACTATTCCCGGCAGGGACATGAAACAAACCAGTTCCACCGGGTCATCCCCGGAATATTTCCGTGCGGCGGCCTCGGTAAAGGTGCCCCGTGGTCCAAGATAGCCAATTTTTTTCAACAATACAACCTCCCTTCCTCAGGCAGTCCTTCCCACCGCAGACGCAACCGCTTTCAGACTTCCCGTCAGGGACTGGAATTCTTCAGGGTTCAGGGACTGCTTCCCGTCGCACAGTGCGCTGGCAGGGTCCGGGTGAACCTCAATGATCAGGCCGTCCGCACCCGCCGCCACGGCAGCCAGCGACATGGGGCCCACCAGTTTTCTCATTCCCGTGGCATGGCTGGGATCCACCACCACCGGCAGGTGCGACAGGCTCTTGGCCAGGGAAACGGCGCTCAAATCAAGGGTATTCCTGGTATATGTCTCAAAGGTCCTTATTCCCCGCTCACAGAGTATTATTTGGGCATTACCCTCGGAGGCTATATACTCCGCCGCCATCAGCCACTCCTCAATGGTTGCCGAAAGCCCTCTTTTCAGCAGCACCGGGAAGCCTGCCCTTCCCACAGCCTGCAGGAGACGGAAATTTTGCATATTCCTGGCCCCGATCTGGACTATGTCAACATATTTGAGCGCCAAATCCAGACTCTGCAAATCTATAACCTCTGTAACCGTAGTCAGCCCATTCTGTTTAGCGGCCTCGGAAAGGAATTTCAGCCCCTCTTCCTCCAGCCCCTGGAAGCTGTATGGGGAAGTCCTGGGCTTGAACGCCCCGCCCCTCAACACCTCCGCGCCGGCGGCCTTTACAGCTGAAGCTGCGGCAAACATCTGCTCCGGTGTCTCCACCGCGCAGGGGCCGGCCATAACCACTATTTTCCGGCCGCCAATCTCAGAATTTCCGACCTTGACCACCGAACTCCCGCCCTGGGCCTCCCTGCTTACAAGCTTGAAGGGCTTCATTATGGAAATGACACTTGTCACTCCTGGCATCCCCTCAAGCCCCAGGGACTGTATGGAGCCCTTGTCACCCACCGCGCCGATAACTATCCTTTTTACCCCCATAATGAGATGGGCCTGAAAATCATTTTCCTCCAACTTCCTCACCACGGCTGAAACCTGCTCTTCCGGAGTGTTGATATCCATTACAATAATCATATCTTTCCCGGCCTGCCGCGGTCTCTCCCGCCGGCCCGGCCGGGAACACCTCCCTTCCCTTTTTGGAAATATAAAAAAGCCTGCAGCATCCCCTATAGGGACGAAAGCTGCAGACTTCCGCGGTACCACCCCGATTGGCCCTGAAAACAGAACCCCCTCGGCAGGCGCCGGAAAATATTTCCCACGAAATATAAAAAGCTTTCCATCCCACTGTATGTAGGGACGGAAAGCAGTGCCATCCGTGTTACCACCCTAATTGACCCGCCGCACTGACCAACAAGACCGTACAGCAAGCCCGCTCTTTAAGGTACGGGAAATATATCCGATACCCCTTCCCTGTAACGTGAGAATCACGGCTCAGCCTACACACCACTGCCTTACGGCCGCAGCTTCAGCCTGCGTCTCCGGAGAGAACTTCAACCGGTCATTCCCTGGAAGCGCTCTCAGTCGGTGACGCTTCCTCCCTTGAAGGCTGTTTCCGGGCTACTTTTCTCCTTCACGGACTTTTTTGAGTCATCTTTTTTTCATAACAGTAATATACTATTTGAAGGTGGTTCTGGCAAGGGGAAAATTGATTTTTTAAAACCCACCTTAAACAGGTGCTGTTTAAATTCATATAATTCCATTCATCTTAAATTTACATCCTTTTAACCACAATAACCTTGTAAAATAATATAAAATAGACTATAGTAAAATAAATTGGGTTCAATATATAATTTGCCTAAAATATTTTATAGTGGGGGGGTGCTGTATGACAAAAGAACTGATTGACCAAATTCTCAAGGACATCGGCCTGGAAAGTATCGAAGCAGACCACGATGCAGGCGAACATGGCCACAAAAGCCAAATTTTGAATGCTATTGACTGATTACATCCGAGAATGGAGGTATTATCAATGCAGGCCAATAATTTAGGCAAGTAAGCGGGGGTAGGTACACGAAAAAACCTGCCCCCGCTCACTTTTTGCCTAAACAAGTTGCATCGGAACTTAGCCGGTAGACTCACCAAGGGTCATTCCCCTGACCGAGACCCCGTCTATCTTTTGCAAATCACTTTCCAGAGCCAGGAACTCGTCCTCCCCGGCCTGCATGGCAAGGGTTATTATTCCCCTCTCCCTGCCTGGATCCGGTATGCCACACCTCATCAGTATCCTGGAGCCGAACCTTGTCAGCACCTCCTGAACCTCCGGGCCATGCGACGCCCTGTTCTCCACCATTATGCCCACTACCCTTATATCCCTGGACATACACCAAAACCTCCGGCCTTTTTTTAAGAAAATATTATAACCACAGTCAGGCCGGTTAAATCACACACCGGCAGGATGCCGCGGCTTCCTTGCAGGCGCCATCAGTTTCACCAGCAGTATTCCCATTATAAAACCTCCCACATGGGCCCACCAGGCCACGGAATTGGCAGCCCCGCCCAGGGAGGCCGTGCCGTTGAACAGCTGGAGGACAAACCACAGCACCAGAAATACCGACGCCGGAATTTCCATTATTATGATAAACACCAGCGCCAGCACCCTGGCTCTGGGGAAGGACACCGCATACGCCCCCAGCACCCCCGCCACGGCGCCGCTGGCCCCTATCACAGGAACCTCCGAGACAGGGTTCATGAATACCTGGGTAAGACCTCCGATAACACCCACGGCCAGGTAAAACAAAAGGTACCGCAGGTGACCCAGCCGCCCCTCGACATTATCGCCAAACACCCACAGGAACAGCATGTTTCCCAGCACATGCATCCAGCCGCCGTGCAGAAAAATTGATGTTATAAAGGTCAGCGGAATCCCGCCCAGCAGGAAAAAATTGTGTATGACATTGGAAGGAACAAGCCCCCAGTAATAGTACACCTCGTTGAGCCCCTGCCGGGGAAGCATTAATTCCCAGATAAATACTGACAAATTGAGAACAATAAGAATCCAGTTTACATAAGGAGTCTTCTCCGGCCTGACACTGTCCCTGATCGGTATCATGCGAAACCTCCGATATATAAAAATATTTTATCCTTAGTATACAATTCGCTGGAATTATTGTTCCCCCCTGCGGCAATGTAAAACAGACTTAAAGAAATTCTAAATGATTGGCATTAATTGCTTACCATATTGATTTGTTTTTTTGCTGGACAACAGCGCCTGTTGGTGCTAGTATATTTTTAATTGAATATCCTGTTCAGGTTCCCCCGCCATGCGGGGGACTAAAAGGGAACCGGGTGCGAATCCCGGACGGTCCGGCCACTGTGAGTGGGGAGCGGCTCCCAAAATGCCACTGGGAAGATTCAGATCCCGGGAAGGCGGGGGATGCGCTGTGATCCACAAGTCAGGAGACCTGCCTGGACAGAAGTTGAGTATCGCCTTCCATGGAAAGGCCAGGTGCTAAAAGGGTAACGTTGACAAAGGTGTCTCACCTTTTAAGAAAGCCCGGCATTCATGGGAAAGCCGGGCTTATCCATTTTAGAACCCAAACTCCAAACTTCATTACATTGCCCGACGGCCCGGCAGACCGCCGGGCTCCTTCTTTTTTAGAACCCCGATATATCAAGCCTGGCCCCCGGCCTAAAATTCATGTTATACTTGTCCTGCCAGGGACATTCTCCCCGGCAACATAAAACTTCACTACTTACAGATTCTCAGGGAGGTCACCCATGCAACTGGTAATCGTCAATAAGGATAAGTGCATGCCGGGAAAATGTGAAAACGGAAAGTGCATAGCCACCTTCTCATGCACCTGGAAAGTACTTGAACAGGAAAGCCCTTATGAACAGCCAATTATCAATCTTAGAAAATGCCTCGGCTGCGCCCGCTGCACATTTACCTGCCCGCTTGGTGCGCTGGAAGTAATCCAGCGCCGATGAAACAGTCTCTATGAGCCCTTGCGGCATGGGAAACTGCGAAGTGCGGAACTCTCCATCCGTGTACTGCATTCCTTTACATATTTTTCTCCTTCATTCTCTTCCTGATAAATACCATCGCCGCCAGATATATTATAATGGCCGCACCTGCCAAATACGGCAGTCCTCCCTCAGCAGTATTTTTAATAATCTGCCAGCTCTTTGAAAAGTAATAGCCCAGAGCTATGTTGAAAGAAGACCAGGCCATGGCGAAAAGATTGTTTAAAAAAAGAAATCGGATAGTGCCTATTCCGCTCACCCCGGCCAGGTATGGGGTGAAATTTCCCGCCATGGGAAGAAATCTGCCCAGAATTATAAATGCTACCGCCGAGTGTTCCATCCAGGACCTGGCGCCCTCCAGTTTCCCCCTGTCAAATTTAAGCAGCGCCCCCATTTTCTCAAATACCGGCTCGCCTATTCTTTTTCCCAGCAAATAAGCGGCTGTGGAACCCAAATTGTATCCTGCCAGCGCTATTATAAAGGCTACAAAAAAATTCAGCTCTCCCCCGCTGATCAGAACCCCGGCCAGAATCAACATGATTCCGCCGGGAAAGGGAATTCCCAGCGACTCAATTATAGTCCCGAGAAAAATTCCAGCCAGGCCCAAATCCCCTATAAACCTGTATGCCGTTTCCATCAAGCTCATTTCACCCAGGTTTATCATAACCACCACCGGGAAACTTTAACCGGCCTCCGGCCGGCGCCACCTTACAGGTGGCGTAATCCAGAATCCAGACCCCCATGCCACTTTTTAAAGTGGCATGGGGGTCTGGATTCTGGATTCTGTCTTCTGGATTCCTGACGGTATTAGACCATCAGTATAAGCGGCCCTACAGCACCTTCGCCGTTCCCCGGTACACCAGACCCCTCTGGCCGTCTACCGTTATTGTCTCCCCATCTTCCAATACCGAGAGCGCATCTTCCACCCCCACCACCACGGGAATGCCGAACTCCAGCCCTACAATGGCGGCATGGGAAGTCAGGCCCCCCATCTCGGTAATTATAGCTGCGGCCTTTTCTATAGCCGGAATATATTCCTTGTAAGTGGACCGGGCCACAATAACGTCGCCTTTTTCCACCTTTTCCATCGCCTCGTCCGCCGTTTCGCATATCCTTGCCCTTCCGGTTGCCGCCTTCATGCCTATCCCTGTGCCACGGGCCAGAATATCTCCTGCGGTGTGCACCTTGATGAGGTTGGTGGTGCCGTGAACACCGGCCGGAACCCCGGCGGTTATAACCACAAGATCCCCCGGATTGATCAGCCTGTTAAAGAGAGATGCCTCTATTGCTGTTTTTATCATATTGTCCGTGTCCGCTGTCCTTTCCACCAGCACAGGCTGAACACCCCACACAAGGCACATCTTCCTCATGACCTTTTTTTCCGGCGTGGCCGCCACCACGGGTGCTTTGGACCGGTATTTGCTTATCATCCTGGAGGTGTGACCCGTTTCGGTGGAGGTTATTATGGCGGCGGCCCCCAGATCCTCCGTTATTGTGCAGGCGGCGTGGCTGATGGCGTCGGTTACTGTACAATACAAATTCCTGCCGTGGTGATTAAGCATTTCGTCGTATTTGAGGGACGATTCCGCCTTTGTGGCTATGCTGGCCATGGTTCTGACCGCCTCCACAGGGTATTTGCCCACGGCTGTTTCACCGGACAGCATTATGGCGTCGGTTCCGTCAAAAATGGCGTTTGCTATATCGCTGGCCTCGGCCCTGGTCGGCCTGGGATTATGAATCATCGACTCCAGCATCTGGGTGGCGATAATCACCGGCTTACCGGCATTATTGCATTTATCAATTATTTCCTTTTGCACAAGGGGAACCTCCTCCACAGGTATCTCAACCCCCAGGTCACCCCTGGCCACCATTATACCGTCCGCAACCCTTATGATGTCATCAATGTTTCTTAGCCCCTCACGGCTTTCAATTTTGGCGATAATGTCCAGGTCCGCGCCAGACTCCTCCACTATCTGCCTTATAGCCAGCACGTCATTGGCCTTTCTTATAAAGGATGCGGCAATAAAGTCCATGCTGTGTTTGATGCCGAATAAAATATCATCAACATCGCGGTCGGTTATGGCGGGCATATTTACCACCACTCCCGGCAAATTGACACCCTTCTGGGAGGTTATTTCACCCCCGTTGACAATTTCGCACTCCACTTCCTTTTTTGTTTTGCTCAACACCTTCAGCTCTATCAGGCCGTCGGCGATAAGCACCCTGTTGCCCGGATTGACGTCTCTGGGCAAACCAGTGTATGTAACAGGAAGTATACTTTCATTCCCCTTGATATTTTCCACGGTCAGGGTTATTTTTTTCCCACTTTCAAGGGTTATGGGCTCCTTTTCAAGATAGCCCAGCCTTATTTCCGGCCCCTTGGTATCCAGCATCACCGCCACAATTTTCCCGGTGTTGGCGGCTGCTTCCCTTATCAGACTCAGCCTGCGGGCATGCTCCTCATGTTCGCCGTGCGAGAAATTAAGCCTGGCCACATTCATGCCCTCATTGATCATTTTGCATAGCACCTGCGGGTCCTCGGACGCCGGCCCAATGGTACATATTATCTTGGTTCGTAGCATCTGTTTCCTCCCGCCCAATCTGGCGAACAGCTGTCAACGGCTATATTGAGAGAATACCCGCCAGTTCATAGATATCCATATTGATCTTTTTTTCGCCGTTAAAAATTTCTTCCAGATTTGAAGCCACCACTTCCCCTTCCACCATGCCCACCATTTTGCAGGTCTCGCCGTTGATGAGCAACTCCACAGCCTTGGCGCCCAGCCTGCTGGCAAGTATCCTGTCATTGGCGGTGGGAGTTCCGCCCCTCTGCAGGTGCCCCAGTATGGTGACCTTTGTGTCAAAGCCGGTTTTTTCCTTTATTTGCCGGCCCACATCAATACCGCTGGCCGCCCCTTCGGCCACAATTATAATACTGTGCTGCTTTCCCCTTTTATATCCCCGGTTTAATTTTTCACAAATATCATCAATGCTCACCGGTCTTTCAGGAATAATAATGGTCTCCGCACCACCGGCAAAACCGGCGCTCAGCGCGATATGCCCCGCCCTGCGGCCCATCACCTCGATAATGAAGGTCCTCTCATGGGATGTTGCCGTATCCCTTATTTTGTTTATAGCATCCACCACATTGTTCACTGCGGTGTCAAACCCTATAGAAAAATCAGTTCCCGGGATATCGTTGTCGATGGTCCCGGGAACACAAATTATAGGAATATTATATTCCCGGTACAGTTCCAGCGCGCCTCTGAACGAGCCGTCCCCGCCTATAACAACCAGGCCCTCAATGCCGAACCTTTTAACATTTTCATATGCCCTGGCCCGTCCCTCCGGATTCATGAATTCCTGTGACCGGGCTGTATGCAAAATGGTTCCGCCCCTGTGTATTATATCAGCCACAGAACCCAGGTTCATAGGCTCCATGTCCGCCTCAATAAATCCTTTGTAGCCATGCCTTATTCCCATTACTTCCCGCCCGTGGTATATTGCCTTTCTGACAACAGCCCTGATGGCGGCATTCATTCCCGAGGAATCTCCACCACTGGTCAGAACGCCGATTCTCTGCAACTCATAACCTCCCCAAAGTGTTTTTTATGTCATTAAGGAAGGCAAATATGCTTCCTGCAACCGGGAGACTGTTGAAAAAGTCCCACCTTGCTGCGTTGTGGCTGCGCCTTGCATCTGAAACTTTTTGAACAGCCTCCATTGCATATGTTAGATGCCTTCTAAATGGGGTTTGCAACGCTCTCCTAGCATGAACTTGTAACCACACCCTGTTTTCCGGACAGTTTATAGCTGTTCATTATTTCCAGGGCCTCTTCCGCTTCAGATTCGGGAACCAGGATTTCAACCGGCCCGCATTCACTTGTTTGCGACAGGGCCACTGATTTCAGCTTTACCAGAAACCCCTCACCGGAAAGTATGTCCCTTATTCTTCCGGCCTCCCTCATATGAGGCGCAATGTAAACAACGGTCCACACTTTTTGTTCCTCCTCCGGATCGTACTGACACGATATAGTCTTTTCTGCCAAACAGCAGTGTATTCCTCTTTATAAGACCGGATACTGATTATAAAACATATCCCACGGGTACAAAAAATAACCCAGAGCGCAGCCAATCTCTGGAATAGTTTGTGATTACAAATCATCCGTCCTTAATTTACCGTTTTTTGTCAATATTTCAACCTTACCTCTTATTTTTATTGCAGAGGTATGCTCTGTAAACTGGGCTATCATTATTTCTCCCTTGTCAAGTTTTTCGGAATGATGGAATTTGGTGTCCTTTCCCCTGGTCAGGCCTATAATTGTAACCCCGTTATCCAGGGCTTTTATTACAACATATTCTCCACCGATACTTATCTGGTCCGCCATTATGCACCACTCCCCGCATATCCCGCTCTTACCGTGATAATAGCATTATTCCCTTGTGTTTGCAATATTAACAATCTCCGGGAACCTTATTTTATCTGGAATCTCTGACACGGACATTTTGTTCACCAAGCAATTTCCTCATCTCACCCAGTATCGGCCCGGAAATGTCCACCCAATTCTCCTTTGAGGTTTTTTTAAGCTTTTTTTCCTTCTCAAAATAAAGGAACACCTTTGAGCTTCCCGGATAGGAATTTATTAAAACCTTTATATTGTCCAGTACTTCCGGTGAAACATCATCCAGTCTCAGATAAAGGTCCCCCGTCATTTTCCGGGACAGAGGCTGCACTTCTTCAGCCAGTATCTTTACTTCCTCCCCGGAGGCGCCGGCCCTCCCCCTGACTGTTACCACCGCATCGTCCCGGATAATCTTCTGATACTCCTTGAATACCCTTGGGAAAAACACCACCTCGATGCTCCCGGTGAGGTCTTCCAGATTGGCAAAGGCCATGGGGTCGCCTTTTTTGGTTGTAATCCTTTTAATGCCGGTAAGCATGCCGCCGCAAAAAACAGCCGCCTCCTCCCCGGCCTCTTTTATTTCCGCCAGGGTGCTCACGCCCTTTTCAGCAAGGACGCCCCTGTATTCCATCAGGGGATGCCCGCTGAGGTAAAAGCCAATGGCCTCCTTTTCAAAAGCCAGCAGCTCGCTTCTGGGATATTCCTCCACCGCGGGCATATCAATGCTCAGAGAGTGCTTCACCTCGTCACCCCAGAACTCCAGCAGGGATATCTGCCCCTTCGCCCTGTCCTTCTGAGTCTGCTGGGCCAGGTTCAGCCCCAGGTCCAGGGCCGCCATCACCTGTGCCCTGGGATGTCCCAGAGAATCCAGCGCCCCACCCTTAATCAGGTTTTCCATCACCCTTCTGTTTACAACCCTGGTGTCCAGCCTGCTGCAAAAATCGGCAAAGTTCAGGAACGGCCCTTCTTTTTCCCTGGCCTCTATTATAGCCTCAACGGCAGCCAGGCCAACGTTTTTAATAGCGGCCAGGCCGAAGCGTATCCTTTTACCCTCCACCGAAAAGCTCTTCCGGCTTTTGTTCACGTCCGGGGGCAATACATCAATGCCCATACGCCGGCATTCCTCTATGTAGACGACCACCTTGTCCGTATTGTCCCTGACCGATGTCAGCAGGGCGGTCATAAATTCCACCGGGTAATTGGCCTTTAGAAAGGCTGTCTGGTAAGAGACCAGGGCATAGGCGGCGGAATGGCTTTTATTGAAGCCGTATCCGGCGAAGTATTCCATCAGGTCGAATATCTGCCCGGCAATGCCCTCATCAACATTATTGGCCACCGCCCCCTTCACAAACTGGGCCCTCTTGCCGGCTATTATCTCCGGCTTCTTTTTCCCCATGGCCCGGCGGAGGAGATCCGCCTCACCCAGAGAAAAGCCCGCCAGGTCGGAGGCTATTCGCATAACCTGCTCCTGGTATAGTATTACCCCGTATGTATCTTTCAAAATTGGCTCCAGCTTCGGATGGAGGTAGGTTACCTTTTTCTCACCGTGCTTGCTGGCAATAAAGTCCTTTACCATGCCGCTCCCCAGCGGGCCGGGCCGGTAAAGGGCCACCAGCGCAATTATATCATCAAAAACCGTGGGCCTCAGATCTTTCAGAATAGCCCTCATGCCGCTGCTTTCCAGCTGAAACACTCCGGTTCCCTCGCCTCTCCAGAGCAGCTCAAAGGTCTTCCGGTCATCCATTGGTATATCTGAAATAACAACTTTTTTGCCCTGGTTTTCCTCTATCATTTTTACGGCGTCATCTATCACCGTGAGGGTCCTCAGGCCCAGCAGGTCCATTTTGAGCAGTCCCAGTTCCTCCACCTGGTCCTTGGCGAACTGAGTGGTCAGAGGGCCGTCAGTGGCCTTGTATATGGGCAGGTAATGGGTCAACTGGTCCTTTGTTATCACCACCCCTGCCGCGTGTGTTGAGGCGTGCCTGGGCATGCCCTCCAGCAGGGAGGCCATGTCAATGAGCTTTTTAATCTGCCGGTTGTTCTCATAAAGGTCCCTTAGTTCCTGAGAATCATTCAGCGCCTTTTCAATGGTTATGTGCAGCTCGGCGGGAACCAGTTTGGCCACCCTGTCCACTTCGTTGTAGGGCATGTTCAGCACCCTTCCCACATCCCTGATGGCCGCCCGGGCCGCCATCGTTCCAAAGGTGGCAATCTGCGCCACATGGTCCGATCCATACTTCTGCGACACGTAGTTTATGACCTCGCCCCGGCGCTCAAAGCAAAAGTCTATGTCGATATCAGGCATGGTCACCCGCTCCGGGTTCAGAAACCTCTCAAAAAGAAGGTCGTATCTCAAGGGGTCAATATCTGTTATTCCCAGTGAATACGCCACCAGACTGCCTGCGGCCGAGCCGCGCCCCGGGCCCACGGGTATACCGTTGTTTCTGGCAAAATGGATAAGGTCCCACACAATTAGAAAATAGCCGGGAAAACCCATCTGCTTTATTACTTTCAGCTCAAATTCCAGCCTTTTTTCCACCGTTTCGGAGATCTCGCCGAAACGCCGCCTTATTCCCTCATAACACAGTTTCTCCAGGTATGTTTCAACAGTGTAGCCATCCGGCACCCTGTATTCAGGCAAAATATTCGTTCCAAAGGAAAGGTCGACATTACAGCGCTCTGCAATCCTGCCGGTAACTTCTATGGCCTCTTTCAGCTCTCCGAAGACAAGGTCAATTTCCTCGCGGCTTTTCAGGAACAGTTCCTGCGACTGAAATTTCATCCTCGCCGGGTCGTCCACAGTTTTGCCGGTCTGAATACACAGGAGTATGTCCTGCATTTCGGCGTGCTCCCGTTCCACATAGTGGACATCATTGCTGACCACCAGGGGAATGCCGGTCTCCCTGCTTATTCTTATCAGCTCCCGGTTGGCTATCCTCTGCTCCTCAAAGCCGTGGTCCTGAAGCTCCAGAAAATAGTTGTCCGGCCCGAAAATATCCCGGTATTCCAGCGCTGTTTTTACGGCATCATCAATCTTTCCGCCCAGCACCCTGGCCGCCACCTCGCCGGCTATGCAGCCGGAAAGGGCGATAAGCCCGCGGCTGTGTTCCGACAGGGCCTTCCTGTCCACCCTGGGCTTATAATAGAAACCGTCTATGTATGCCATTGACACCAGTTTTAAGAGGTTTTCGTACCCCTCGTTGTTTTCTGCCAGCAGCACAAGGTGATACAGGTTGTCGTCCACCCTGGGCGTACGGTCGGACATTGTCCTGGGGGCAACGTACACCTCACACCCCAGGACAGGCTTTATCCCCGCTTTTTTGCAGGCCTTGTAGAAATCGACGGCGCCAAACATCACACCGTGGTCGGTCATGGCCAGGGCGGGCATTTCCAGCCTGACTGCCTTTTCCACCGCCTTCTTTATCCGGGCGGCGCCGTCCAGCAAACTGTATTCGGTATGAACATGCAGGTGAACGAAGGACAAATCTATCAGCCCCTCTTTGCTTATTCTGAAAATAGCTCCGGTCAGAGGTGAGAAGTGAGAGGTTGGAAGCGGGAGTCTTCTGACGGGAGTTCATCACCACAGGGGATGAAAATCCGGGTTCTTTTCAGTCCGGTTTGGTCATTTTGTGGACATGTATTTCGTAATAAGGGAATACTGGATCGGGTATATACACAGGGACCACTACATGCTCCTCCCGGCTTCCGGTTTCTTCGCACCACATTTTGATGAACTCGAAAGCCGGTCCACGGCCCGGGTGGGACACAATAACGCCCATGTTTTCTTTTGTGTTTGATTTGAATATGCCCGCCAGGCATTCATGGTACCGGCTGTCGTAAAGAATGTCAGAGCCCACAATCCAGTCAAACCTTTCCCCAAGGTCAAAGCTGCGCCAGTCGCCAAGGTGCGTCCTGGTGTCCATTATGCCGTTAAGAACCGCGTTTTTACGGGACATTTCCAGGGCGCCCTCCTGATAGTCGGAAAAGGTCACCCTGGCGCCCTTGAGTCCGCATACCACCCCGGCCATACCCAGCCCCGACCCCAGATCAAGAACGCTCTGCCCGAAAAAGGAGACATTTTCCCATATATACCTGGCCAAGCCTCTGGCGGCAGGCCATATCTCGGCCCAGAGGGGAATTTTATCCTCATCGAACAGGTCGGTAATCAGTTCCTCCACGTTCTCCACTATAAACAGCGGCAGTTCCAGGCCCGGCATCATGATAACAGTCTTTTTCGACTTTAAGGCCACTCCCGCCCACATCCTCTCGCCATTGGCAGTTCTTCCAATCGGGGACATTCCTGTCTTATATAAAAACCCAAGCTTCAGCAGGCGTGTCCCCATTCCCCCAATCGGGGACATTCCTGTCTTATATAAAAACCCAAGCTTCAGCAGGCGTGTCCCCATTCCCCCAGTCGGGGACATTCCTGTCTTATATAAAAACCCAAGCTTCAGCAGGTGTGTCCCCATTCCCCCAATCGGGGACATTCCTGTCTTATATAAAAACCCAAGCTTCAGCAGGTGTGTCCCCATTCCCCCAATCGGGGACATTCCTGTCTTATATAAAAACCCAAGCTTCAGCAGGTGTGTCCCCATTCCTTATACGCCGATACTATACTGTTTCATTTTTTTATACAGCCAGGCCCTTGAAATTCCCAACTCCCTGGCGGCCTGCATTTTATTACCCCCGGTGGAGGCCAGTGTTTCTATAATGGCCTCCTTTTCCACCTGGTCCAGCAGCGCCGGCAAGCCCTTGTCCGGGGGTATCCTTTTGGGCCCCCTGCCTATTTTTTGTATATACTGGGGCAGATGGGATATTGATATTACCTCACCGTCCACCATGTTAAAGGCCCTTTCAATCACATTTTCCAGTTCCCTGACATTGCCCGGCCAGTTGTAGCTGTGAAAAAGGTTCAGTACTTCCTTTTCCATGCCGCCCACGTTCAGGCCGAATTCAATGTTGAACTTATTAATAAAATGCTCAGCCAGTTCCTCTATATCCTCCATCCTTTCCCTCAGCGGGGGAATTGAAATGGAGACCACATTCAGCCGGTAATAAAGGTCCTGCCGGAACTTGCCCTCACTTATCAGCTCTTCCAGGGGCCTGTTGGACGCTGCCACCACCCTGACGTCAATTTGTTTGGGCCGGTTGTCACCCAGGCGCTCAATCTCCTTTTCCTGCAGCACCCTCAGAAGCTTTGACTGCATGGCCAGGGGCATGTCCCCTATTTCATCCAGGAAAATGGTCCCCCCATTGGCCTGCTCGAACTTTCCCTTCTGCCCGCCGCGTTTGGCGCCGGTAAAGGCCCCCTCCTGATAGCCGAACAGCTCCGACTCCAGAAGGTTTTCCGGAACGGCGGCGCAGTTTACCCTGACAAACTGTTTAAAGCGGCGGGGAGAGCCGTTATGAAGGGCATGGGCAAGCAGTTCCTTCCCGGTGCCGCTCTCCCCCCTTATCAATACTGTGGACGGGCTGTACGCCACCCTCCTCAGTGTCTCTTTCAGCTTAACCATGGCCGGGCTGCTGCCAATCAGATTATCCACCGAGTACCTGGCGCCCTGGATTTTTTCCAGCTCGTTTCTGTAATAGTCAATCTCCCTGTTGAGCACATTTATTTTTTCAGCCAGGCCCACCAGCTGGCTCACATCCTTGAATATAACCTTGCAGACCGTTCCGAATATTTTGCCGCCCTTTTTTATGGGATACCGCATTACCACGGTATCCCTGCCGTTGATGCGCACTATCTCCCCGTTGGACGGCTTCCCGGCCCTGGGAACCGTAAACAGCTTGGGCTCCTTTACAATTTCAGACGCGTACCTGCCAATCGCGGCTTCAGGCGGCGAGGAGAGTTCAATCAGCTCGGCAAAGGACTTGTTGATCATTATAATTACGCCATCATTGTTAATGGCCATATAGCCGTCGCCGGAGCTGTCAAAAATAGTCTGGAGAGTTCCCTTCAGCTCTTTGACCACCTCCAACTCCTCGGCCAGGTGCTGCAATTCGGTGATTTCCTGGCATACACCTATGGCGCCCAGTATTTTGCCGCCCTTTAAGATGGGGGTCCGGTTGACAACATACAGTGAGTTTCCCACCATAAACTTCCTCCCTATGTGGGACTCACCGGTTTTCAATACTTTCATCAGGCCGGTACCGGGTATTATGTCATTTATAAACCGTCCCATCGCCTTTTCCGCCTTGATGCCGAATATCCTTTCAGCCGCAGCGTTGAATACGATGATCCGGCCCTGCTGGTTTATCCCCAGAACAAGGTTGTGAATGGAATGAATGGCTGAGAGTTCGTCGATAAGAAAATCTTCCTCCGACCCCCGGGTCATCACACAAACCGCCCCCTCCTAATGTAATCTGTAATTCTGCGAAAATATTTAAATCATTCCGGAGACATGCCTCTGCACCGCCTTCTCCAGCTGTGAAAGTGTATTGCACTCGTACATGCGGGCAATCCTTGCGAATATCTTTACCTGAGGCTGGTTCGCCCACTCCCTGGCCGGGAGGGTGTTAAGCCAGACCATGTCGGCGCACCTGAGTTTTATTTTTTCCAGCATCTCCGCAGCCGGCCCCGGAGATACCGTTTTGGTGTCGCTGACAACAAAAACTATGGTTTCAGGGGTCAGCAGGTCCCTGTATTTGCTGTTAAATGTTTTCAGCGACTGGGCCAGATTGGTTGACTTGCCCCACTGCGCGCTTGAATTTATCACCTCGGCCATACTCTGGGCGAAGCTTTTCCTGCCGATGAAATGCCGGGTTATTCTCTCCAGGTCTTCGGAGAAAATAAAATTTTCCATCCCGCTCAGGGCACTGCCAAGGCCGTATATAAACTGGATTACAAACCTGGCATATTTGGCCATGGAAGCGGAAACATCACAAATAAGCAGAAATTTCGGCTTTTTCCTGCGCCTCGAGCGATAGCGCAGATATACCGGAATCCCGCCGTAGCAAATATTCCTTCTGACTGTCCTCCTTATATCCACTGCCACCGCCCGGGTGCTCTTTTTGTACCTTCTGCCCATCCCCAGCAAAATTCGCGATGACATCCGGCTGATAAGGGAGGAAATCCGGGGAATGTCCCCATCGTCAAGCTTCTCCATATCCCGGTGCAGCATACTGTCGCCCGGGGTGTGGTAAAAATACGCCGCCACGGTCTTTATTACATCGTCCAGTTCACTGTCACCGGTCAGTTCCGCCTCAAGGCCGGGCCGCTCATCCATACCGGCCAGGTTCTTCATCATGTAATAGCGCCAGTAGTTCAGGGATGACTGCAGCACCCTGTTGATCAGCTCGGCGGGATTGTTAACCGGGTTTGACTTCATCCTCTCAAGAATATCTTTCATTCTTTCCTTTTCAGCTTCGGGCATCATGGCGAATGTCTCCAACTGGGTGTCCGTAAACACAACTGTTTCCGGCAGGTCCTCCTGCCAGTCGCCAACCGCCTCCATCAGCTCATTTTCCGCCCCCGAGATTATTTGTGCCCTTTCCAGTTCCTTTTCCCTGAGCATTTCACGCCTTTTTTTCTTTTCCTCGGGGGTGGTAAAAAACAGGTCAAAGGCTTGGTCGAATATCTCAGCCTCTCTCCTGCTTTTAGCCAGGCAGGCCCTCAGGGCGCCCCTTACCTGATCCCTTCTGACCATGTCTATTTTTGACAGGGCAACCATGGCATCCATGGTCTCGGCAAGGCTGGCCCTGACACCCAGATGCCTTAATATCTGTGCAAACCTGGTTATGTTATATTCCAGCGACTCTTTTCCAGTGCTCTCTATTTCCGCCACCAAACCGGCCATCTGTTCCAGTTCCAAGCTGCTCAACCCCTGTTATCTATACTGAGTGAACCACGGGTCGGGAATCCAGAATCCAGAAGGGTCCGGTCAATCCTTTTCAACCCTTCCAACTTTCCAACTTTCCAACTCTACCCAATAGTACAGACATTCCTTATATTTAACACCATTATTTTGTTACGGTATCTGTGTCTATTTGTGCCACGTGTGTGTGTACAC
The DNA here is from genome assembly GCA_049325075.1 of Bacillota bacterium. Lineage (GTDB taxonomy): Bacteria > Bacillota > Desulfotomaculia > Desulfotomaculales > Desulfocucumaceae > BRHc4a. The sequence continues at coordinate 42,692 of JBMOPF010000002.1, read as the reverse complement.
CGTGTCTATGTGACCCGTGGCCGCATGAACAGCCTCCTGCGCTGTGTTTTTCCCCGCAGGCTCCATCTTCAACACTTTGCAAAAGCGCCTTCAGCGTATCCTCGCTGGTAACCTGCAGCTGGTCATCACGGTTTTTCAATAATAACCCCGCCGTCATGGCTATATTTTCAGGGCCCAGCGAATCGGCATGGAGGGCCACCAGCGATCTGGCCCAATCCAGAGTCTCGGCAATGGAAGGCTGTTTTACCAGGTCCATATTCGACCTGATGTAATTTACGGCGGCAGCCACCTGCCTGTTTAGCCTGTCACCAGCTTCCGGCACCTTTGTCTGAAGTATCCTTACCTCTTTTTCTATGTCGGGGTAGTCTATATACAGATAAACACAACGGCGCTTCAGCCCGTCCGACAGCTCCCTTTCACCGTTGCTGGTCAGCACGACTATGGGTATCTCCCTGGCCTCAATGGTGCCCAGCTCAGGGATGGAAACCTGGAAATCGGAGAGGAGCTCATATAAAAAGGCCTCGAAGGGCTCGTCCACTTTGTCAACCTCGTCAATCAGCAACACCACGCGCTTTTCAGACCTTATCGCCTTTAAAAGCGGCCTCTCCAGCAAATACTCCTGGTCGAAGAGGTCCTTTTCAATATTTTCCCGGGCGCATGCGTCCTTCATAATCTGTATCTTCAGCAGCTGCCTCTGGTAGTTCCACTCGTACAGGGCCTTGTTTTCATCAAGTCCCTCATAGCACTGCAGCCGTAACACATCTGTATCGAAAACCCTGCCCAGCACCTTGGCAATCTCCGTTTTCCCAACACCCGGCGCCCCCTCAACCAGAAGAGGCTTTTTAAGGGTCAGGGCAAGATATACGGTCAGGGCAAGGCTGTCCTCGCTGATATAGCCTTCTCTTTCCATGGATTTCTTTAGTTCGGCCATTGTTATATTCATTGCCATCCCTCATTCTTGTGTAAATAATTATTTACAATATTATTCTATCATTGACACAATAAATCCTTCCGGATTTCAGCCGGCGGCAGGTCCATCTATTGATAAAACAGGGTTCTCATGACAGGCCGGGGAATCCTTGCTGCCTAAGCCCCTCATACAATACCAGGGCCACCGCGTTGGACAGATTCAGCGACCTGCAGCCTTCCCCCATGGGCACCCTCAGGGTATATTCTTCGTTTCCATTTAGCAGTGAGCCGGGAAGCCCACCGGTTTCCCGGCCGAAAACCAGAAAATCATCCCTGCTGAACCGCACATCTGTGTAAAGCCTTTTTCCCCTGGTAGAAAAATAAAAATACCTTCCGCCGGGGTGCTCATCCCTTAGTTCCTCAAAACTGTCATATACATAAAGCTTCAGTTTATGCCAGTAGTCAAGCCCCGCCCTTTTCAGATACCTGTCCTCAATTGAAAAGCCCAGCGGTCGAATTAGATAAAGCTCAGAACCGGTCACAGCACAGGTCCTGGATATATTCCCGGTATTGGCCGGGATTTCAGGCTCCACCAAAACAACACGCATTGCAGGCAGCACCTCCGGATTAAAGTTAATCATACAACTTCCGCATCAGGGAAACACCTGAGACATCATAATCAACAATGCACGGGGGGATGTTTTGCACCGGGTGAATTGTATGTAACAGGATGCAATCACAAAACTTTTCCGGGACAGGGTTCCCGCAGCGCGCATTCAGCGCAGCGTGGGCTGCGCGCCCTGCAAATATTCCTGCCGTGAAGAATGAGGCAGTGGTGAATGACTCCGGTCATTTCCGGAGAAATTGTCCTTTCCAGGTCCCTTTCCACCTCGAGGGGTGTTTTACCCGATGACAGCCCAAGCCTCCGGGAAACCCTGAACACATGGGTATCCACCGGCATCACCGGCTGACCGAAGGCTATATTAAGCACCACATTGGCGGTCTTCCTGCCCACCCCCGGCAGGGACTCCAGTATTTCCCGGCTGCCGGGCACCTGCGAGCCGTACCTTTCCACCAGTATGCGGCTTGTGCCGACAATGTTTTTACTCTTGTTTCTGTACAATCCGCAACCCTTTATGTATTCAGCCAGCCGGTCCGGTTCCAGGGCGGCGAAATCAGCCGGGGCGCTGAATCTTTTAAACAATTCCGCGGTTATTTTATTAACCTGTTTGTCCGTAGACTGGGCCGAGAGCATTACCGCCACCAGCAACTGAAAAGTGCTGCCGTAGCTTAGCTCTGTCTTTGCCCCCGGATAAAGGGTAACAAGTGTATTTATAATCTTTTGTTTATTTTTGTTAAAATTTTTTTCCATAAAAATCCTTGATGTTTTAGAATCCCTATGCTGTAGGGGAATGGTTTTCAGGAAAACTGCATTCCCTGAGCGTTATAAAAAATAATATCATTAAAATACTTTTTTTTAAAAGGACAACAATGAATTTTTTCAATTGGGGATAGGAATAATAATTTTCATTGGCATCATTCCTTCAGCACCGCTTTATACCAGCAAAATACCTTTTCAAAAAGATAATATTTAATTCACCTGTGGCAATAATAAAGCATGTCTGCTTGCTTAACAACCTCTGTTTAAATCTGATAAAACATTCATTACCAGGGAGGGGCGCCTTATGACGGCACTATCAGTACTGCTGGGGATTATTATATTGGCAGTTGTCCTGGCCGCAGTGGCATGGCCTGCAATAAAATCCCGCAGTCAAAAAAAACCGGAGCCTGAATTCGTTAACGCAAAGCCTGCTTTTAGGGAAGAGTATTCCGAAGAGCTGTCGCCACCTGTAAGAACCCCCGCATTGGAACCGGTGCCTGAACTCCCCGGGACCTATGGCATTGACCGTCTGGTTCTCATGGTAAGGGATCCATACTGGCTGTATGCGTACTGGGAGGTTACAGCCACAAAAATGGAGGAAATATCCTCCAAATTCGATCCGGCGGTATGGAAAAGCTCGAAGGCCGCACTGAGGGTTTACGATGTAACCGGCATTGACTTTAACGGCAGCAATGCCCACAGTTACTTTGACTACAGCCTGAATGAAAACGTCGATGACTGGCACATAAAAGTACACGGGGCCAACAGGTCTTATTGCGTCGATATGGGAAGACTTTTTCCGGATGGAAGCTTTATAACCATACTCAGGTCCAATATTGTGACAACCCCCAGGGATATGCTCTCCGACCGGCTTGACGAGGAATGGATGTGGATTGAAGGACTCTATTTCAGGCATCAGCCCGGTGTCAGCTCACCCCTTATCATTGAAGAGATGAAAGAAAGAATGGGCAATATTCCCCTTGGAATCAGCTCGCCGGGATTCTCTCCGGGCTTTTATAAACGGGAACATTCAGGTGATGACAGTAAATACGTATAAAACAGACTCTTTTTGAGGAGGACAATATGGCAAAAGGCTACCTCTGTTTAATTCTACACGCGCACCTGCCCTTTGTAAGGCATCCCGAGGATGAAAACTTTCTTGAGGAAAGATGGTTTTACGAGGCTGTTACAGAAACATACATGCAGCTGATAGGCATGTTTGAGCGCCTGGAGGACGGCGGGGTTCCCTTCAGGCTCACCATGAGCCTGTCCCCCACGCTGATCTCCATGCTTGCCGACGGTCTTCTGCAGGAGCGCTATCTCAGGCATTTAAACAGGCTCATAGAGCTGTCCGACAAGGAGGCCGGCAGGACTTACAATACACCCTTTCATTCCTCCGCACTGATGTACCAGGAACACTTTCGCAAATGCAGAGACATTTTCCACAGATATGGGGGCAACCTGGTCAATGCCTTCAAGAGGTTCCAGGACTCCGGCAGGCTTGAGATAATCACCTGCGCCGCCACCCACGGTTTTCTGCCCCTTATGTTAAATAATAAAAACGCTGTCCGTGCTCAGATTAAAACAGCGGTGGAACTCCACACCAAACACCTTGGCCGGCGCCCACAGGGCATCTGGCTGCCCGAGTGCGCCTATGCCCCAGGCATAGATCCATTTTTAAAGGAAAACGGCATTAAATTCTTTATACTGGACACCCACGGTGTTCTTTTCGCCTCACACCGTCCCAAATACGGAGTATATGCGCCGATATACTGCCCCTCGGGAGTTGCCGCCTTCGGACGGGACACCGAGTCGTCCAAGCAGGTCTGGAGTTCCAATGAAGGCTACCCCGGTGATTACGACTACCGGGAATTTTACAGGGATATAGGCTTTGACCTCGATTACGAATATATAAAGCCATACATACATCCGGACGGAATAAGGATCCACACCGGAATAAAGTATTACCGCATTACCGGGAGGACCAACCACAAAGAACCATACATTCCGTCAAACGCCATGGAAAAGGCGGCGGTCCATGCCGGCAACTTCATGTTCAACCGCGAGCTCCAGGTGGAATACCTGGGGGGGCTGATGGACCGCCCCCCCATAATAGTGGCCCCCTACGACTGTGAACTTTTCGGCCACTGGTGGTTTGAAGGTCCCCTGTGGCTGGAATTTCTGATAAAGAAAATACACTATGACCAGAATAAATTGACGATGGTCACCCCCGGCGACTACCTTAAAATGCACGGGTACAACCAGGTGGCCACACCGTGCGCCTCCAGTTGGGGGCACAAGGGCTACAACGAGGTCTGGCTCTGCGACAAAAACGACTGGATATACCGCCACCTGCACATGGCCTCGGACAGGATGGTCAGCCTGGCCAATGAATACTACCATGCCGGCGGCCTCAAGGCCAGGGCCCTGAACCAGGCCGCCCGGGAGCTCTTGCTGGCCCAGAGCAGCGACTGGGCCTTCATCATGAACACCGGCACCATGGTGGACTATGCCGTCCGCAGAACCAAAACCCACCTGGACAACTTTATCCGGCTGTATTATCAGACCAGGGAGGGCAGGATTGACGAGGGCTGGCTCCACTACCTCGAGTCAAAGAACAACATATTCCCCGACATAGATTTCCGCTCTTACGCCGGAAAATCGGCATAAAGCAAGCGCCGCCTGATTGAGCGGCGCTTGCTTATTTTACCCCATCCCGGTTATTTTTTGTATTTTATCAACATAAAAGTCGGCCAGGGATTCGGCTATTTCCATGGAAGAACCTTCGCTGAAAATTCTGCAGACCGGCTCCTCCGGGTCCGGCAGCACAAGGGCCCATCCCTCGGGATGAAAGACCTTGACCCCGTCCAGCAACATCATATCCTGTTTTCCGGGCTCCTCAATAATGCTCCTGATGACTGTGCCCTTTGATTCCCATGGAACCTGGACCGCCCTCTTATTAAGATAAAAGGAGGGCACATCATCCGCCAGCCGGCCAAGAGTCATACCCATCTTCCGGACAAAGCCCAGTATGCTGATCAGTGCGCCCAGGGCGTCAAAATGAAGCAAAAACTGTGATACAGCGCCCTCTTCTTGGTGTTCCCCATCCACGCTTATTACATTTTCAAAAAAGTCCTGAACAGCCGTTTTTGTCCTGATTACCCTTGAATTATAGCGCTCGGCCATTTTTTCTATGGTGTCGCTGGCAGTAACCGGAACCACCACCGGCCCTCCCCTTGACTTGAAAACAACCAGCGCTGACAGGGCGGTCAGCATATCATCCCCTATCAAACGTCCCTGTTCGTCTATCATGATCAGGCTGTCCCCGTTGTTGTCCAGAACCGCGCCGGCGGTTGCCTTCCTTTTGACCACAGTCTCAGCCAACCGGGGCAGTATTTCCCGGTAGGAGCTCCAGCTTCTCGGGGTTTCTTCGCCCGGACTGAAATCCATGTTTTCCATTTCTATTCCCAGCCGCCGGCAAACAGGTATGACAAACCTGTCCAGGTTATCCCTGTCATAGGCCATCACAATTTTAACGCCGCTATCCTGTAAAACGCCCTCCGCAACCCGGGACAGGAACCGTACATACCGGTCACCCACTCCCTGTACAGTTTTTACCGGCAAAATTACTGAGGGCTCGGCCCTCCTAAAGTCTTCCCTGGCCATTACATTTTCCACTTTTCTCTCCACACCCCGGGCTATGCTGCCGCCGCTGCCGTTAATGAATACCATGGTGACCATGTCCGTGTTCCTGGGGCATATCTTTATGTGTACGCCCCCGTCCAGCCCCATGGACCTGACCGCAAAACGGTGCATTGGGGTAATGCCCTCTCCCAGGTCCAGCACAGACGGTCCCACTGACTGCATGCCGCTGGCAATGGCCGCCTTAATCATCTTTGACTGCGGATAGCTGTCCGAGCTGACCGCCAGCCTGCCTCCCGGGCCCTGAACAGTTGCAAAGGACGCTGCCAGCCTGGCCGCGTATTCCGGTGTTATCTCAATGTTGGCCAGCCCGGTAACCCCATCCAGCCCAAATACTTTTTTGGGAAACCTGGTCCCCCATATAATGCTGTTCCTGATGGTGGCGCCGGCCTCGATAACTTTCTGCGGCCATATTTTCACATCCGGCTTGACAACCCCGTTTTCCATTATCACACTTTCGCTTCCCACCACAGCCCCCTCGAATACCGAGGCTCCGTTTTTCAGCTGAGCCCCGGAACCGATTACCGCACCCCTGAGGGCTGCTTTTCTACCCACGTATACTCCATTCCACAAAACACTCCTTTTTATGGTCGCCCCGCCGGATACAATGCAGTTATCGCCCAGAACGCTGAACCGGTCAATAACGGCGCCGCCATCAATCCTGCAGTTATTGCCGATAAATGCAGGGCCCCTGACATCGGCTGCCGGATCAATCTCAGTCCCGCTGCCTGTGAACAAACCCTCCCGGACCATTGTCCCCGGGATGTCTATGGCCACCTTTCCTGAAAGCACGTCTATATGGGCCTGCAGGTATTGCTGCAGGCTGCCTATATCACACCAGTAGCCCTCCAGAATAGCGCCGCATACCGTTCTTCCCTCCTTCAGCAGCAGGGGGAACAAATCCTTGCTAAAATCGAACACCCGCCCCTTGTCTATATAATCAAGGGCCCCGGGCTCCAGCACGTATATTCCCGTGTTTACCGTATCGCTGAATACCTCGCCCCAGGAGGGCTTTTCCAGAAAACGGACAATATTTCCCTCCCGGTCGGTAATCACCACCCCGTACTCCAGCGGCGTTTCAACCCTGGTTAAAACAAGAGTGGCCAGGGCTCCTTTTTCACGGTGGAAATTTATCGCCCTGGTGAGGTCAAAGTCCGTGAGAGAGTCACCGCTTATCACCACAAAGGTCTCATCCAGAAATGATCCTGTGTTTTTAACGCTTCCGGCAGTGCCCAGCGGGGTATCTTCCACAAAGTACCTCATATTAACCCCCAACTCCGCTCCATTGCCGAAATAATCCCTTATATTTTCAGGCATGTACTGAAGTGTAACGCCAATATCAGTTATGCCGTGCTTTTTTAACAGTTCCACTATGTAAGTCATCATGGGTTTGTTTAAAACCGGCGCCATTGGCTTTGGACAGTAACATGTAAGGGGTCTTAGCCGGGATCCTTCCCCGCCTGCCATAATAACAGCTTTCACATTAAGCCCTCCCATTCTTTTTGGACAAACTTGTTATGTTATGACGATTTGGCAAAGAGCCTTGTCACCCTGTTAAAGATACCGCCGTCCCTTTCAGATTCGTACCATGCCACCTCCCTCCTTTCATTGAGAACGTTTCTGTATGTCTCCCTTGTCTGCTTGGCTATCTCAGTCCAGTTATACCTTTCCAGCACTTTTTGATAGGCCTTCTGCATCATTTTTTCGGCCATTATCCTGTCACTGAGCATCCAGATAATATTATCCGCCAGCGACTGGCTGCTGCCGGGGTATGTTTTTAATCCATCAACAGTATGCTGTACTATTTCCCCAAGCCCGCCCGTGTCCGAAACCACCACCGGCGTCCTGGCCGCCATCGCTTCCAGGGCAACTATGCCAAAAGGCTCATAGAGGCTTGGAATTACTGCAACATCAGCCCAGCTGTACAGCGAGTTTCTAAGCTCATCATTCACATACCCGGTAAAATAAACCCTGTCCCCAATTCCCATTCCGGCTGCCTGGTCCCTCAGCGGCCTTTCATGGGGGCCTTTACCTGCAACTATAAATTTTGTGGAAGGTCTGTATTTGAGAATGTGCGGAATGGCGTCCAGCAGCACCTGAATACCCTTTTCCCTGACCAGCCTGGCCACACAGAGGACTATCTGCTCATTGGGGGAGGCATAGTCATCCCGCCGGTAATTATTTTTGCCGGGCTTGAATGCCGATACGTTTACACCATTGGGTATTATCTCCAGCTTGTCTTCGGGCACCTGAAAAACATGCCTCAATTCCCCACGCATGTATATGCTGCAGCAAATTACCCTCCAGGACTCGTAAATCATCCACCATTCCACATCGCTTATGTGCCTTTGCATGTTATTGTGAAGTCCATAGTTCCTGCCGAATTCCGTCGCATGTATGGTTGCCACAAGGGGTATTCTGAAAGCATGCTTCACGGCCCTTGAAGCATAGGCTGAAAGCCAGTCATGGCCATGCACAATGTGAAAGTTTCCAACCTCGTTAATAACAGAGACAGCCCTTTCCAGAAGGGCCACATTGAGCTGTGTCACCCAGTTTACAAAGTCCAGCGAGGATACCTGGTAAGGGTTTACACGGTAAACCCTTACCCCCTTGACCATCTCGTTCTGCGGCGCCCCCTCACACCCCACTGTCACCAGGTGAACCTCCTCTCCGATATCAGCCAGGGCGCAGGTCAGATCATAAACATGCTGTGCCAGCCCCCCAACACTTTTGGGAGGGTATTCCCATGAAAACATCAGTATCCTCATTTTTTGCGGCCTCCGATCTTTGTTATTTGTCATCGCCCCTTCCCTATAAATTCCATTTACAGGTATCTTTATCCGCCCGTAAAAGGCGCTACAAAAAATCCCTACCGGGCCTCGGTAGGGCTTTAAATAGCGGATCCCGTGGTTTTTATTGCGGCAACGTAATTTAATTTCTTCTTATTATTAAGCGCCTCCCTGTTTTTTATACATAAATTTTGGAAAAGGCCGGACAAAAATAGCCGCCCGTTGGGCGGCGCCGTCTTAGCAGACGGTAAGAACTCAGAACTCAGCACTCAGTACTCAGAATGGTTTGAGCCGGGCTTTTCCGGTTCCGGATTTTCTCAACCTTACACAACTATTAAGGAATGCCGGGAATTCTGAATCCTGAGTTCCGACTAAAAAGGATTTCAGTATTAACATTTTCAGAGCAGCACTCTTTCCAGTGCCTTTACCAATACTTCATTGTCTTCTCTTTTCCTGATGGCCACTCTTATACACGGCATGTACAGACCATGAAAATTTGAGCAGTCCCTTACCATAATCCCCATTTCACCCAGTTTCTCCACCAGTTCGGAGGAATTCATGCCGGTTCCGGTTATATCCACCATTATAAAGTTCACCTCCGACGGCAAAGGCCTTAGACCGGGTATTGAAGAAATGGCGTTGAAAACAAATTCCCGCTCCTCCCGGACTACCCTCAGTGTATTCTCCATGTGCTCCCTGTCCTTCAGGGCGGCCTCCCCCGCCACCACGGCCAGCGCATTGACGCTCCAGGGGTCTTTGGCCTTTCTTATTTTTTCAGCCACGCCCTCCGCCGCTACCGCCGCGCCAAGCCTCAGTCCTGGTATTCCAAAAAACTTGGTCATGGAATACAAAACCACAATCCCGGGGTTCCGGCAGGCCTCTTTCATCACGCTTATCTTTTCCCGGCAGGCGACAAAATCCATAAAGGCCTCATCAACAACAAACAGCGCCCTCCGTTCTGCCACCTCCCCGACAACCCTCATCAACAATTCACGGTCAAGCACCTCACCGGTGGGGTTGTTGGGATTACACAGAAAAATTGCATCGCAGCCTTCCAGGTGCCGCCTTGCATTCTCAAAAAATGCACCGCGGGTGACCCGGCGCACCTCGCCGCCCGCCTCCTCCACCGCCCTGGCGTACTCCCCAAAGGTGGGCTCAATTATCAGCGCTCTTTTTATACCCAGCGCCCTTGGCAATATATATATAATTTCCGCGCCGCCGTTGCCCAAAACTATATTTTTTTTCCCCACTCCCAGGTGTTCCGCCAGAAGCAAGGGCAGATCCCCGCAATCGGGATCGGGATAATGACAAATCCTCCAGAGTTCATCCTTTATGGCCTTGAACACTCCACTGGCAGGCCCCAGGGGGTTGATGCTGGCGCTGAAATCTATCAGCTCTTTTTCCGGAATACCATACCTGGATGCCGCCCGGGCCAGATTACCCCCGTGCATCAACTCATTCTTCGCATAATTCACCAGACCGTTCTTCCTCCGACCCCGTTTTGTAGGGGGCGGTTTCCACGCCGCCCCGTGACCCGATAATAACACCGGCATAAATAAAATCGGCCCTATCCAATCACTGCCCCGCTTGGGGTTCAGCAATTGAAAAAAGGCCGGCACATGGCTTTCGGGTTATTTTATCATCCGGGCCTTAGTCTGTCAAACCCTTCTACCTTTATGTTTTACTGGTTTATTAATCTTTTCTCCAGTTATTGTTTCTTTTCCTCTTCAACCAGCACTCTCTTTAACACTTTACCCACCAGCGTTTTGGGAAGTTCCTGTCTAAATTCCACTATCTTGGGAACCTTGTAGGCGGCAAGCCTTTCCTTGCAGAAATCCACTATCTCCTCTTTGGTGGCGGTCTGGCCCTCCTTAAGCACTATAAAGGCCTTGACAGTTTCCCCCCTGTATTCATGCGGCACACCGGCAACCGCCGCCTCCATTACTTTCGGGTGTTCGTAGAGGACTTCCTCCACTTCCCGGGGATAAATATTGTAACCGCCGGCTATAATCAAATCCTTCTTGCGCTCAACTATGTAAAACTTGCCGTTTTCATCCATCCGGGCTATGTCTCCGGTATAAAACCACCCGTCCCGGAAAACCTTCTCATTTTCCTCCGGCTTGTTCCAGTATCCCTTCATTACCTGGGGAGCTTTTATGCAGAGTTCTCCTATCTCCCCTACCGGAACCTCGTTTTCCCCGGTATCCTTGTCAACTATCTTGCATTCCACGTCCGGAAGCGGAATTCCGATGGAACCGTCAACAGTTGATCCAAGGGGGTTGCAGTGGGTAACGGGAGAACACTCGCTAAGTCCATATCCCTCAACCAGCATGCTTCCACTCTTTTCCTGGAAATTTTTTTGCACTTCAAGGGGAAGGGGGGCCGCCCCGCTGATACAGCCCTTGAGGGAGGTTATATCATATTTTTTCAAATCCGGGTACTGAAGCATGGCAATATACATTGTCGGTGTCCCCGGGAAAAATGTCGCCTTGTATTTGCTAATGGACTCCAGTATCATCTTCACATCAAACCGCGGTATTAAAATCTGGGTGGCCCCGAAACGGATACTGCAGTTCAGGCATACAGTCAGTCCAAAGGCATGGAAATACGGAAGCATGCTGATAAAAACCTCTTTGCCCTCTTCAGCAATGTCTTTGACTATCTCAAGAAGCTGTGTCACATTGGCTACAAGGTTCCGGTGGGTCAGCATGGCTCCCTTGGAAAAGCCCGTGGTGCCGCCCGTGTACTGGAGAAGCGCAATGTCATCCGGTTTAATATCCACCCTTGGCGGATTTGGCGGGTTATTCCTGATCAGGTCGTTAAACCTCATTATTCCCCTGTCCTTGGGCAGTTCCACCCACTGACCCATTTGCTTGACCTTGAATTTGTACAGGACAGCCAGGGGAAAAGGAAGGTAGTCCTGAATACCGGTGGCAACAAGCCTCTTAATGGGTGTCTTTTCCGCAACATTCATTACCTTGTTGCCCATCAGGTCAAGAAACACTATTGTCTCCAACCCTGAATCGTTGATCTGGTGCTCCAGTTCTCTCTCTGTGTAGAGCGGGTTTATACTTACCCCAATGGCCCCTATTTTAAGGGTGGCATAAATGCTTATGGCCATCTGAAAGCTGTTCGGCAGCATAAGGCCCACCCTGTCGCCCTGTTTTACACCCATTTTGCTGAGCGCGGTGGCCATTCTGTATACTTGATCTCTAAACTGGGTATACGTTAATTTTCTCCCCGCCAATATAAAGGCATTCCTGTTGGGATACTTTTTGGCGGTTTCTTCCAAAAAATCATGCACCAATATTTCCGGATAGTCTAAATTTGGCCTCACCCCTTCAGGATACATCTTTAACCATGGTCTCTGACTATACAAATCTATACCCCCCCTGATTAATTAATATACTTAAATAATTAAGTAGTTCATGTCGAATAAAGGAGCACGCTGTCACAAAAGCCCTATCTATTTAAATATTCTATTAAATATATATATTACCACTCATTTAGAAAAATATAAACAATTATTAAATATTTTACTATTTAAATTGATTTAATATTAATTAAATATTTCCTTCTGATTTGGATAAATATTAAATTTTCCCAAATAACAAAGAAATTCCCTGCCTTAATAGCAGGGATAACCCTATGCAGTATCCTATTGCTGTATTCTTCCATCATGAATGGTAAAACTCCAGTTTACACCATTATTATTGTCCCAATTGCCGGCACTGTCCTTGAAACAGAAATTGAATCTTGTCTGGTCCTCAGGCATTTCCAGTGTCTTTACCCAGCCCCACCCTGTTTTGGACATTTTGTAATCATAAACATTTTGCCATCCATTTTCAGCCCCGTAACCGACATGCAAGTATATCTGTTCAGCACCGCTCTTTGCCAGTAATCCGTAATACAGGACGGCAATTTCCTGGGACGCGGTAATAGGGGTGGGATCAACAACAACTCCCTGCGGGTAATTTGCCTCGTACATCGACTTAAGCCTGTCCATGTGTTCACCGAAATTGGAAGGGACCGCCATTTTATTCCACCTCCCTCCGGCTGTTAATTCCGACAGGCTTATTATCCTGTTCTGCGCCTTTTTTTATTCCAAAAGAAAAAGGCTGACAGCCGCCGGGGCCATCAGCCCTTCAGTGAACTCGTTCAGCCATGCTGAGCATCGGGACTTCAGACGGGACTCAACCCCACCTGAAGTGAAAAAAGAAACTCCCCCTTGTCAAACCCTTTATAAACGTGAAATTATGGCGTCAGCCATCTGGCTGGTGGAGGCGGAACCTCCCAGATCGTAAGTTACGCTCTTTCCTTCCTCCAATACAGCTTTAACAGCTTCGGTGATTCTTCCGGCCGCGCTGCTTTCGCCAAGGTGCTGCAACATCATCACACCGGAAAGAATAATGGCCAGGGGATTTACCCTGTTCATACCGGCGTGTTTGGGGGCGCTTCCGTGAACAGGCTCAAATACAGCAGCCTCCTTGCCTATATTGGCCCCGGGGGCAACACCAAGGCCGCCCACCAGCCCTGCGCAAAGGTCGCTGACAATATCCCCGTACAGATTCGGCAGCACCAGTACGTCGTAATTTTCCGGAGACTGTACAAGCTTCATGCACATGGCATCCACTATCATATCTTCAAACTGAATAGAGGGGTATTCCTCCGCCACCTTCCGGGCGCACTCCAGGAACAGCCCGTCAGAAAGCTTCATTATATTTGCCTTATGTACCGCGGTAACCTTCCGGCGGCCCTCCCTGACCGCCATGTCGAAGGCATAGCGGACAATCCTTTCGGAAGCCTCCCTGGTAATGATTTTAATGCTTTCCGCGGCATCCCTGCCCACCCGGTGCTCTATTCCGGCATAAAGGTCCTCTGTATTTTCCCTTACTATTATAAGGTCCACATTTTCATACCTTGTGGCAATACCGGGCATAGTCCTGGCCGGCCTTACATTGGCATACAGGTCAAGTTCCTGCCTCAGTGTCACGTTTACACTTCTGAAACCCTTACCAACCGGAGTGGTAAGGGGACCCTTGAGGGCAGTGCCGTTTTTCTTTACCGACTCCAGCACATAGTCCGGCAGCGGAGTTCCATACTGCGGTATTACCGCCTCCCCGGCCTCAACCACTTCCCAGTTTATTTTCACACCCGCGGCATCTATCACCCGGCGGGCTGCGTCGCTTATTTCCGGGCCTATCCCGTCTCCCGGTATCAGTGTAACATTATAGCCGGCCATTACTTATCCTCCCCGTACAATACAATACATAAATATGCTAGTCTAAATTGAATCCGCCGTATTTCCTGAAATGAGGGGCCAGCCCGCCGTCGTTGAGTATCTTTATCATTACACCCGGCAGCGGCTTGATGGGGATTTCCACCCCTGTGGCAATGTTTTTTATAATCCCCCCGGCCAGGTCGGTTGACCCGACGCCGGTGGAGAATGCGTTCAGCGCGTTGTAGGTGCATGTATGTGAATCCGCCCCTATAACAAGTGATCCGGGGCTCACCTTGCCGCTTTCGGGTATAAGCTGGTGGCATACTCCCTCCCCTATGTCAAACAGGCGGAAGCCCTTTTCTCCCGTTTGTGCAGCTTGAACACGCCTTCATTGGGGCTGGGCGAATTGTGGTCGATAACAAAGGCGACCTTTTCCGTATCGAATACTTTCTGTCCGCCCTTGTCCTCAAATGCCCTGATGGCCAGAGGGGATGTCCAGTACTGCCCCATCACAAAATCGACCCGGGCCACGGCAATCTCTCCGGCATGAACCTTCTGATCACTGTGTTCCGAGAGTATTTTTTCAATTATGGTCTGGCCCAACTCCAAATCCTTCTTTCCCGTTCTTTGGTGTTAACATCTATTTAACAGATCAAGGCTTGCCAAAATAGTCCTCGTACAAGAACATAAGCTCTTTGTCAAACAGCGGCCGTTTGAGGGAGACACAGTAAGACCTCACCTTGGCGAGCAGTTCCTGGGCCCTGTGGTCGCTGAGATGAATTCCGTATTCGGCAAATTTTGATTTAAGGGACGCTGTGCCGGAGTGTTTACCTATCACTATCTGCCTTTGCAGTCCCACTTCCTCGGGGGTGAAGGCCTCATAGGTCTTTGGATTTTTCAGTGTCCCGTCGGCATGGATGCCGGACTCGTGGGCAAACATATTGGACCCCACTATAGCTTTCCAGGCCGGAAGTTCCCTTCCCGACGCCCTTGACACATATTCCGCCACCTCACGGAACATCTCCGTTTTGAATCCCAAATCAACACCATACAGGTGCTTCAGGGACATGACGACCTCTTCCAGCGCCGAGTTGCCGGCCCGCTCACCAAGCCCTATCACGGTAACGCCGATGTAATTGGCCCCCGCCAGCACACCGGCCAGGGCATTGGCCGTGGCCATGCCGAAATCGTTGTGGGTGTGCATTTCAATATCTATGTCCACTTCTTTTCTAATCTGCTCTATGTGCTCCATTATTTTGAAGGGGTCCATTATCCCCACGGTATCGCAGTAGCGCAGCCTGTCCGCGCCGGCCTGCTTGGCCACCCTGGCATACTCAATAAGAAACTGCATATCGCTCCTTGAGGCATCCTCAGCATTGACGGAAACGTACATGCCCTCTTTTTTGGCAAATTCCGTTGCCTTGGCCATGTTTTCAAGGACCCATTCCCTGGTTTTCTGAAGCTTGTACTTGATGTGAATGTCCGAGGTGGATATGGAGATAGCCACTGCGTCGCAACCGCATTCTATTGACGACTCAATATCGCTTTGCACCGGGCGGTTCCAGCCCATGATACTGGCTTTAAGGCCGGCCTTGCAGATGGCCTTGATAGCTTCCTTCTCATCTCCGCCCATGGTTGGTATGCCGGCCTCAATCTGATGAACACCAAGCTCATCCAAAAACTTGGCGATCCTTACCTTTTCACGGTTGGCAAAGACCACTCCCGCCGTCTGCTCGCCATCCCTAAGTGTGGTATCCACGATTTTTAAATCCCTGTTCTTTAAACGGTCAGTCAATACATTTCATCCTTTCTATGTAAATGTTTCTTTGCAAGGGACAATAACAAAAAAAAAGTCATTGGCAGACCTGAAAATATAATATCAAAAAACTAATTGACTGAAAAGGTATTATTAATATATAGCTCATGAATACAGGATACATTAATACCTTGTATCAGCCCAGCTTTTCCTTCAGCAGCCTGTTTACCATTTCCGGATTGGCCTTGCCCCTGGTAACTTTCATCACCTGTCCCACCAGGAATCCCAGCGCCTTTTCCTTGCCGGACCGGAAGTCCTCCACCACTTTTGGGTTTGAGGCGATAACATCGTCTACGGCGGCGGCTATGGCCCCCTCATCGGAAATCTGCATCAGGCCCTTTTCCCTGACAATCTCTTCAGGGTCCTTGCCGGAGGCAAACATTTCCTCGAAAACAGTCTTGGCAATTTTGCCGCTTATTGTCCCCTTATCCAGAAGTTTCAGCATATCCGCCAGCTGCCCGGGTTTGACGGGGCAATGGGCAATGTCCGTATTCTCCGCGTTCAGAAGGCGGGACAGGTCACCCATCACCCAGTTGCTCACTGTCTTGGCGGCGGGGTACTGCTCCAGGCAGGCCTCAAAATAGTCGGCCAGTTCCTTGGTTGAGGTTATGACGCCGGCGTCATATTCCGGAAGGCCGTACTCCGAGATGTACCGCCGTTTTCTCTGGTCCGGCAGCTCGGGCAAAGACCTTTTGATCTCCTCTACCCACCCTTCGTCTATCACCACCGGTACAAGGTCGGGGTCCGGAAAATACCTGTAATCATGCGCCTGTTCCTTGCTTCTCATGGCCAGTGTTATGCCCTTTGACTCATCCCAGGTCCGCGTTTCCTGAACTATGCGGCCCCCCTCTTCCAGCACCTCAACCTGCCTGTCTATCTCGTAGCTGAGAGCTCTTTGCAGCGCCCTGAAGGAGTTCATGTTTTTTATCTCGGTCTTGGTGCCTAATTCTGTGGATCCGGCCGGCCTGACCGAAATATTGGCGTCGCAGCGGAGGGAGCCCTCCTCCATTTTACAGTCCGACACCCCGGTATACTGAATTATCGACTTCATTTTTTCCAGATATGCCCTGGCCTCTTCCGGCGACCTCAGGTCCGGTTCGGAAACTATTTCCACCAGCGGCACGCCGGTGCGGTTATAGTCCACAAGGGAGTAGGGCGTGCTGGAGATATTGCCCTGGTGCACCAGCTTTCCGGCGTCTTCCTCCATGTGCACCCTGGTGATGCCTATCCTTTTTGTCTTACCTGCAACATCAATGTCTATGTAGCCTTTTTCCGCTATGGGAAGGTCATACTGGGATATCTGGTAGTTCTTGGGCAGGTCGGGATAATAATAGTTCTTCCGGTCGAACTTTGAAAACCCGGCAATGCTGCAGTTCAGCGCCAGCCCGACCCTGACCGCGTACTCAAGCACCTTCTTGTTCAACACCGGAAGCACACCGGGCAGCCCAAGGCAAACCGGACACACGTGGGTGTTGGGGTCACCTCCGAATTCCGTGCTGGAATTACAGAATATCTTGGTGTTGGTTTTCAATTCTACATGCACTTCAAGGCCTATTACAGTTTCATACTGGGCCAATGGCGACTACCTCCTGTTTGGTCCGGCGTCCGAAACTAAATGCCGGGGAATTTTTTATGGTGATCAGTGGCGCCCTCATAGGCGCGGGCCACTCTTATCAGTTTTCCCTCGTCAAAGGGCCTGCCCATTATCTGCATGCCCACCGGAAGTCCTCCGGAAAAGCCGGCAGGCACTGAAATGCCCGGTATGCCCGCCAGGTTTACAGATATGGTGGTAATGTCGGAAAGGTACATCTTCAGCGGGTCATCCACCTTTTCACCCTTGCGGAAGGCCGGCCCCGGCGAAGTGGGGCTGACCAGAACGTCGTATTTTTCAAAAGCCCTGTCAAAGTCCTGTTTTATAAGGGTTCTAACCTTCAGGGCCTTGAGATAATAGGCGTCGTAATATCCAGCCGACAGGGCATATGTCCCCAGCATGATGCGTCTTTTCACCTCATCGCCGAAACCCCTGCTGCGGCTTCTGGAAAACATGTCCACTACATCCTCCGGGTTCTCCACCCTGTAGCCGTACCTTACCCCGTCATACCTGGCCAGGTTTGAGCTGGCCTCGGCGGTGGCTATCAGATAATAGGCAGGTATGGCGTACCTGCTGTGCGGCAGGCTGGTCTCTTCTATTTCGGCTCCCAGCGTTGATAAAACCTTCAGCGCCTCATCAATCAGCGACCTGACTTCCGGGTCAATCCCCTCTCCCATGTACTCGGCGGGAACTCCCACCTTCAGCCCCTTTATGCCGCCGTTCAGAAAGGCTGTATAGTCAGTCTTTTCCCCCGGCGCCGAGGTTGTATCCCTTGGGTCATGCCCGGTTATAACATTCAGCAGCTGCGCACAGTCAGCGACATCCCTGGAAAACACCCCTATCTGGTCCAGGGAAGAGGCAAATGCGATCAGCCCGTACCTGGAAACCGCCCCGTAGGTGGGCTTGATCCCCACCACACCGCAGAGGGACGCCGGCTGCCTGATGGATCCTCCGGTGTCCGAGCCCAGCGAAACCACTGCTTCACCCGCCGCCACCGCAACCGCCGAACCGCCGCTTGAGCCCCCCGGAACCCGTCCGGTGTCCCATGGGTTTGAGGTTGGATGAAATCCGGAATTTTCAGTCGAGGAGCCCATGGCAAACTCGTCCATGTTGGTCTTGCCCACAATGACCATGTCCTCCGCCAGTATTTTTTCAACCACGGTTGCATTGTAGGGCGGAACAAAATTATACAGTATCTTCGAGGAACAGGTGGTTTTTACACCCTCGGTGCATATGTTGTCCTTTAAAGCAAGGGGAATCCCCGCCAGGGGCGGCAATTCCTGCCCCGAAGCTATCTTTTTATCCACGGTCCTGGCCTGTTCCAGCGCCATGTCCCCTGTAACAGTTACAAAGGCCTTTAGTTTTTCTTCCTGCCTTTCTATCCTGTCAAGGGCGGACCGGCAAAGCTCCTCGGCGCTTATCTTTTTATTTATCAACAAATCATGAAGTTCATGCGCCGTCATATAAAAAAAGTCCAATACTATCCCTCCCTGTCAGCCTATACAATACGGGGAACTTTGAAAAAGTTGTCCTCCCTGGACGGGGCATTCTGCAGCGTTTTTTCCAGGGGCAGGTGTTCCCCCACCCTGTCTTCCCTGAATACATTCTTCAAAGGAAGGACATGGGCTGTGGGAGGCACCTTTTCGGTATCCAGTTCATCCAGCATCCCGGCATATTCCAATATGGCGCTCAGCTGCTCCGCATAAAGCTTTTTTTCCGCCTCGTCAAGCTCCAGCCTGGACAACAGGGCCACATGCTCCACTTCTTTAATAGTTATCATACATACACCAACCTTTAAAAACTTATACTGAGTGAATTCCGGGTCAGGAATCCAGAATCCGGAAGTCAGAATTCAGAAGTCTATTTTCACACAATCTGTTATATTATAGCAAGAGGGGCGGCAGCGGACAAGTAAAGCCCTAACTGCCTTTGCCGGCCAGTTTTTCAAGCCCTTCCTCGTCTATTGTTTCTATTCCAAGTTTTAATGCCTTGTCATACTTGCTTCCCGGGTCGTCGCCCACCACCACCAGGTGGGTTTTGGCGCTTACACTGGTGGAAACCCTGCCGCCGAGGCTTTCCACCAACTCCTTCGCTTCCTGACGGGTGTAGCGCCGCAGTGTCCCGGTGAGCACCACTGTTTTACCATCCAGCACCCCGGGGGTTTTACTTTCGGGCCGTTTACCGGAATCCATCCTCAGCCCCAGATCGGCCAGTTCTTTCACCAGCCTTGAATTTTCCGGGTCCGAAAAATATTCGGCAATGCTTGCCGCAATCCCGGGGCCTATTTCCGGTGTGTTCATCAGGTCCTCCCTGCTTGCGGAGGCTATGTTTTCCATTGTGCCATATTTGTCCGCCAGTATTTTTGCGGCCCTCTCCCCAACAAGCCTGATGCCCAGCGCATAAAGCAGTCTATGCAGGGGGTTTTGCTTGCTCTTTTCAATGGCTGACAATAAATTTCGGGCTGATTTTTCACCCATCCTCTCCAGGGCCACCAGGTCTTCCTTCCTGAGCCTGTACAGGTCGGCGATGTTTTTCACCAGGCCGGCGGATATAAGCTGTGCCGCTGCGGCCGGGCCCATCCCGGCAATATCCATGGCGCCCCTGGAGACGAAATGTATAAGCCCCTCCCTGAGCCTGGCCGGACAGTCACGGTTGATGCATCTTACTGCCGCCTCACCTTCCGGCCGGACTACCTCCGCGCCGCATTCCGGACAGTTGGCAGGTAAGGTATAGGGGATCTCGCGGCCCTTCCTTTCCCCTTTCAAAACCTCCAGCACTTCGGGTATTATATCACCGGCCTTGTGCACAATGACGGTGTCCCCAATCCTTATATCCTTGTCCCTTATATAATCCTGGTTATGCAGGGTGGCCCTGGTCACCGTGGTCCCCGCCAGGCGAACCGGCCTGAGTATGGCGGTGGGGGTTATCACCCCGGTCCTGCCCACTCCCGGCACGATGTCTTCCACCACTGTCTTCGCCTGCTCGGGGGGGTATTTAAAGGCAATGGCCCAGCGGGGGCTTTTCATGGTATTCCCCAGCATATTTTGCTGGTCCAGCCTGTTTACCTTCACCACCATTCCGTCCGTGGCATAGGGCAGTTCGAACCTTGCGTCCTGCCACTCCCTGCAGTAGCCGATGACTCCCTCAATATTGTCAAACACCCTGTAGTGCGGATTTACCTTAAAGCCCTGACTTTTCAGGTATTCAAGCACTGCCTGGTGGGACTCCAGGGTTACCCCCTCCAGCACCCCCACTGCATACATGAATATACTGAGCTGCCTGGACGCCGTCACCGAGGGGTCGAGCTGCCTCAGGGACCCGGCGGCGGCGTTTCTGGGATTTGCAAAAAGCGGTTCCCCGGCCTCTTCCCGGGACTGGTTGAGTCTGGCAAAGGCGTCCTTGGGCATATAGGCCTCTCCTCTTACCTCCAGCATGGCCACCGGTGTTTTCAGCCTGAGGGGAACAGCCCTGATGGTCCTTATGTTAGCGGTTATATCCTCTCCAAATTCGCCGTCCCCCCTGGTGGCGCCCCTTTCCAGAAAGCCATTCCGGTATACCAGCGATACGGCCAGCCCGTCTATCTTGAGCTCTGTTACATACTCCACCGGCATGTTTCCTGTTCCCTGGCGAACCCTCCTGTCAAAGTCCCTGAGCTCACTGTCATCAAAGGCATTGCCAAGACTAAGCAGTGGAGATGGATGACGCACCGTGGCAAAGCCCTCGCTGGGGGCGCCGCCAACTCTCATGGTCGGGGAATCGGCAGTGGCCAGATCGGGATATGCCCTTTCAATGGCCTCCAGTTCTCTCATCAGGCTGTCAAATGCAGCATCGGTAATGGTCGGGCTGTCCAGAACATAATAATTGTAGTTGTGCCTTTCTATCTCTTTTCTGAGTTCTTCCGCCCTTTTCCTTACATCATCCGGAACAGGCATGGTTCTTTACCTCCGGTCAGGGGCTGTTTGCCCCGGATATTTTTTCCAGCGGGGCATACTTGGCCAGAAGAGTCTTCACACCCTGCTCCTGAAATTCAACTTTTATTTCAGCCGAATCTCCTCTGCCCCTTACGTTTATGACCGTACCGAGGCCCCACTTGGCGTGCCTTACACTGTCCCCCTCGGAAAAATCGCCAGGCGCCCTGTTCGGCACCCCCTGACCAATTGATGCGCCGGCAACGGCTTTTCCCGCCACAGACCATGCCCGGGCCTCTCTCTTGAAGAACGGGTCCTCCACTGATGTCAGTTGCGGCGGAATTTCCTCCAGGAAGCGGGAGGGCTGGTTGAACCTGGTGGCTCCGTACAGAGTTCTCTGCAGACACCTGGTCAGGTAAATCATTTTCCGCGCCCTGGTTATTCCCACATAGGCCAGCCTTCTCTCCTCATACATTTCATCCTTGTCGTCCAACGCCCTGGAGTGGGGGAACACCCCCTCCTCCATTCCCACCAGAAACACAACCGGGAACTCAAGCCCCTTGGCGCTGTGCAAGGTCATGAGGGCAATCTGGCCGCTTTCACGGTCATAGCTGTCCATATCAGCCACCAGGGCGACACCGCCCAGAAACTCTGTCAGGGTCCCCTCCCCGGAATTGCGGTCAAAATCACCTGTAACGGTCATAAATTCCTTTATATTTTCCTGCCTGGTAATGGACTCAACTGTTTTATCCGATTGAAGTTCCTCCCAGTAGCCGGTTTTCTCCAGTATCCTTTCAACCAGGCCTGTGACGCCCGTATCCTCCACACACTCACGGCTTTCACTGAGTATCCTGCCCAGTTTTTCACAGGCCAGCCTGACCTTGCCCGTCAATCCGGCCACCCTGGAGGACTGAAGCAGCGCCTCCACGCAGTTTAACCCGTTTTCCCCGGCAAAGGCGGTCAGTTTTTTAAGGGATGCCTCGCCTATACCCCTTTTGGGGACGTTTATTATCCTATTGAGGCTGGCGGTGTCGGCAGGGTTGTCCACCAGGCGCAGGTAGGCCAGCAAATCCTTTATTTCCTTGCGGTCGTAAAACCTGAGACCTCCCACGATTCTATAAGGCAAGCCCCTTCTCACCATCGCCTCCTCAATGGCCCTGGACATGGCGTTGGTCCTGTAAAAAACAGCAAAATCACCGTAGCTTATTCCCTCGTCACAGTGCAGCCTTTCTATCCTCCCGGCTATAAAGTCCGCCTCCGAGCGCTCGGTGTCACCGGTATATAATATGACCGGGGACCCGGTCCCCTCGGCGGTCCATAATTTTTTTTCCTTACGGCCCGGATTGTTCATAATAACGTAGTTGGCGGCATCAAGAATGGTCTGGGTGGAGCGGTAGTTCTGCTCCAGTGTAATCACCCGGGCCTCCGGGTAGTCCTTTTCGAAGTCAAGTATGTTTTTTATATTGGCCCCGCGCCAGCTGTATATGCCCTGGTCCGGATCTCCCACCACACACAGGTTTCTGCCGGCCTCGGCCAGCATGTTTACCAGCACATACTGGGCATGATTGGTGTCCTGGTATTCATCCACCATTATGTACCTGAATTTATTCTGGTAATACTTCAGCACATGGGGATTTTCCCTGAAAAGCCTTACAGTGGCCATCAGTATATCGTCAAAGTCAAGGGCATTGCTGGCAACCAGCCTTTCCTGGTACAGCCTGTATACCCTTGAAATAACCCTGGTATAGTAATCATAGGCCTTATCATCAAATTCTTCAGGTGTAATAAGGAGGTTCTTGGCGGAAGACACGGCTGAAATGACGGATCTGGGCGGAAATTTTTTTTCATCAACATTCAGGTCCTTCAGACAGCCCTTGATGACCGTTTGCTGGTCCCCCTCGTCGTAGACACTGAAATTCCGGCTATACCCGGCAAAGGCCGCCTGCCGCCTGAGAATTCTCATGCATGCCGCATGGAAGGTGCACACCCACAGGTCCCTCACCCTTTCCGGGACCATTGAGGCCACCCTTTCTTTCATTTCACCTGCAGCCTTGTTGGTAAAGGTAATGGCCAGAATTTCCATGGGTGACACGCCCCTGTTCAAAATAAGGTGCGCCACCCTTGTGGTAAGAACCCTTGTTTTTCCGCTGCCGGCGCCTGCAAGCACCAGCAGGGGCCCTTCGGTATTAAGTACGGCTTCCCTCTGCCGGTCGTTCAGATTTTTAAGCAAGTCCATAAATTTCTCCTCTAAAATGGTAATGCTGAAACTTTAATGCTGAATATACAGACATCCAGCCGGGCACAGGCCGCCCGGCTGGAGAAAAAATACTTATACTGAGTGAATCCCGGGTCAGAAGCCAGGAGTCAGGAGCCAGAATCCAGAAGTCAGAATCCGGAAAGATTGGGGCATTCCTTAATCCGTGTCAAACTAACCAACCCTTCCAACTTTCCAACTTTCCAACTCTACTCTAAAATTACTGATAAAGTTTAGTTCTGGGTCCTCAAAATTCACCGGATGGGCGAATTTTTACTTTCTCCTGGAGGCCAGTTCTTCATATACGCTGCCGGCATCGACTCCGGCATCCGCCAGCATGACCAGCAGGTGATAAACCAGATCCGCGGCCTCGTAAACCACCTCGGAGCTGTTGCGGTTTTTCCCGGCAATAATTAGCTCCGCCGACTCTTCACCCAGCTTTTTCAGTATCCTGTCGGTTCCTCCGGAAAAAAGCGACGCTGTATAAGACCCTTCAGGAAGTTCGGCCTTTCTCTCCTTAATGATGTTGAACAGTTCATCCAGTATTTCCGGCCCGGGTCCGGTTAATTGTTTTTTTTTCCATTTTCCGAATGGCCCTGGGACCCGTAGACCTCCTCCGGGTCAAAGAACCTCTCTCCAACCACGGAGACAGACCCGTCCGAGCTTATTAAATTGTGAAAACAGCTGTAATACCCTTCGTGGCAGGCCGCCCCCTTCTGAATAACCTTGACCAACAGGGTATCACTGTCACAATCGTAATAAATCTCCTTCACCTTCTGGGTATTGCCGGATGTCTCACCCTTGTGCCAGAATTTTTTCCGGCTCCTGCTCCAGAACCACGTTTCCCCGCTCCGCACAGTTTTCTCCACGGCCTCGCTGTTCATATAGGCCATCATCAGCACTGCGCCGGTGTCAAAATCCTGAACAATGGCGGGTATAAGTCCGTCTTCACCATATTTAAGATTTTTTGCGTTAAAAAGCAAGCTGCACTCCTCCAGGTCAGTTATTGTTCGGAATTGGGAATCGGGAATTGGGAATTGGGGTCCCCGATTCCTAATTCCCGATTCCTCTAATTTAAAATGGCGGTGTTTCACTTTTATGCCTCTATGCGTACCGCCACACCCCTGTCCCTCAGGTATTCCTTTACCTCTCTTATGCTGTATTCCCCGAAGTGGAATATTGAGGCCGCCAGTGCCGCGTCCGCCTCCCCCTCCGTCAGTCCGTCCGCTATGTGCTCAAGGGTTCCCACCCCTCCGGAGGCTATCACCGGTATTTTCACCGCCCTGGCAATGGCCCTGGTAAGCTCCAGGTCATAACCATCCTTTGTCCCATCCCGGTCCATGCTTGTCAGGAGAATCTCACCGGCCCCCAGCGACTCAACCTTGACGGCCCATTCCACCGCGTCTATACCGGTGGGAGTCCTTCCCCCGTGGACATAGACCTCCCATTTGCCCCGGCCTGACCGTTTGGCGTCAATGGCCACCACGACGCACTGGCTGCCGAAGCGCTCCGAAGCCCTGGCCACCAGATTTGCATCCTTCACGGCCGCGGTATTCATGGAGACCTTGTCCGCCCCCGCCGAAAGCAAGGCCCTTATATCCTCTAGCGTACTGATGCCTCCGCCCACCGTATAGGGTATAAAAACCTCACCGGCGGTCCTGTAGACCATATCCAGCACAGTCTTCCTGCCTTCGGCCGAGGCGGTGATATCCAGAAACACCAGTTCATCGGCGCCCTCGCGGTCATAGAAGGCCGCAAGCTCCACCGGATCTCCGGCATCCCTGAGGTTCACAAAATTGGTTCCCTTCACAACCCTGCCCCCGGTGACATCCAGGCAGGGAATTATCCTTTTTGTCAGCACGCGTTTTCCTCCAGTGCCACGGCGGCCAGTGAAAGGGCATCCTCAAGCAGAATCTTTCCGGCATAGAGGGATTTGCCCATTATAACGCCCTCCACGCCGATTTGCTCCAGTTTCTTTATTGCACGAAGGTCTTCCAGAGTACTGATGCCCCCGGAGGCAATCACGCTTATTCCGGTACCCCTGGCCATATCCCTGACGGCATTGACATTTGGTCCCTGCAGTGTTCCGTCCCTGGAGATATCTGTATAAATTATTCTTTTAACACCATTCCTCTTCATTTCCAGGGCCAGATCCACCGCCCCTTTTTCCGCGGTCACGCCCCATCCCTCTATGGCAACCTTGCCGTTCTTGCTGTCGATACCCACCACAACAGCGTCCCCGAACCTCTCACAGGCTTCCCTGACCATATCCGGATTATTGATGGCCACAGTACCCAGTATAACCCTGGTAATACCCATGTTAAGCAGGTCGGCCATCACATTCAGGTCCCTTATCCCGCCTCCCACCTGAATGGGTATATCGACCCTTTCCCTGATTCTTCTGATTACATCAATGTTTTTTGGCGAGCCGCTGAAGGCACCATCCAAATCCACCACATGCAGCCACTGAGCACCCTTTTCCTGCCACAGCACTGCCATGGCTGCCGGATCATCGGAATAAACGGTTTCCCTGTCCAGCCGGCCTTCCACAAGGCGCACGCAATGCCCTTCGCGGATATCAATAGCAGGGTATATCAGCATTTTCCACAATCCCCCCAAAATTACGCAATAGTCGCAGTCCAAGGGTACTACTCTTTTCCGGATGAAACTGTATGGCAATTACATTATTTCTTGCCACGGCTGATGTAAACTCTGTGCCGTAATCAGTGACGCCGCATTTTACGGAATCCTCTTCGGGATCAACATAATAGGAATGAACAAAATAAAAAGACGAATTATCAGGAATATCACTGAATATTGGATGAGCCCGCCTGACCCGGACCTGGTTCCACCCCATGTGTGGCACCTTCAGACCCTCAGGAAGCCTCCTGACCATCCCTGGGAGTATACCCAAACCTTTACTGTGTCCCCATTCCTCACTGGCCTCGAATAGAAGCTGAAGCCCCAGGCATATTCCCAGAAAAGGCTTCCCTTCGTCAACAGCCCTTCTAACCGCCACATCCATACCGGATTTTTTCAAGTTTGCCATGGCATCGGCAAAGGCGCCAACCCCGGGCAGGACAACGCCCTTTGCGCGCCCAATCTCCTCCGGGTCCTTTACTATACCCACCTTTGCCCCTACCTTTTCAAAACCCTTTTCAACACTGCGCAGGTTACCCATACCATAGTCAATAATGGCAATCAAAGCTTTACCCTCCAAAGAGGAAGCAAAAAATACAACCCTTCCCCCACCCAAACAAGAATTTAATCTGCATCTGAAACATATTCTGTATAAAGCCTATAAAACTCCCTTTGTGGACGGTACCTCCCCTCCATTACCCCGGGCAACGGCCATTTTCAGCGATCTGCCCAGGCCTTTGAAAATTGCCTCTATAACATGGTGGGTGTTTCTGCCCGTTATAACCCTGACATGCAGTGTAAACCCACCGTTTAAAGCAAATGACCTTAAAAAGTCCTCCACCAGCTCTGTGTCCAGGTCACCCACCACCGGGGCGTTGAATTTTGCATCCAACTCCAGATGACCGCGTCCGCTCAGGTCAACGGCCACCATTACCAGCGCCTCATCCATGGGTAATATTACATGGCCGTACCTGTTTATGCCTTTTTTGTCGCCAAGGCACTCTTTCAGGGCCATGCCCAGACAAATTGCAATATCTTCAACGCTGTGATGAGCATCGACTTCCAGATCGCCCATTGCCTCCAGCTCAAGATCAAAGCCCGAGTGCTTTCCAAAGAGGTCCAGCATGTGATTGAGGAAGCCGACCCCGCTGTCGGACCTTACTCTGCCGGCACCGTCAATTTTCATTGCCAGCTTGATATCCGTTTCTTTTGTTTTTCTGGTAATCAGTGACTTTCTATCAACCATACCCGGAACACCGCCTCTGATATTGATCCACCTTTAACAATCTATTTTTCCATTTCTGTAATATTTCCTGCATCGTTATAAAATTTTGACCGGTCTGCCATAATAGCAGCCAGATTCTTTAGAAAGACCTCATTTTCAGCCGTTGTTCCCACGGAAACCCTAAGAAAATCGCCTCTGCCCGGCATACTGAGGAACCTTATCACAACTCCCCTTTCCTTCAGGAGGCGGTGTACCCCTGCCGCGTCCTCCCCGGCCTCGAACAATATAAAATTGGCCACACTGGGATATACCTTTATCCCGGGGATTAACTTCATCCTTTCCGCCAGAATATCCCTGTCCGCCACGATCATCTTAATCCGTTCCCGGAACAGATGCCTGAATTTTAATACGGACCTGGCCGCCAGCTGGGAAAATGAATTGACGTTAAAGGGCTGTTTTATCCTTAACAGCTCGCTGACCACCCCGGGAGAGGCTGCCAGGTAGCCAACCCTTAGTCCGGCCAGACTATATGCCTTTGAAAAGGTGCGCATCACTACCAGGTTTGGATACCTGCCGATAAGGGACAAGCATGTGTCCCCGCCAAATTCTATGTACGCCTCGTCGACAACCACCAGCGAACTGACGGCGCCCGCTATTGCCTCCACATCGTCCAAACTGGTGGTATTTCCGCTGGGGTTGTTTGGGTTGCACAGTATAATTACGCCCGGCTCATCATCTGCCGCCCCGATCATGGCCCTGACATCCACCTCAAAGTCCGGACCCCTGTCCACCAACACAGGTTTGGCACCGGCCACCCTGGCGTGAATACCATACATGGAAAAGGTGGGGGAGGCTATGACAACCTTCCTGCCGCCGCTTCCAAAGGCCAGCATTATATTAAGTATCAGCTCATCCGAGCCGTTGCCCACCATAATACAATCAGGACTGACTCCCAGATATGAGGACAGTTCCCTGACCAACTCCCTGGCCATGGGATCCGGGTAACGGCTGAAAAACTGCCGGCTGATTTCATTTTCCATGTATTCTGTTACTTCCCCGGGAAAGTCGTAAGGGTTTTCATTGCCGTCCATCCTTACTACACCAGGCGCGTAATAAGCATCGTACGGCTCCATGTCCTTCAAATCCTCCCTTACCAGGCGGCCTATTTCAAAAACTGCCTTCACTTGTGACTTTCACCTCCGGACAGCCCGGGAATTCCCGGCATTTTTCCCGTATCCTCACTTCCACCGGCATTCACAAAGCCCGGCAGCCCCGTAGGAAGTTTTAGTTCTGCATCTATTTCTTCCTTGGCCCTCTCCTTTTCCGAACCACCCGGACTCTTTTGTTTCAATGATCCCCGGCCTGTTTTTTCCATACTTTCCGACTGTGGGCCGGACGGCTGCTCCAATCTTATCTGAACTGATTTGGCGTGGGCATCCAACCCTTCAACCCCGGCTAATTTTATAATGGACCCGGCTTCTCTCTCCAGGGCGGCGCGGCTGTATGAAATTACACTGATCCGCTTTAGAAACTGGTCCACTCCCAGGGGTGAAAAGAACCTGGCGGTCCCGCCGGTGGGTAAAATATGGTTGGGCCCGGCAATGTAGTCTCCCACCGGCTCCGGCGTGTAGTGCCCCATAAAAACCGCCCCTGCCGCCGTAATCCGGGGAAGCCAGTTATATGGGTCATTTACGGCCAGTTCCAGATGCTCGGGGGCAAAGCTGTTGGCCAGTACCACCGCCTCCTCCAGGCTTGCGGTAACAATGATTGCCCCATAGTCCTTCACCGCCCTGGCGGCTATTCCTGTCCTGCCCAGACCTTTTACCTGTTTTTCCACTTCTTTGGCCACTGCGTCAGCCAGACCCCTGTCCGGAGTGACCAGCACCACCGATGCCATCTCATCATGCTCTGCCTGTGAAAGAAGGTCCGCCGCTATATAGGCGGGGTTTGCGGAGGAGTCCGCCACCACCAGCACCTCGCTGGGACCGGCCAGCATATCTATGTCCACCGCACCGAAAACAAGCTTCTTGGCCATTGTTACATACTTGTTGCCCGGACCGGTTATCTTGTCCACGCGCCTTATTGTTTTAGTGCCGTAAGCAAGGGCCGCCACAGCCTGGGCGCCCCCAATCCTGTATACCTCGGTCACTCCCGCCTCCGCCGCCGCCGCCAGTGTGTGAATATTCACCCGCCCGTCGCCCGAGGGTGGCGTTACCATGGCAATTTCCCTGACACCGGCCACCATGGCGGGTATGGCATTCATCAGCACAGAGGAGGGATAGCTGGCCTTTCCCCCCGGGACGTAAATACCCACCCTGTCCAGCGGCCTTATCACCTGCCCCAGCAGGACACCCTCGCGGCTGAAATCAATCCAGGAATTCAGCAATTGTTTCTGATGGTATTCACGTATATTCCCGACGGCCTCTTTTACAGCCTTCAGAAAATCCCGTCCCACCGTCTCCCTGGCCTGTTGTATCTCCTCTTCCGGCACCCTGATATTATCGTCAGTGAGGGTAACTCCGTCCAACTCCAGCGACAGACCGCACAGTGCGGCATCTCCTTCAGACCTGACCCTGGATATTATTTCCGATACTTTACCCTCCAGATCCTTTTCCCGGCCCTGATTTCTTTTTTCGAAAATATATCTGGCCTCATCGGCTCCAACTATCTTAATCATCGTTCAAACCCGGCCTTCCGTCAGTGCCTGCTTCCTCCCCGGTAAGATGCGGCGCCGGTCCCTCCCTGCACTTTATTTAGTTAAAGTACTACCATATTAATATGTTACTATTTAATAGTTGTGTAGTCAAATAATTTTTACAGATCATAAAATAAGGGATCCTTTAATGAACCCCCTATTCATTGTTTTTATTTTTCCTCATCCGCCCAAGAATAATTTTATACCCGTCCGCCCCGAAGTAGAGCGCCCTTTTCACCCTGCTGATGGTGGCGGTACTGGCGCCCGTGCTGCTTACAATCTCTGCGAAGGTATGATTTTCTTCCAGCATCCTTGCCACTTCAAAGCGCTGTCCCATTGATTTTATTTCGGCCACCGTGCAAAGGTCCTCAAAAAAGCGGTAGCACTCATCAATATTTTTTAATTTCAAAATACCCTCGAAAAGACTGTCCAGAAGGCGGTCCTTCAGCTTATCATTGTATACCACAACAATATCCCCCTGGCTTATTAATATTATTTCCCTTGTTAAAGCTCTGAAAATTGGTCAAAAAAAATTTCGACGCACAATATAAAATACCTTTGGCGGAAAATAAATTTTCCCATACCTGAAACAAGCCGCCCCGGGGGGCGACTTGTCAGCAACATTTAGCGTATCCTGGCCATTGCCTTACCGCCGATGTCTGTCCTGTAATGCATCCCTTTAAAGTTAATTGCCTTTACGCCTTTATAGGCCAGGTCGATGGCGGCGGGTATATCCGGGCCGGCCGCCGTGACACCCAGCACTCTGCCCCCCGTGGCAACCACCTTTCCGCCGTCAAGGGAGGTACCGGCATGAAAAACAGTCACACCCTCCGGAACATCATCCAGGCCGGATATTTCAATCCCCTTCTCATAATGTCCCGGGTATCCCCCGGAGGCCATTACCACGCAGACCGATGCCCCTTCATTCCACTCAACCTTTATACCGGAAAGCCTGTTATCAATAACCGCCTCCATAATATCCACCAGGTCTGTCTTAAGCATCATCAGCAGGGGCTGGGCCTCAGGATCGCCAAACCTGACGTTGAACTCCAATACCATGGGGCCTTTTTCGGTCATCATCAGGCCGGCATAAAGCACACCCTTGTATGGCCTGCCTTCAGACGCCATTGCCCTTACTGTGGGATAGAGTATCTCCTCCACCACTTTGTTATAGGCGTCCCCGGCAAGGAGCGGCGCCGGGGTATATGCCCCCATTCCACC
Source organism: Bacillota bacterium (assembly GCA_049325075.1). Taxonomy (GTDB): domain Bacteria; phylum Bacillota; class Desulfotomaculia; order Desulfotomaculales; family Desulfocucumaceae; genus BRHc4a. The sequence continues at coordinate 11,340 of JBMOPF010000002.1, read as the reverse complement.
GGTATTGGGGCCCCTGTCGCCGTCAAACACCTGTTTATGGTCCTGCGCCGGCGGCATCGGCGCCACGGTCCTCCCGTCGGTAAAGGCCAGGACGCTCACTTCCTCACCGGTAAGAAGTTCTTCCACAATAATTCTGTCTCCGGCGCCGCCAAAAGCCCTCTCACTCATAATCAGCCTTATGGCATCCAGCGCCTCTTCCTCGGTGCCGGCCACAATAACGCCTTTTCCAGCCGCCAGCCCGTCGGCCTTTATGACACAGGGAGATTTTATTTCCCTGACGTAATCACCCGCCCTGACAGGGTCGTTAAAAACAGCGTATTTGCCGGTGGGAATCCCGTGCCTGGACATTATGTCCTTGGCCAGCACCTTGCTGCCCTCGATGGCAGCGGCCGCGGCCCGGGGTCCAAATGCCCTGAGACCCCTTTTTTCCAGCTCGTCCACCAGACCCCGTGTCAGGGGGTCCTCCGGTCCCACAACGGTCAGATCTATTTTCTCCCCAACCGCGAATTTAACCAGTCCGTTGATGTCCGTAGCCTCAATGCCCACACACCGGGCAATACCTGAAATACCCGCATTTCCGGGTGCGCAATATACCTTTGAAACCCTGGGGCTGTTGGCCAACTTCCAGCAAAGGGCGTGCTCACGCCCCCCTCCCCCCACCACTAAAACCTTCATTAACAGAAACCTCCGTTAACTTATACTGTAAACCTCATCCGGCCGGAAAAGCCGATGATGCATTCCCGGCTGGTCGGAGCAGCCGGAAATACCCTTAAGCCCTAATGTTTAAAATGCCTGTATCCCGTAACCAGCATTATAATGCCGTGTTTTTCCGCAGCCTTGACGGATTCCTCATCCCTGACCGAACCGCCCGGCTGAATAATTGCCTTTATACCAAACTCCGCGGCCAGGTCCACCGTGTCCGCAAAGGGGAAGAAGGCGTCCGATCCCAGATACGCACCCCTGGCCCTTTCACCGGCCTGGTTCAAAGCTATTCCCGCTGACCCCACCCGGTTCATCTGCCCTGCGCCCACACCAATCAGCTGCCTGTTTTTTGTTACCACTATGGCGTTTGATTTGACGTGCTTGACAATGGTCATGGCAAAGATAAGCTCTTCAATGTCTTCCGGCCCCGGTTTCACAGTTGTGACCACCCTCATATTTTCCCTGTCCAGCAGCTTTCTGTCGGTCTCCTGAACCAGCAGGCCTCCGTTAACCTTTCTCATTTCAAAGACATCACCGGTATTTACGTCCAGATTCCCGGTTTCAAGAACCCTCAAGCCCTGTTTCCCGGTCAGCACCTCCAGCGCCTCCGGGGTATATCCGGGCGCTATGACGGCCTCCAGGAATGTTTCCGCCATCTTTGCGGCAGCCTCGGCGGTAACTGTCCTGTTGCAGGCCACAATGCCCCCATAGGCTGATACAGGGTCTCCCTCGTAGGCCAGCCTGTACGCTTCGGCGATGTCAGCGGCGCAGGCGGCGCCGCAGGGGTTGTTGTGCTTTATCACAACGGCCGCGGGGTCCGTGAATTCCCTGACCAGTTCCAGGGCGGCGTTGGTGTCAAGAATATTGTTATAGGAAAGCTCCTTCCCCGACAACTGCCTGGCTGTTCCCACCGACGCACCGGTGGCCGAGGGATCTTTATAAAAGGCAGCCCTCTGGTGCGGGTTTTCGCCATATCTAAGCACCTGGGCCAGGCTGAAGGACCTGTTCCATGTTTCCGGGAACGTTGTCTCAGAAGCTGTGATTCCCTCCAGATAAGAAGCGATGGCCGCATCATAGGATGCCGTATGGGCAAAGGCCTCCCTGGCCAGTTCCAGTCGGAATTCATAGCTGTCCTCTCCACTCTCCAGGGCTTTTAACACATCGCCATACCTGGAAGGGTTCACCACCACCAGCACATGGCTGTGGTTCTTGGCCGCCGCCCGCACCATGGCCGGGCCGCCTATGTCTATATTCTCAACGGCCTCCTCAAGGGTCACTCCCGGTTTTGCTATTGTTTCCCTGAAGGGATACAGGTTTACCGCCACAACATCTATAAAACCTATATTCTGTTCCCTGAGCTGAGCCGAGTGCTCGGGAGTTCTCCGGGCGAGGATACCCCCGTGCACCGCCGGGTGCAGTGTCTTCACCCGGCCATCCAGTATCTCCGGAAAGCCTGTCACTTTACTTACATATGTAACCGGAACGCCGGCGTCTTTCAAAGCTTTCGACGTTCCCCCGGTGGATACTATTTCAAAACCAAGCCTGACCAGGCCTGAAGCGAAATCCACCACCCCCGTCTTATCGGATACGCTAATAAGAGCCCTTTTGGACATATATCTTTCACCTCGCAAATTTTTGCTTATTCTGAGTGAATTCCGGGTCAGGAATCCAGAATTCAGAATCCAGAATTCAGAATGCCCGGGCATTCCTTATATTTTCATATCTCTGTGGTGCCTTTTAAAAAAGGCATGCATGTCTGGATTCTGAATTCCCGACAGTATTAGAATATCAGTATAAGTTTTTTCAAGGCAGTTCTGAGAAAGTATTCACTCGGATTTGCCTTGCCTGATAATTACCCGTCTTCCCTCCACCGACAGCCTGCCTTCGGCAAAAAGCCGGATGGCCTCCGGATAAATTCTGTGTTCCTGTTCCAGTATCCTGGCGGAAAGCTCGTCCTCTCCATCGTCCGGGTGAACCGGGACCACCGCCTGCAATATAACCGGCCCGGTATCCATGCCGCCGTCCACAAAGTGGACGGTGCACCCGCTAAACCTGACTCCGTAGTCCACCGCCTGCTTCTGTGCATGCAGACCCTTGAAGGAAGGCAGCAGGGCCGGATGTATATTCATTATGCGGTTGGGAAAGGCCTCCAATAGCGTGCTTCCCACCAGCCTCATATACCCTGCCAGGCAAACAAGCTCCACGCCGTACTCCCGCATTTCCAGCACAACCCTGCCCTCATATTCATCCCTGTCTTTATAATAACCGGGATTTATATGGACAGCCGGAATACCATGCTTTCTCGCCCGGTCAAGAGCCCGGGCCCCGGCCTTGTCGCTGACCGCCACCGCCACGGTGGCTGGTATCTCTCCCCTTTCAGAGGCGTCAATGATGGCCTGCAGATTTGATCCGCGCCCGGAGGCAAGAACTCCCACCCTCAATATTTTCAAATCTTCTTTCCCCCTTGCTACCTGTAGCTGACGCATTTATCCGGCGAGGAGATTATTTCCCCCACAATAAGGGACTCCGCCCCAAGATTACGGATTTCACCGGACAGGGCGCCGGCCTGGTCCGGCCTCACCACTATCACAAGCCCTATTCCCATGTTAAATGTTTTCAGCATTTCTTTTTCTTCTATATTTCCAATCCTCTGTATCAGCCTGAATACCGGGGGAACCTCCCAGGAACCCGTGTCTATCAGGGCAGCGGTACCGTCCGGGAGTATGCGGGGAATGTTTTCCGTCAGGCCGCCCCCGGTGATATGGGCCATACCCTTTATTTCATAGCGCCCCAGCAGAGGCAGCACCTGCCTTGCATAAATGCAGGTGGGCTCCAGCAGTTCCTCCCCCACCGTCCGGCCGAGTTCCTCCACGCGGCTTTCAACACTGTATCCGGCAACTTCAAACAACGCTTTTCTGGCCAGTGAAAAGCCATTGCTGTGAATTCCCGAAGACTTTATCCCCACCAGAACATCGCCGGGGCAAATGGATGAACCGTCAATTATCCGGGACCTCTCCACCACCCCCACCACAAATCCCGCTATATCATACTCGTCTTCCCCGTAAAAGCCGGGCATCTCGGCCGTTTCCCCCCCGATCAGGGCGCAGCCGGCCCGCTTGCACCCCTCGGCCACCCCGGCAACAATGGACGCCACCTTTTCCGGCACCAGCCTGCCCACCGCCAGGTAGTCCAAAAAAAACAGAGGTTCCGCCCCCTGAACAATTATATCATTGGCACACATGGCCACGACGTCAATGCCTATGGTGTCATGCCTGTCCATCATCATGGCGACCCTGAGCTTGGTGCCGACACCATCAGTGCCGGAAACAAGTACAGGCTCCCGAAAACGCTTGCTGTCAAGGGCGAAAAGTCCGCCAAACCCCCCGATGTCTGTAAGCACCCCGGGGCGGAAGGTGCTTCTGACTGAAGCCTTCATCAGCTCAACCGCCCGGTTGCCCGCGTCTATGTCAACCCCGGCGGAGGCATAGGTAAGTTTACCGTTTTCCGTCATGAAAAATACCTCTTCTTCTCTTTTTCATTACCACTCCAGCACGAATTTACCGCCCTCATCCGGTTTTGAAATTTCAACGGGATACTTTCCATCGAAGCATGCTGTGCAGAAATTATCCCGGTAATCTCCGAAAATATTCAGCAGCCCTTCCAGGCTCAGGTAATGCAGCCCGTCCACGCCAATCATTGACTTTATCTCATCAACCTTCATCTGGGCGGCCACCAGCTCGTCTTCATTTGAAGTGTCTATTCCATAGTAACAGGATTTTATCACCGGAGGCGAGCTGAGACAAAGATAGACCTCCCTTACCCCGCAGTCCCTCAACATTTTGACAATTTTTCTGCTGGTGGTTCCCCTGACCAGGGAGTCGTCCACCATCAGCACCCTCTTCCCCTCCAGTATGTGTTTCATGGGGTTGAGCTTCAGCCTTACCCCCATTTCCCTCATGTCCTGGCTGGGCTGAATAAAGGTCCGGCCGATATACCTGTTTTTCATCAGGCCCTCTTCAAAGGGTATGCCCGCCTGTTCCGCATACCCTCTGGCAGCCATGGTCCCGGAGTCCGGCACCGGTATCACCAGGTCGACATCCACCGGAAACTCCCTGGCCAGCTGCCTGCCCATTTCCCTTCTCACCATGCTGACATGAAAGCCGTCTATCTCACTGTCCGGCCTGGCAAAATAAATATACTCGAAAATGCAGTGGGCCCTTCTTCTGGCCGACAGCGCCCTTATGGAACGTATTCCGCTTTCATCTATGATTACCGTTTCTCCCGGCTCCACATCCCTTAATTTTTTTGCCCCCACTGTATCCAGGGCACAGGACTCCGACGCCACCACGTACCCGTCACCCAGCGTTCCCAGGCAGAGCGGCCTGAATCCATACGGGTCCCTCACCGCTATGAGGCTGTTTTCAGTCATAATAAGCAGCGAATAGGCCCCCTTGACGTCTATCATACACTTGGCCAGTGCTTCTTCAAGGGTGTTCTGACTATACCTGGCAATGAGGTTGACTATAACCTCACTGTCGGTAGTTGACTGAAAAACAGACCCGGTGGAGGTAAGGCGGGAGCGCAGCTCATATATATTGGTTATGTTTCCGTTATGGGCCAGCCCCAGGGTTCCCCTGGCATACCTGAAAACAAGGGGCTGGGCGTTTATCGGCTGGCTGGAACCGGTTGTTGAATAGCGGACATGCCCGATGGCTATATGCCCGGTCATCCCATTCAGCTTGTCCCGGTTAAACACCTCGGGCACAAGCCCCATATCCTTGTACAGCTGTATTTTCTTTCCGTCTGAAACCGCTATGCCGGCACTCTCCTGTCCCCTGTGCTGAAGAGCGTACAGCCCGTAATAGGTTATCCTGGACACATCCATATTCTTCCCGTAGATGCCGAATATACCGCATTCTTCCCTTGGCTTGTCGTTATCCTCTATCCGGATATCGCATGCCGGGTCAGTTGTGCCGATGGCTTTCATGCTTTACCCCCCATAATGAGAAAAACTACCTTGAAAATAGCTTATACTGAGATGCTTATGCTGTCGGAAGCCAGGAGTCAGGAGCCAGAAGCCAGAATTATGGGCATCCCTTTTATGAGAACTCAGAACTCAGAACTCAGAATTCCCGGCAGTCCTTTGGCGACCGAGTTTAGAGACTGTTGCAGCCGAAGATGATGCAGCCGGGGTTAACACTCCTCCTGCCCGCAAGCGACACCAAAGCGGCCCTAAAGATAAAGTTATGCATCATGCTTTTTCATCCTCTGCTGGTGCCGCTTGCGGGGGAACCACTCCCCCAATTCCCGATTCCCAATTCCCACAAAACGAGCGGCATGAGAGTCTGAGTTTCGACGCAAAATGGCTTCCAAAAGCAGTCTATCAAACTGCGCCATTAATTTTAAAGTATTCATCAAGGGAATTGTTTATTTCGTAATACTGAATCTCTTTAATGGAAATCTCCCTGAATACACCGGCCGTGTCACCGGCCGACCGGTGTCCGTATATATATGCTACCATGGCATTGAACTTCTCTTCCTGAATGGATATGAATGCCCCGTCCACCACCGGGGTTCCCGGGTACCGGCCTTCCTTCTGGCCGGCCTCAAGGTGGTGGTGGAAAGGCAGGCCTGATTTGGCGGCCGCCTTCTTGGCCTCCCCCACAGCCTCGTACCACTTTTTGTGCATAATTTTGTAATAGTCCCTCATGGACTGCTTGTTAATGCTGACATAGTAGGTTTTCCCCTTGTATTCCGCCGCAGTGGTCACCCTTATGGAGTCGGTGTCAATGGTATCCACAAAAACCAGCCGGTCCCCGTCCTTTGCTATTTCCCACTTCAGGTCCCAGAGGAAAAGCCCCAGCCTCTGGAAGAAGCGGGAAACAAGGGCTGCTCCCAGTATGCTCATTCTTATTATGTCCAGCAGGGCATCCCCGCCGCAGCCGCTGACATACAGTGCTTCCTGCAGGCTGAGGTTCCTGTCCTCGGGCTCATATTTGGTGGTAAAGTCAACTGTGGGGACATCGAAGGGCGACCACGGAACCAGTTCCTTATTAAGTCCCAGCTCGTCAAGGTATGCCTTTCTGTCCTTTTCCGGCAGGCTGATATATTTCCTGTACACAGAAGACCCTGGAACCACGCCGAAACGCACTATATTCTCCAGCGGCACCACGTATTTGTCAGCGGAGTAGTACCGGCTGTAGTCCCACAGGTTGTTCATAAAATGTTTTACCCTGCGGGGCCTGATAACATTATACCTTTTAACCATCACATAGGGGCTGGGGCTGGCCGGAAAGGACTTCTCCAGCACCTCGCCGGTTTCCCTGTCAATCATACCCACATGGTGGGTGTCCGCTCCCTGCGAGGCATAGCTGTCCAGCAGCCCACCCCTCAGAAAATCCATAAGTTGCTCATTTCCGCCAAAAATCACGGGGAGGTCCTTTTTTATCCCGGACCATTCCTCCGGCGATCCCAGCAGTGTATATATCATGTGCCTCAGGGCTGTCCTGCTGGTGTCACTGCCGTTTATTGAAAAGATTGTCCCCACGTCGAACACCGATCCCCCGGAAGTGGTCTTGCAAACCATGTACCCAGGGTATTCCCTGCAGTGGTAAAGCTCCTGCACCGACCCGTCATAGTCCGGATTACCGTTGTATTTTGAAAGGTCTACCACCATTTTTTCCATAATACACCCACCTCCGCAGCGATTTAATTCCTATTCACCGGAAAACTACAGCCCAAACCTCTTATAAATATCGTCCACCCTTCCCAGGTGGTAGCTGTAGTCAAAGAGGCCTTCCAGCTCATCCCTGCTTAAAAGCTTCATCACATCGGCGTCCTCCATGAGCAGGTCCCTGAAGCTCTTTCTCGCCCTCCAGGATTCCATGGCGTTTCTCTGCACCAGCTCATAGGCCTTCTCCCTTGTTATTCCCTTATTGACCAGGGCCAGCAGCACCCTCTGGGAGAATAGAAGGCCGCCTGTGATTTCAAGGTTTTTCTTCATGTTTTCCGGGTACACCAGCAGGTTTTTCACCATGGCTATGAACTTGTGCAGCATATAGTCCAGGGTGGTGGTGCTGTCCGGCAGTATAACCCTTTCAACCGATGAGTGGGAAATGTCCCTTTCATTCCAGAGGGCTATATTCTCCATGGCGGCCAGGGCGTTTCCCCTGAGCAGGCGGGCCATGCCGGTAATCCTCTCGGCGGTAATGGGGTTTCTCTTATGGGGCATGGCCGAGGAACCCTTCTGCCCCTTGGCGAAATACTCCTCCACCTCAAGTATTTCAGTTCTCTGAAGGCTTCTAATTTCAGTGGTGAATTTTTCCAGGGAGCTTCCCACTATGGCAATGGTGGTCAGAAATTCCGCGTGGCGGTCCCTCTGCACCACCTGGGTGGATATTTTGGCCGGCTTCAGACCCATTCTCATACAAACATGCGCCTCCACGGCCGGGTTGATATTGGCATAGGTTCCCACCGCCCCCGATATTTTACCCACGCTTACAGCCTCCAGGGCCCGCTCCATCCTCTCAATGTTGCGCTCTGTCTCGGCGGTCCACAGAAGCAGTTTCAGCCCGAAGGTGATGGGCTCGGCGTGCACCCCGTGCGTTCTCCCCATCATGATGGTGTCCCTGAAGCCGGCGGCCCTTTCCAGCAAAACGTCCCTGAGGTTCTTCAGCTTGGCCAGAATATGCCCGCCGGCCTCCTTCATCTGGGCGCCCAGGGCGGTGTCAACAACATCCGATGACGTCAGCCCCATGTGTATGTACTTTGAATCGTCACCGACGTGCTCCGCCACGCATGTCAAAAAAGCTATCACATCGTGGTTTGTCACCGCCTCTATCTCGTCCACCCGCTCCACAGTAAAATCTGCCTTTTTCTTTATATTTTCAAATGCATCCTGCGGGATCAGGCCCAGTCCGGCCATTGCCTCGCAGGCGTATATCTCCACATCCAGCCATTTTCTGTACTTATTCTCCTGGGACCATATTTTTTTCATTTCGGGAAGTGTGTAGCGCTCTATCATCAACAGAACCTCCTTGTTGCTTATGGGTATTTCCGATGAAATGCATATAAGCCTAATACTTTTCAATCCCCATCGCCTTCAGGCGGGCGTCCTTTTTCTCCACCCCTTCCGCCAGGGACTCCTTTAACCTTTCAATCCTCTTCCTTACCTCACCGTCCCGGACACCGATTATTTGGGCTGCCAGTATGCCGGCATTTCTGGCGCCGTTGATAGCCACCGTGGCCACAGGTATCCCGGCCGGCATCTGGACTATGGCATACAGCGCGTCAACACCGCCCAGCGCCCCGGATTTAATAGGCACCCCTATCACAGGCAGCGCCGTGCAGGCCGCAATCACCCCGGGCAGGTGCGCCGCCCCCCCAGCACCGGCTATAATAACCTCAATTCCCCTGCCGGCGGCATTCCGCGCGTATTCCGCAGTTTTATCCGGGGCCCGGTGGGCTGATGAAATAGTCACTTCATATGGAATGCCCAATTCATCCAGAACCCCTGCAGTCTCCTTCATCACCGGAAGGTCTGAGTCGCTGCCCATTACTATTCCAACAAGCGGACCACTCATAGTCACAACCTCCATTTTGTCAGGAAAAAAACTTTTATCTCCCATATATCTTTCCCCGGAAAAACCAAAAAGCCCTTGACAGGTAAGTTTCATCAAAGAGAGAAACCTACCGCCTGGGCTTTTACCCCTATCGGTGTAACAACTTCCCGGTCCGCCCCTTTTTTTAACCTGTAAAGCAGGCATTCCGCAGCGGGCCGGAGAAGAGCCTGTGCCGCTCGGACCATGCCGCCCGCCGGCCTTCCCCGAAGACAGTACGGACGCGGAACCCTGAGGCACACTTTCTCCAAGTCAATAGTATCATAACAGGAGCGTCACGGAGTGTCAATATTTATTAACCACATTTGAGGTTTTAACAAGTTTTTAAATTGTATATCCAGTTATTATTAATAATAATGAAATTTACAATTCATATTATATTCTTTACCGGCCATATTATAAATATCAAAATTACTTCTGGGAGGTTTTTAATTTGGATAATGTTTTGTCTGTAATTAAAAAAGATGTTCCCCTACTGCTGAAAAACATCTCCCAGGGCCTTGTTCCCGCTGAATTACAGCCCTATGTCAAGCCGGCCATGGAGGAATTCAGAAATGAAATAGCCGCCGAACTTGGCATGCCCGACTACGCGGAAATGGATAAGGGAGAGCTGTCCAGCCGCATGAATGGCAAGGTGGGCGGCAACATGGTGGAAAAAATGGTTGCATTCACCGAAGCCGTTCTGGCATACTATTACAAGCAGAGGCTGATGTTAAAGGACTGAGCAAATATGCGGAGGCTTCCATGAACGGCTTTATTTCCGATCAAACGGGCATTATTTTGGATGAATTGGCCCTATCCATCCCTGTTGAGGATATCCCCCTGAAGGAGGTTGCAGTTGAAGACCTTCCCCTTCATATAGTAATAAGCAGCCGGGTTTATACGGTAGGGCTGCCGGTAAATGAATTCTCCGGGACCGAAGAATTTGACGAATACATTGAGCGCTACGCAAGGGAAAAGTATTCTGATACCGCTAAAATTAACCGCTTTATTAAAAGGCAGAAAATAAACGCCCTGGTAATTGAGGATGAAATAAAAGGAGACAGGGTCTGGCAGTATGACGGCAAAGTAAGATTCAAAAACGCCCGGCTTTGCAGTTTCGGCATTCTCAAGGCCCAGCCGGGACAATACTTTATGTTCGACGCCGGTTTTCAGGCCGACCCGGCTTACCATCTGGCCGCCTACCAGGCCCTTACATACAAAAGCATAAGCCGCTACCACCTTCCCCTGTTCGCCGGACCGGAAAGCAGGGAAAACACAAAATCGGCCATCGGCAATCAATTATATAATATGGTTATGAAAGCCCTTACAGGGTAATATCCGCGCCTGCAGCGGGCTTTTTCACAACGGAACCGGTTCTGTTCAATGTATAAAGATAGTTCCACTTGGATGCATGTTTCAATTCATCGGTATATATTTCTGTAATCATATTTCTGAAGGGTAAAAAAGAAAACCCGAATAATATCCTGCGATACCTTTCCACTGCGGCAAGCTCGCCAAACAGCGCCTTAACAATTCCTTCAACGTAATTTGCCGGTGTGTACAATGAGCCATTCTGGGTGGGGGGTATCACCTCCCCGGTCATCTGGTAATAAATCTCCCTTAACATCAGGTTATGCTTTCTTTCATCGTCCCGTATGGCCATAATTATCTGCTTCTGGTCTTCAGTGGGGGCAAGATTAATCATGGAATCATAAAAAACCTCATCCTCCCTCTCGCTCTGCACCGACTCCACAATAAGCCGCAAAGCCCCGGGATAGGCATTTTCAGGATAATACATGTATGTTGGATAGTATTTGTAACTCATACCGGACTTCTGACTGTCCAATATTGACACCCCCCTCTCTTTTCTAAATATACTATGTAGAATAACAACCTCCGGTTACCCTCCCTATTTCTAGGTATCTTCGTTATTCCTTTCCAACCTCCAACCTTCAATCCAACATTCAACTTTCCAACTTAGAACAAAATCGCCCTACGGGCGAGGGCGCGGGGCGCCCCGGGGGCCGTCAGCAAACCA
>JBMOPF010000001.1:0-16407 GCA_049325075.1 Bacillota bacterium | reverse complement strand
TAAATAAAAGAATATCTTTGTATACGTGGCACTACGTTCATGAAAATTTTCAAATTCATCCCTTGATTTTACTGGCTTTGCGGCCTCGGATAGGCCTTAATTGGGCGAAAATTTTCAAACTTGAGTTAGACATCCATGCCGATAGTTCGGTACCACTTGGGATGAAAATTCGGGTCATTTTTAAACCACAGAGGCCACAGAGATCACAGAGGAATGGCTGTAAGTAATACCCAAACCCTTTTGGATTCTGCCCTGAAAATTACTGATTCTGAGTGAAATCGTTGTCGGGAGCCAGGGATGTTAAAATCAATATAATTTTAGATTAAATTATTCCAATATGCCGGAGGATAGGGGAGGATAGGCTGGTGGAGGGAATAAGGCGGATGGGCGTCATTCTGGCGGAATGCATAAAATAAAGCAAACCTAACTCCCGGCCGGCCTGGACTGCTGAATAATCCTTTTTTTAATAAGCCGTCTTATCCATCTGGCAGCCAGAAGGGCAATCCCGATGGCCAGGGCTGTTATGCCCAGGAATCCCCAGGTGATATAGGTGGCGTTCCTGAACAGGTTAACAGGATTCCATGAGGGCGTCGCCTTGTACCTACCTTCGGGCTGGCTGTAGCGCAGCGGCAGGTCCGGGATGCTGTCCCCGTCAAGGTCGGGCTGCTGCCGCAGGTAGGAGGCCAGGCACTGCCATTCCTTTAATTCCTGAATGCCGGGCGTGTCCGGGTCGGCATCAATAAGGGCCTCCTTCATGTCAGAGATGGGATTGCCTGACCTGTCCCGGGGAGTTACCGCGATGATGCCCCGGGTAATACTGCCCATCTTACCCAGCATTACTGCCGTCATATAGCTGGTGCAGACACGATAGAGCTTATCCGGCTGAAGCGGCTCATAGCCGCCGGCCGGCGAGCTTATTTCAGCCTGGTAAATACGGTCAAAGGGTACCCGGTGGGGGTTGTAAAGGAACCTGACACCGGATACCTGGAGATTGTAGTTGCTTTTTGCCGGGGCGACGCTGGTCTGGGTTTCCAGGCAGTTTTTTATTTCCCGGCCTGTAAGGTAGAAACTTACCAGGGGGTAACCAGCGGCATTATCCATTCCCATGCCCAGGGAGAGCACTTGAAAGACATCATCCACCGTCACCGGCCCGGCGGTAAAAGAGCCCCTGATTTCGCCGAGGGGCTGAACCGCGGCGTACAGGTAATCGCCTTTCCCGCCCTCCGCCTTTTCCACCGACGCCCTGAAGGAATCGGTGATCAGGTCGCCCAGACCGGCTTCCACGGGGTTGGCGTCCATAGACACCAGTGATTCCATGTTGTATTGCGATCCGGCCAGCACTTGGTTGTATGTATAGCCGTAAGGGGCCAGGAAGCGTTGGTTAACCAGTTTTCTATAGTTCTCAATTTCAGCAGAGATATCAGGGAGGCCCGGCAATCCCGGGACTATTTCCTCCAATCTGTACGCAGCCATTTCGGGATGGCCTCCCGGCGGGCAGTTAAGCTCCAATATGCCCAGGTGGTCTCCATAACATCCCGCAGAGGCAATGATGGTGCCGCCTTTAATGATAGGCTGCGTCAACAGGGTGTGGGTGTGCCCGCTGATAATAACATCGATGCCCGGCACCTTTCCGGCCAGAATTTCATCCTCGGAATTGCTCCCTGTTTGCGAAGTGCCGGAATGGGACAGGCAGACCACCAGGTCAACTTTTTCTTGCTCCCGGAGTATTTTTACAACCCGGGCGGCTTCCTTTACAGGGTCCCTCACCTCAATATCATTTCCAAAGATTATATCGTGGGCCGCGTCATTGCCCAGGAGTCCAAAAATACCGATGCGCAGCCCCCCTTTTTCAACCACGGTATAATCCCTGACCGGAAAGTTTTCCATGGCCTCCTTCAGTCCGCTTTCCCCTTCCTGATTCTGCCTGAATCCAATGTTCGAGGATACAACTGAAGGAAGCGGCCGGTCTCTTTCCCGGGCTGCAGCCAGCATGGAGGCAAGGCCGGAAGAGTCGAAATCAAATTCGTGATTGCCGAAAGTTGTGGCATCGTAGCCCATTTCCCCCATCAGGCCCAGTTCCGCCGCCTCGCTGGTGAAAAGGGTGTGAAAGAGGGTTCCCATGCTGAAGTCCCCACCGTCCACCACCAGAACCCGTCCCGGATTTTTTGCCATTTCCGCGGCGATGGCGGCGGCCAGACGGTCATACCCCCCGCGCCGGGCCACGCTGCCGTCAGCCGTGACGGTCTTGAACGGGTCAATATGGGAGTGCAGATCATGTGTGAAAAGTATGGTAAGATGCCGGTCGTCCGGTGTTTTTCCAATGCCCGGCTGCGCCAGCGCCATCATCAGAAATATAAGCGGCATTACCACCGTTAAACCTGCCATCAGTCTTTTCCGGAACAAAGGGGTACCCTCCTTCGAACAAAAAACTTGGCCATTAGTTGACTATTTATACAAATCCAGCAAGAGGCCGGTAATTTCATCCACATCCCTGATCAGTTCCAGGTTATTTTTTTGGTCCTCCAGGAACTGGCTGACAAGATTATCGACCTTTTTATTTATTACTTCAACCCTGGTTAGCAGGCTCGAGGAAAACCGCGCATAGTCCTTGGATATCTTGTAGTAATTTTTAAGAATAAAATCAAGGTATTCGGCGATGTGCTTCTTATACTCCCTGATGTCCCGCACTGTGGGCACTGCCTTTAGTTTGTCGCTTAGCTTCATTATTTTGCCAAGCATATCCTTGAGCCTTTGCTCCGGGTTTTCTTTCCCGGCCATGTCCATAAAGGAAGAAAAATCCTTGTCGGCCGTTTTTTTTACCCTGGTGGAGATTTCATCCCGGCGCCTGTCCACAGGGGAAATTCGCATGCTAAATCACCTGATTTCAGATGTTTTTGCTTTTTGGCACTATTTCTATTTTACTTTAAAAACGCTCATGCTGGAAATCATTCTGTATAAAAAGGCTGAAAGTATGGATACTAATGCAGGATTCAAAACAATATTGGTGAACTTAACAGTGTGCTTCAGGATATGAGGATGTCCCGTGCCGGTATTAAGGGAACGGAGCCGTGGCAATCATGGCAATACGGGACTGTCCCGGTTATGACCGGTTCCCCTTATATGGCGTAAGAAGAGATGAGGCTGTCCAGCGGGGTTGCTTAAGTATTGTTCAGCAACCCCGCTCTGTTGTTATTGATAACAGCCCCCGGCGGTCAGGCCCGCAGAACCCTGCCTGCCTTTATTCCTCCTGTATAATTGCCGTCTGTTACCACTTCCGTGCCGTTTATAAATACATGCCTGATGCCGGAAGGCTTTTCTTCAGTCCTGAGTGGCGTTGTGTTGTCCCTTATTTCATTATAATCAAATATGGTGATATCCGCCCAGTTCCCGGCCTTTAACAGGCCTCTGTTCTTTAAGCCAATCCTTTTGGCCGAATTGCCGGTCATTTTTGCAATGGCCTCTTCCAGGGAGATCACTTTGAGCTCCTTGTGGTAGCGCTGTATAACCCTGGGGAAGGTTCCGAAGGCGGCGGGGTTCTGAACGCCGCGGGTACTGAGCAGCGCGTCTGTTTCCACCGTGTTGAGTGGGTGTTTGAGTACCTTTATGTATGCGCTTTCATCATTCTCGTCCCCGCTGTACTTGTGGTAGAGGCAGGTGGCGTTTCCATCACTCATTTCACTGATTTTCAGGTAGGCGTCGAATACGGAGCAGTTCATTTCACGGGCAATATCCGTGAAGAACATTCCATTGAATTTTTCAAGTTCAGGCAGGCCTCCCCATAGCAGTTGAGTGTCCTCCAGGCCGAAACCCAGGAGGCGCACCATGAAGAAGACCTCTATGCGGAGTCTGGTCCTGGACAAGGTGCTCCTGAAGCTTTTGGGTATCCTCTCCAGGAACCAGGCCGGATATACCACGTAGATTGTAGTGTTGCCGGCCTTATGGGCGAAGCTGTCGAAGGCTATGTCCACACCCCGCTCCCGGGCGCGGTCAATCATCTCAAGGGCGCGGTCGCAGCCCGGCCAGGTTTTTGAACCCACGAAAAGAAGATGTGATATTTGTATTTTTATCCCGGTTTTTTCGGCCAGTTCGATCATTTCCCCGAGGGATTTGATGTTATGGTCCTCATCGAATGGTTTTAAGGGGTAGGCCCCGGATATTTTGGAAAGGGCCTTGTTGTGCACTGTCAGGATGCGGTCATGCTTTTTGACCAGTCTTGCCAGATCCTCAAGTTCCCTCATCTCAACGAATATTCCCGGTTCATAGCCGAGACCCAGTGACAGGCCGTAAGACCCATCTTCAAAGGAAGAGGCTATAATCCTCTCCATTTCATTCATTTTGTCTTTTCCCGGGTATGAGTACCGGTTTCCCAGGAGTAGTATGCGGAGTACACCGTGGCCGGTGAGCATGGCCAGGTTCATGGCAATACCGCTTTTTTCCAGGTAATTCATAAAGGAATCCATGGAGGTCCACTGAAAATCCAGCATCTGCTGTGCTGAAAGGATTACGGTTCTTTTAAGCTGGCTCATTATGTAATCATAGTTTTCGGAATTGGGGACCAGCGGGGCGGGAGAAAAGCCGCAGTTTCCCCCCACCAGGGTGGTTATGCCCTGCTCAAGCAGGGGCTTTACAATTGAGGGGTGGTCTTTCAACGGAAGCACCCAGTCGGTGTGGGAATGGATATCTATAAAACCGGGGCATACTACAAGCCCTTCGGCGTCCAGTACCCTTTTGCAGTTTGAGCCGTCAAACTTTGAAGGGTTATCCCCGGACGCAGGGATTACAGCAGATATTACTCCGTCCTTTACCCCCAGGTCGCCTTTAAAAGCAGGTGTGCCTGTTCCGTCAACGATTGTTCCGTTTTTTATAAGGAGATCCAGATTCAATTTCCACCCCTCCATTTTTTGAAAGGCAAACCTCTTTGCAACAACAGACCTTTTATGGATTTAAATAAAGGTTAATTATACAAGTATTGTATTTCCTTATTTTACCTGAGTCAATACGTATTATTTTCGTGCAAGAATACCGGCAATTTGGTGATTATGGTGGAAATGTCTTTGTGATTAGAAATATATAATATTGACAGAAAAATATGAGCGTGATATATTCATGCGGAAATAAAATATAACAAATGTTCGATATTGAAAAGTCATTAATAAACGAGGAGTAAGGTATGCCAAAAATTGTTGATCATGATTTATATAGGGAAGAACTTCTGTCAAGGTGTTTTGATTTATTTTCCAAAAAAGGATACTCCGGTGTCACTATGAGGGAGATTGCAAAGGAACTGGGTGTCTCCACAGGCACCATTTACCACTATTTTCCCAATAAAAAATCCCTCCTTGACAATCTGATTTTAATGATTGGCCAGCGCCAGGAAACTGAATTTGATAAATGGTTTGGTGAGGAAAATGAATTAGATCAAATACTGAAAGCATTGCATCACTATGTGATGGAAAAGGAAGAAGAATTTCAGAGAATAATTCTGCTGGCCGTTGATTATTACCGTAACAGCAACTCAAAAGAAGACATGGAGATATTCAGGGAGGTTGTGAAATATTTTGCCGGTAGTATAGGTGAAAGATTGGGGATGGATGAAGACATTGGCTTTGTGATTATGATTTTTTTCAGCGGGCTGATATTTTACCGGCTTTTATGTCCCGGCATAGCCTGTTATGAAAAGCAGGGTATTCTCTTTATGGAATTGCTGCGTAAGTATATGAGTGAATATGGAGGGGATTAACCGGCCAATTATTCCAACCTCTAACTTCGAACCTCATGAAAAAGTCCCGTCTGTTCTTATTCTCCTGCGTAAAGAGTCTCCTTTTTTTCCAGTTCAAAAAAATAGTATATTGCGAATTATAGACATAAAATTTTTATAATTATAATTATATTTTATTGACAGAAATATTTGAACATGATACATTTTAGCTGAATATTATATAACGAACGTTCGATATCATAAAAAATCAATTTTTGTCGAAGGAGGTTTTCTTATGGTTACCACCAACACAAAGTATGACGCTATTGTTGTTGGAACAGGGCCGGGCGGTGCTACAGTGGCCAGGGATTTGGCAAAAAGCAGGAAAAAGGTGCTGATACTGGAGTGGGGAGACAATGACAAAACGAAAGGGACAATATTCCAGGCTTTAAAGAGGCTGGGAATTCCCGGAAAAGGTGTTCTAATCACCAACAATATGCTGGCCATGGTCCGTGGAATCACCACCGGCGGGAGCTCAATCTTTTATTACGGTACAGCCTTTACCCCACCAGTGGATATGCTGAAATCATACGGAATAGATATATCCCGGGAAATGGAAGAACTCCGGGGGGAAGTGCCCATCGCCCCCCTTTCAGACCAGCTGTTTGGCCCTATGGCCAGGCGGATAATGGAAAGCGCCAGATCCATCGGTTACCAGTGGGATCGGCTGCCCAAGTTTATATACCAGGACAAGTGCCAGCCAGGTTGCGGCAAGTGCAATTACGGATGCCCCAACGGCGCAAAGTGGAACGGGAGCATGTTTGTTGAAGAAGCGGTAAGTTATGGCGCTACCTTATTCAGCCATGCCAGGGTCAGCAAGGTGATATTGGACAATAAAAAGGCGGTGGGCGTTGAGTTTGCCATGAAGGGTAAGGATATGAAGGTGTACGCCCCCAAGATAATCATCGCCGCAGGCGGCATTGGTTCGCCGGTTATACTCCGGAACAGCGGGATTAAAGGAGCAGGCTATGATTACTTCTTTGATCCGCTAATCTGTGTAATGGGGACGGTAAAAGACATCAAAGGGGGCAGTGAAATACCAATGGCTGCGGGACACCAGTTTGTCGAGGACGGCTATGTTATGACGGATATGACTGTTCCTACCGGGCTTTACAGGGTTTTTGCCGCCGAAGTATTCCATTTCCACAGGCTTTTCTCCCACTCCCGCACACTGTCCATAATGGTCAAGGAGAAGGATTCCCTTGGCGGCAGGCTTACCAACGGTGGCGGGGTAAGGAAGAAAATGGCGGAAATTGATTACAGGAAGTTGGACCACGGTTATGAAAGGGCTAAGAACATACTATTAAATGCCGGCGCAAAGAATATTTTCAAGTCTTGGTATCTTGCGGCGCACCCGGGCGGAACGGTAAAGATCAATCATCTTGTTGACAAAAACCTTCAGACCGAATACGAAAACCTGTATGTTTGCGACTGTTCCGTGATTCCGGAGGCCTGGGGACTGCCTCCCACTTACACCATCCTGTGCCTGGCCAAGCGCCTTGCCAAACAACTGATTGGTTCAGTGCCTAAGGAGAAGGAAGATACCTTCGCTAAAACCCCAAAAAGGCATGAAATAGCATAGATAAATAAAATTAGTGAAAGAGAAGATGATCATGGAAACAAACGTTAGGTGCAAAAAGGGAGGAAACATTGAAAAACTGGTCAGTAGACTGGTTATCGAAGCGGTCCGGACTGAAGGCGTAAGGCGCGGCATAGATGTTGTGCTGGGCGATCTTCTTAATTGCTGGTCCGGGGAAAGTCGCTGGAAGAAAATGGTCTCTAAAAGGGTGGGAAAAATAGTTGCAAAAATACTGTCGGGCATTTCTAAAAAGTGTGATAAGGAGCCGGGAATTTCAGAGGACCCGGAATTCATTTCCGCCCTGGCGGCGGAGGGTGTGCCCCTGCTGGCGGATGGGATTCGTTCAGCGCTGGCGACAATCGGCGAAGGTCTCCGGAAACTGCCCCCGGAAGAGCGGGGAAAAATCATGGCTTCAATTACGAAGGGTATTGAAGCAAAAAAGATGGGTTCCTATTTTAACGCGCAGGTTGCAAGGCTTGGCGAAATCAGCAGGGAGAAACCTGAATGTGCCAGTGAGGCTTTGGAAAAACCATTCAACAATATTATTGAATCGGTTGACTTCGGCCAGTTGAAGGAAACGTTGGATAATTCAGAGGAAGCGATGGTCCTGTTGTCCAGGATGATGAACGAAAAAATGTGGAGGTATCCGGCCAAGGCTGTCTGCCTTATCGGTTGCCTTCCTGCGCTGGTCAACGGGGGAACGAGGGCTGTTCACGAAACCGTAAAGCCATTTAACAACCTGGCCCCTGAACTGCTGGCGGATGTGGTCTTTTCTCTGCTTCGCATGTTAAACGGAAAAGAAATCGGCCTGCTGGCCAATTCAGTCATGGAAATGGTCCGCAAGCTGCATACCGGAAGTTATCTCCTGGGAGAGGCCGGCCTGCCGCAGTTTTATGCAGATCTGAAGCCCCTATTGAAGGAAATGGCCGGCACTATTGACCCTGAGTTACTGTGCAAGATGAAAATTGCCCTGGCGGAAGACGGGGAGACAATAATAAAAACGTACATTGAAGCTGTTTCACAGAACCCGGATTTATACGGCGCTCTGGTATCTTCCTACGCTTCGCGGAAAAATCCCGGGATAAGGTCTGCCAGGATGAAATTGAGCCTGTATGAGGAGTTTCCGGAAGAAGACGTTGCCGTTGCCTTCTCTTCCGGCATGGCCGATCTGGACACCCAGGAAATTGGAGAATTGGTCAATTCAGTTCTGAGGTATATAAACATAGTTTACGAACACAGACCAGAGGTGATACCGAGGGTCCTGTCGGAGATATCAGCGGCTGTTGATGCTGAAGAATTGAACAGGGCGGCGGAAAATGTTATGGGTAGTATTGTCAGCGCTGTTAAGCCGGTGGCCGGCTCAGTTATGCCGCCGCTGGTCAGGGGGCTTGCCCAACTTTTGACACCGGACCCGTCCGAAGATTCGTCCGGCCTGGAGGAGGCCCTGTCCTCCCTTAGAAAAATTATTGTTCAGGAGGGGTCGGCAAATTGAAGAAGGAGATATATGAAGCTGCTACGCTGATAAACAATAAATATGCCGGGGAATGGAAGGAAAATGGCGGTAAAATTATTGGATACACCTGTTCCTATGTTCCTGAAGAGGTTTTTTACGCGGCCGGCATACTTCCCTTCAGGCTTGGAGGGATAGAGGCAACCTCGTCGGATGTAAGCGACGCCTATTTTGGCCCTTTTATCTGCTCTTTTCCCAAAAGTGTTTTACAACTGGCAGGGGAGGGGGTGTACGGGTTTCTTGACGGGGTCATCATAACACCGGGGTGTGATTCCATGAGGCGGCTTGATGAGTGCTGGAGAAAGGCAAGTGAAGATCACCCCGGTATACTGCCTTCGTTTTTTTTCCACTACGGAATCCCTCATAAGATTACCGATTATGCTCTAAAGTGGTTTGTGGATGAAACGCACAGGCTTATTGAGGCAATGGAAAGCCACTTCAACGTCAAGGTTACTGAGGAATCCCTCAAAAATACCATTAAGCTGTACAACAAGGGTAGAGTTTTGCTCAAGAGGATGGACGAGTTGAGGTGCCTTGACGAGGTGCCTGTTTCGGGAACGGACGCCCTGGCTATCGTCCTGGCCGGGAAGGCTATCCCGCGGGAAATATACAACGACATTCTGGAGGAGGCCGTAAGGGAGTTTGAGAATTGCAAAGAGCCTATCAGGGGCAGGAAGAGGATCATGCTTGTGGGAAGCGCCAGCGACGACGTGAACCTGGTAAAGACCATCGAAGATGAGGGGGCTGTGGTGGTGGCCGACACGCTCTGCTTCGGTTCCAGGTTCTTTACAGACCTTGTGGACGAAGAAGGGGACCCCGTGGTGGCCCTGGCTCAGCGTTACCTGAGCCACCATACCTGCCCCCGGATGGTGGGCATGTATCAGAAGAGGCTGGATATTTTGAAACAAAAGGCCCAAAAAGCCAGGGTTGACGGAGTGATACTGCAGAATATAAGGTTCTGCGACCTGCACGGGTCGGAAAATGGAGTATTTGAGAGGGACCTTGAGGCTGTGGGAATACCTTGCATGAGGATTGAGAGGCAGTACGGCCCACTGTCCGATTCGGGAAGAATAAAAATGCGGGTTAACGCCTTTTTGGAGATGATTGAGAAATGAGAAAGGAACTTAAAGAGTATAATTACGACTGGATGATCTGGTCATTGTTTGATGCCGCCTCAAAGACCATGGACGGCACGGAAAAGGAATTCAGGCAGCTGTTGAACTTCATTCCGGCCTTCCGTGGGGTGCTGGAACCCATTAAAGCACAGGGGGTGGTGGGAATTGAGTTTTGTAAACTGGCTGCCAATTATTTGAATAATATTATTACGGCCCATGAAAAGGGGAAAAAAAGGGCTATCACCACTTTTTGTTTTAACCCGGCCATAATGTACGCCATGGATGTGGTTCCCATAACCCTCGAGGTAATGACGGTTATGGGCACACTGGCCTGGGACAGGGGCACTTCTGAATATTTGGACTATGCTTGCGAGGTAGGCTTTACCGAAACATCATGCTCGTCACAGCGCGGATCCCTTGGGGCTTACCTGGCAGGTCTGGGTGAGAAAATTGACTTTGTGGTCTGTGACACTCCCGGAGTCTGCGATACCAACGCCAATTCCTATGCTTTTGCATCGGCTTATCTGAACCTGCCTTTTTACAGCTTGAACTACCCGCCAACGCTGACCGGGGAGAGAACGTCCCGGTATCACCGTGAGGATTATAAGGGCCTGATTGCATTTATAGAAGAGCAAACGGGCAAAAAGCTGGATTTGGACCGCCTGCGCGAGGTTTTGATGGAGATAAAGAAGCAGGATGAGATAATATGTGAAATAGAGGAGTTGCAAAGGTTTGTGCCCAGCCCAAAGCCGCCCATATTCGGCCTTTTTACCTATGCCTGCCGCTTCATGTTTGCGGGTATGAAGGAATGTACCCGTTTACTGGAGCTTATGCTTGAGAAAGTACGGGAAAACGCAGATAACGGTATCTGCGGTCTCGCATCGGGAAGGGAAAGGACCCGGGCTCTCTTCTGCTATATCGATCATTACACTGCCGATTTTCGCTTCTTTGATATGTTGGACAGGAGTGGTATAACCTCTTTTGGAAGTATGCTCAGCACTTTCTGGCAGAAAAACGCACCCTATTCAAGAGGCAGGGAGAATGAAACCTATCACATAGACACCACTGAACTAGATGCCATGATAGACTCCATAGCCGAGGCGAATTCAAGAATGCCCATGATTAAACAGATACGGGGACCCTACGATAAGCCGGAAATGTGGCTTGAGGACACCCTGGCGGCGGCTAAGGTATATAACGCGGACTGCATTATATACAACGGCACTCCGGGCTGCAGGAACACCTGGGGCATGGTGAAGGTGCTGGCGCAGGATACTGAGAAGCGAGGATACCCAACCCATATAATGTATTCCGATGCTTTCGACGACAGGGTGGAATCATGGGAAACCACTTCCGCCCGCCTGGAGGAATTCTTCAAAGTAAGGAGGCTGTTAAAATGATTACTGCGGGATGTGATGTAGGGTCTCTGACCTCCAAGGTTGTAATCATAGGAGATAACCAGATACTGTCCTCCGGGGTTATCATGTCCAGGACGCGTCCTGAGAAGTCGGCCAACGAGGCCATGGAGAAGGCGCTGGCTGCAGCCGGGCTGTCGATGAAGGATGTGGACCACTGCATCGGCACAGGTTATGGGAGAAGGAAAATACCCTTTGTAAGTGAATCCGTTTCCGAGCTTGCTTGCCACGCAAAAGGCGCCAAGTGGTTGATACCTTCCGTAAAGACAGTAATTGACATCGGCGGGCAGGACTGCAAAGCCATGAAGATAGACAGCAGCGGGAAGGTTGTCAAGTTCATCACCAATGACAAGTGTGCAGCCGGGACCGGTCGTTTCCTGGAAGTAATGGCAAGGGTGCTGGGAGTAACCCTTGACGAACTGGGGGAATTCTCCGGTAAGTCAAAGTCCCCCATCTTGCTGGCCTCAGCATGCACGGTGTGGGCCCAGGCGGATGTCATACAGCACCTGAATGACAAGGTGCCCCTGGAGGATATAGCGGCAGGGGTCAACAACGCCATGGCTGCCAGGATGTCGGTGCTGGTGAACAATATTGGTGTTGAAAGGGATGTGTGCATGACCGGAGGGGTGGCGAAAAACTCCGGTGTAGTAAGGGCGATTGAGAAACTGCTGGGGATAAAAATTAAAAGGATTAAAAAGGTTGACCCACAGATTACCGGAGCTCTGGGGGCTGCTTTGATAGCGAGGGAAAAGCGTGAGGGGAGGTTGGCGCTGTGATAGTGGCGGGATGTGACGTTGGCTCTCTTACGGCCAAGGCTGTAATAATGGACGGCGAGAAAATTTTAGCCGCCGAGGTGATCAGGGCTACCACGATGCCGGAGCGGTCCGCCGGGGAGGTTATGGAAAAAGCTTTGGCCAAGGCCGGCCTCTCCATGAAAGATATAGATTACTGTGTTGGGACGGGGTATGGCAGGAAACACATCCCCTTTGTCAACGCAGTGGAGTCGGAAATAGTATGTCATGGCAGAGGGGCAATCTGGTTTGAGCCGTCTGTGAGAACGGTGGTGGACATTGGGGGACAGGACGCCAAAGCCATCAGGATAGACGAAAAGGGAAATGTGCTCAGGTATGTATACAATGACAAGTGTGCTTCCGGAACAGGTCGCTTCCTGGAAATAATGGCGGATGCGATGGAAATAAAGCTTGAAGACATGGGTGAGCTTTCTTTTCAGTCAACCAACCCGGTAACCATCTCCAACCAGTGTGTGGTTTTTGCGGAAACCGAGATAATATCGCTGATTAATGAGGGAAGGGAGTTGCCCGACATTGTCCGTGGGCTGCACCGGGCCATGGCGAACAGGGCTGCCGCCCTGGCTAAAAGCATAGGCGTTGAAACCGATGTGGCCATGACCGGCGGGGTGGCGAAAAACCCGGGCATATTGCGCTCTTTGGAAAAAGCCATGGGTGTGAGTATCAAGCAGGTAAAAAATCCGCAAATAAACGGCGCTCTAGGGGCCGCACTGATCGCACGGGATTCATTAATGTCCAAATAGGAGGCGGTTAAGTGCTGGATAACTTCCTGGGTGATTTAAGGCGATACCTGGACGGGATAGGGAAAATATACGGTGTTTCCGAAACCCGCCCTTCCACAAAGCTGCCCTGGCCTTCAGGGGAAGGAAGAAACGTTGTTCTTATACGGGATACAGGGGTTGAACTGGGTAATCCGGAACAGGAGTCGCTGTCCCTGGTTATGTGGGTAAATAATCCGGACCTGGTGAGAGACGGCGTTATATCGTTAATTGGCCCGGATCTTCCCGAAAGCAGGGGTGGAAGCCTCCCCTTCGGCAAGGTGGTAATCGCCGGGGTTTGTGGGTTTAACGGAGAAAACAGTTATGAGAGATACAGGGAGATGGACCTGCTCAGGTTTGACGTGGATTTAAAAGGATACATGATGAGGGCGGTATCGCAATATAGGAGGGAATGGAGCAGGGTGAGTCATGAGGCCCTTGACAGAGGGTTTTCCTTTGATGTGCTGGGTGGCGCGCTTATCGACAGGTTCAGGGAAAAGGATTATGTCAAGTCCGTTGAGGTTGTCTTTGTGACAGCCGGCAGTGAAGAAGTTAGAAAACTGCGGGGTGTTACGGAAAAGGCGATGAAGGCGGTGGACGCCCTGAACAGGATGTCCGTAGAAATGTCCTTTGACTGCGGAGATTGTGAATACAATGATGTTTGCAGCCAGGTGGGAGATTTGAGAAAAATGCGCAATTCATTAAAAGGAAAAAGGTGACTTGTTATGGGAAACAAGGCAAGGGTAATTGCAGTATGCGGAAAAGGTGGGGTGGGGAAAACCTTTATCAGTGCATCCATCACGAGGATACTTGTTGAAGACAAGGGTCTTAAGGTGCTTGCGGTGGATGCAGATCCCGCCTCCGGCCTTGCCCTTGCGCTGGGCTTTAATCCTGAAATAACAGTGGATGATATCAGGTGCGGCCTTATTGAAAAAGTACGGTCCGGCGGGGGCGGCGACAGGGAGGAAATTGTCAAAAATCTTGAGTATGAAGTGTTCAGGGCTCTTTGTGAAAAGGACAATCTTGCTTTCCTGGCAGTGGGCCGCCCTGAAAACGATGGCTGTTACTGCCAGGTTAACATAATGTTGAGGGAGATAATTGAAACGCTGGCCGGAAGCTTTGATTTTATTGTCATAGATGGGGAGGCCGGTGTGGAACAGGTGAACAGAAGGGTCATGAGTGCTGTAACGGACCTGCTCCTGGTTTCCGACACTTCATTAAGAGGGATTAGAGTTGCCGGAGCCATTAAGGGTGTGGCAGACAGGGTAATTGGTTATGAACGCGCCGGCCTTGTTTTGAACAGGATTGGCAAGCTGGAGGAAGGGGTAATACCTGTTACCCGGCCGGAAATACCGGTTATAGGGTTGATTCCCGAGGATAACGACATCAGAGTTGCCGACATGAAGGGAAAGAACATGCTTGAAGTCCCAATAACCCCGGCCATTACTGCGGTTAAGGAATTGCTTGATAATTTGTATTTTGACCGGTTGGCTATATTGAATCCAGATCAGAGGTAGCTTGGTATCTGGATATCTGGGTTTAAATATGCCTATTAAATCGGGATTTTGTATTTATGGGGGTAGTATAAATGAAGGTTGCTGCTGTTCAGATGACGGTTGTCCCTGCAGGGGTGGAAGAGAATATTGCACGGGCGGAACAGCTTCTGAAGGAAGCATTTTCAAGGGGATGCCGCATGGTCATCCTGCCGGAGTTTTTCACATCTGCTGTTTCTTTTCACCCGGATATGCTGAGGGCTTCCCTGCCTTTTGACGGACCGGCGCTCAAACTGATAACTGATATGGCCCGGCGGTACGGAGGGTATGTCGGAGGGTCTTTTATTGCCTCACGGGGAGGCGAAAACTACAATACTTTTGTTCTGGGGTTTCCCGATGGAAGCTATGCAACCCATGACAAGGACCAGCCAACCATGTGGGAGAACTGTTATTACAGGGGTGGAAATGATGATGGCATACTGGATACCCCCATTGGGCCGGTGGGGGCGGCCGTGTGCTGGGAGCTGGTACGTACACGGACGGTGCAAAGGCTTCGCGGCAGGGTAAATCTCCTGGTGGGAGGGTCCTGTTGGTGGACCCTTCCGGACAACATACCGATACCAGGCAAAATGGGACTTCACCGCCGCAACCTGGATATCATGAGGGAAACACCGGGGATGATGGCGCGACTTCTTGGGGTTCCGGTTGTACACGCTGCCCATGCCGGTGATTTTGAAGCTTTCATGCCGATGCTGCCGGGTGTGACCTACCGGTCATATTTTCTCGGGGAAACCCAGATAGTGGACGCATATGGTAAAGTTCTGGCCCGCCGTACCCGGGAGGAAGGAGAGGGAGTGATTGTGGCGGAGGTGGACCCGGTACGGGTCAATCCGTCGGCGGTTCCCCCCCCGTGGGTTCTGGATTCCGGACCTGCCCTTGTTTTTCAGGGCAATATGGGGATATCAAAACATTCACGGCAAGTGGTATTACCGCAGGGCATTGAAAAAGGGGCGGCTTAAGGTCATGTAAAAGGGTAGGGCATTATTGTAAAAATATTGATGAAGTTATATTTCGTTCGATGTTTGTAATTAAATGTCGAATGATTTTTTATTTTTTTAAGAGGAATTTAATAATACTGGCGCTAAATATAAAATTTAATCTAAACAGATGGACTCTAATCAATAAATAAACGAATGTGCTGTGTAACAGTAAAAGTATTGTTTTTATGAAAGGAGTTTTTTTATGTATTGTGCCAACTGCGGTACTGATAATCCTGACGGGTCCATGTTTTGCAATAAGTGTGGCAAAAACTTCGAAACATGGGAAGAGCCTATGGACGGAGTCAAAACACAAACAGGACTGCAAAAAAATGTGGCTGCCTTGCTGAGCTATTTGCTGGGCTGGATTTCGGGGTTGGTTTTCTTTTTTATTGAGAAAGATCCTTATATACGCTTCCATGCCATGCAGTCCATTATAGTATTCGGGGGACTGAATATAGTCACTATTATTTTGTCAAACCTGATGTTAATCAGGACATGGGTTTTATTCTTTATGCTTTCACTGCTTAACGCATTAATCATAGCGGCCTCGATTTTCTTCTGGATATTACTGATGATTAAGGCCTATCAGGGTATAAGGTTCAAGCTGCCGCTGGTGGGTGACCTGGCGGAAAAGTACTCAAAGGCTGTGTAGCAGTGTAATAGTACTGATTCCCCGTGTGTTGACGTAAAAGGCCCCGACGTGTATTGTGCGTCAGGGCCTTTGTATGTTTAAAATAGCTGCCGGTTGCGGTAAAGGCACCAAGTCCCGATGGTAAGATTTGCTGGTTGACCTGGATGACGGGAAGTGATAGACTTACATCTTGCCGGCCGGAAAGGCGGGCAAAAAAAGAAAAGGGTCAGCGGGCAAGAAAAATATACCAGTTGACCCGGGTAACCGGAAATGATAAAATAACTTCTTGCCGGGAGAAA